>NZ_LNDJ01000048.1 GCF_001444505.1 Psychrobacter piscatorii | reverse complement strand
ATGGATGAAAGCGGCTTTGAGGCTGAAACCATTCGTTCTCATGGCTATGCACCGATAGGTAAACCCTGTATCGATAGCTACAACTGGCAAGCTCCGAGACGAACGAATGTCATCGGAGCTCTCTATGAAAAGATGCTGTTTGCCCTTGATTACTTTGAGCAGAACATCAATAGCAATATATTTTATGACTGGTGTAAGTTCACACTTATTCCAAGTCTTAAAACCAAGTGCGTGATTGTCATGGATAACGCTCGGTTTCATAAAAGTAGACGCATTCAAAAACTACTCAATAGGCATGGCCATCGTATTCTTTGGCTGCCGCCGTACAGCCCTGATCTAAACCCTATCGAGAAAAAGTGGGCACAGGCTAAGTTTCTGCGCCAAGGGTGGATGGAGAATAATCTACCTAAACTGTTTCATGATATGGGCTGTATCGATTTTATAAAGATTTAACTATAGTTTAAAATCACATTATCATCCAATCTATTAAGGACAATACTTATGAGTACCGAGACGGATACCACAAAACCCGCACAACAAGATACTAGCGACAACCGCCCTTATGCCGTCATCTTATATGGCGCAACAAGCTTTGTCGGACAAATCACCGCTCACTATTTAACCAATTTTTTATCCAATGCTAAAAATAAAGATGGCTCTAAGGTCACTTGGGCAATTGCAGGACGTGATGAAGAAAAACTCAATGAGCTACAGTCGAAACTTGAGAGCAAAGTAGATATTATCATTGCCAATAGTAAAGACTCTGCCAGCCTTGATGAGATGACCAAACAGACACAAGTCATCATCTCAACCGTCGGCCCCTACCTCAAATATGGTGAGCCTCTTATTAAATCTTGTGCCGAAAATGGTACCGATTACGTCGACCTTACTGGTGAAGCGATCTTTATCAAAGACATGATGGACAAATATCAAGATACTGCCAAACAAAGCGGCGCACGGATTGTCAACTCTTGCGGCTTTGATTCTATCCCATCAGATTTGGGCGTTTACTTTACGCAAACCAAAGCAGAAGAGAAGTTCGGAGAAGCTTGTAACGTGATTCACATGCGCGTAAAAGCGGCAAAAGGCGGCATCTCTGGTGGTACGATTGCCTCGATGGCTACGATATTTGAAGAAGTTGGTGAAGATAAATCACGCCGTCAGCAAGTAGCCAACCCTTATCTGCTAAACGATGACACAGATGTGCCCAATGTACGTCAAGACAATGTCAGCAAACCAGAATACGACAGCACCCATAAACGTTGGTTGGCGCCCTTTGTGATGGCGAGTATCAACACACGTATTGTCCATCGCAGTAACCAGCTACTTGGTTATGAATACGGTCGCGATTTTAAATATGACGAAGCCATGTGGATGAAAGATGGTGTCAAAGGTAAGTTATCAAGCTACGCGATGAGCGCGGGTCTACTAGGATTTGCCACTGCCATGATGATTAAACCAAGCCGTGAGTTATTGTCCAAGCATGTATTGCCCAAAGCAGGCACAGGCCCTTCTAAGGATGAGCAGGAAAATGGCTACTTTGATATTCGCCATTTCGGTCAAACAGCTAAAAACGACACCATCACGGTCAAAGTTACCGGCGATAAAGATCCTGGTTACGGTAGCACTTCTCGTATGCTCGCGCAGGCAGCATTATGTCTGGCACAAGATATCAGTAAAGAAGACGTTGGCGGCGGATTCTGGACGCCTGCCTCTGCGATGGGTGATAAGCTCATAGCCCGTTTAGAAGAACATTCAGGTCTAAGCTTTGAAGTTATCGATGGTTAACCGAATGTAAAACATTTAAATAATGATTTATTAACGCTGATGATTTTAATGACCGTATCTTGATAACAAGGTGCGGTTTTTTAATACGCAAATTTTATAGCGCTCAGCTATCATATTAGCGAATACTAATAGCGTACTTTTTTGGTAATCAATGTTGCGGCTTTTCGATTTTTTAGTACATTATGCTACAGATTTTTAGTCTAATGTCACAGCCATATTCTCCTCAATACGCTAGGATAAAATACGTTATGGTTTGGTTATTATAGAGAATATTCATTTAAAAATTTTAATCAAAGTTCACTTCAAAAAACATCCTCTAGTAAAAATATTTCTCTAAAACAATGTTATTGATCGAATTGATATTAGTCAAAATTTTCCAGTAGTTCGTGTGCCAGATAAAGGTTTTTAGCAGCCTGTTATCGATACAAATACTGGTAAATATATCATTGTTGAATAAAATAGATCCAAATGCTTACTTCATTTCTTAAATGAGATGTGGGTTTAATAGTTTCATAACGTCACAACAATATACCAAGCTGTTAGAACCTTAATGAGTTTACTACTGAAATGTCTGTTATATAACTGGTACTTTGTTTTTACAAATTATAGTAAGGTCAAACCAAAATCTGGCTGTCCTCAATTATCTGCATTTTAGACATAATTATATATAGATATGGCAGCTGTTTTTAATCATTGTTCATTTATTGAATTTGGAGTTTTTTAATGAGAAAAAATATTTTATCGTTAGTCTTAGGAGCGACCCTTGTTTTGCCAGCGGCAGCAATAGCTGCACCTGTCAATACCAGTGACATTATGCTAGCAGATATGCGTACCACTCCTGTCGATAATACTTTGCAAGCCGAAATAGAAGGCCCTGATGGCGAGCTTGTCGCTACTCAACCGGGTGCTGTTGATAACAACAACATGGACGCGATAAATGACGATATGGAATCTGAAGAAGGTGACATGGACGAAGATATGACCGTTACAGCGGACGAAAAAATGTCTGAAGATCAAGTTAAAGCTGAAGTTGCTCAAGCCAGAGCTGAATTGGCTCAGGCCCGTGCTACCGCTGAACGCCCTACTCAGATGACAAATGACGTTCAAAGCAGCCAAGCAACACCTGCTGACATGCGCGAAAAGCCAGTCGAGATTACCTTACAAGAAAAGAAAAAAGACCGTCGTGGTGAGCTTTTAGCGACTCAGCCTGGTCAAGTGGAATTTAACGAAAACCGTCGTTTCACCATTCGTTAATAATGACAGTGCTTGATTGAATAGTATGATTAATAGTTTACTACTATCAATAAGTGACACAAAAAAGGCAGCCAATTGGCTGCCTTTTTTGTTGCACACGGCTATAAATTTTGGCTATTTCTTAGTTTTAGTCACGCCAGCTTCTTGTAACAAGGCGCCAAGTGTACCCATTTTACTAGGTGCTTCCGCTTTATCGTTTTTGATCGGTTTGCTACGGTTACTATTCGTATTATCCTGACGTTTACCACGTGGCTTAGACGAACGCTTATCAGCAGCAGAACGACTATTATTTGGACGGTCACTATTCGCTTGATTACTGCGTGGACGGCTCACTTTTTCACCATCTGTACTGGTTGCAGTAGACTTAGCAGCCGTACGGACAGGTTTTTCAGACTCAGGCTTCATACTGAATCCGATACGACCACGTTTTTCATCGATAGAAATAACACGAACCGATACGATATCACCAGGTTTGACGCGGTTCATGGGATCTGCGACAAAGTCATTGGCCATCTGAGATATATGGACCAAACCATCCTGATGTACACCGACATCAACGAAACAGCCAAAGGCCGTTACGTTTGTGACCACGCCTTCAAGCTGCATACCTTCGCTCAAATCTTTGATACTATTGACATCATCACGGAAGTTAGCCGTTTTAAACTCAGGACGTGGATCGCGTGCAGGTTTAGCAAGCTCTTCGATAATCGCTTTTACGCTGATATTATCATCGTTAGCAGGCAGCGCAGTCGTATCGATAGCATTCAGTACACCATCGTTACCGATGACTTCTGACAGCGGTTTGTCGGCTTGTACTAACAGGCTGTCGACCAACGCATAGCTCTCTGGATGCACGCCTGTCGCATCTAGTGGATTGCTACCATTATGAATACGTAAGAAACCTGCTGCTTGCTCAAACGTCTTAACGCCTAGACGTGGGACATTTTTGAGTGCTTCACGGCTATCAAATGCCCCATGCTCACGGCGATAAGTCACGATTTGCTGCGCCACATTACGGTTCAGACCCGCAATATGTGCCAAAATAGCAGGACTCGCTGTATTTACATCAACACCAACCGCATTCACGCTATCTTGAGTGACTTTATCAAGACTATCTGCGAGCTGGTTTTGGTTCACATCATGCTGATACTGACCTACACCGATGGCTTTTGGATCGACTTTGACAAGCTCTGACAATGGATCCTGCAAGCGGCGTGCGATAGACACCGCACCGCGCACCGACACATCTAAATTGGCAAGCTCATCACTAGCAAGCTCGCTCGCCGAATAGACGGAAGCGCCTGATTCATTGACGATGACAGCTTTGGCTTTAAGTGCAGCGTTCGCGGCCAAAATCTCTTTAATCATCGCATCGGTTTCACGACTTGCCGTACCATTACCGATCGCGACCAAATCAACGTTATAAGTGCTTAATAGCTCATCAATGACTTTTTTGGCTTCATCCATTTTGTTGTCAGGGGCAAACGGATAAACGGTTGCGATGACAGGTTTTTCTTCGCTATCTAACATGACATGACCTTGCGCATCCACAATAGCCATTTTTACGCCATGACGGATACCAGGATCGACACCTAAGATCACTTTAGGGCCTGCTGGTGCAGCCATCAATAAATGCTGTAAGTTACTAGCGAACACATCAATCGCATCTGCTTCTGCAGCTAGGCGCTTTTCGGTCAGTAAGCGGTGCTCGATATGTGGACGCCATTTGTCTTTCCACAAACTACTGGCCGCCTCTATCAAAAACTCACGGCGTGCTGCTGGCGCTTTGGCATCGACATCGAAATGATTGATAATTTTTTCGATAAACGGTGCGTCTTCGCCTTCGATTTTTAGACCCAAGACGTTTTCTTGACGACCGCGTAACATCGCTAATAGGCGATGGTTTGGCAGTCGAGCCAGGCTTTCGCTATGCTCAAAGTAGTCTTTGAACTTTTCGCCAACTTCACGCTTTTCTTCGCTCGCAACGCTCGATACGATACTGGCAGTTTTGGCAAAACCATTGCGTAAGTTATCCAACAACCCCAATGCTTGCGTCCACTCATCAACGATAATGGCTTGCACACCAGCAAGCTGCTTGTCGATATCGCTAAAGTCAACGTCGATCTCATTACCACTATCATCAGTGATACTTGACTGAACTTGATAATCAGCCAGCGCCTCTGTCGGGGTGATCTCTTGCGTCAAGACAGCTTGCGCAGCAGCATCGAGTCCAGCGGCACGTGCTTTGGCAGCCGGTGAACGACGACGCGGACGATATGGCAGATAGATGTCTTCAAGCTCAAGCTTAGACGTCGCGTTATCGATACGCGTCTGTAGCTCATCGGTCAGATTGCCCTGTGTGCTCAGTAACTCAGTGATTTTGAGGCGACGGGTGGCCATGTCACGCTCATAATTCAGAGACTTCTCGAGAGCACGCAGCTGCGCGTCATCAAGGTTCTGCGTCTTTTCTTTGCGGTAACGCGCAATGAAAGGAACCGTTGCGCCTTCATCATAAAGCTTCACAAACGCATTGACTTGAGCAGTCTTAATGCCAAGCGCGCGAGCAAGCTTGTCGTGAATATTCGCGTGTGTGGTTGCATCCAAAACCTGTGCATTTGTCGAGGTTTGAGATGACGTTAAGGTATCAGTGCTACTCATATACGTATCAATCGTTGAGAAATGTAGTTTTGCATTATAGCAAAAGCTGCATGAATAAAAATCCTTTTTATCTTTTCGTTAATTATCGCCTGTTTTGCGGCATAAAACGTTTTATATCAAACGTTCTGTAGCCTTGTTAAACAAACGCATACAGCATTTATTCTTATGAGTGATGCAATTCGCAGTGCAATCTTATACACTAAAGTATCCATAGCACAAATATTGAGATGTGCTGATATATTGAACAATAGTTTTTGATTTTATGACGTGCTTGTTTTGATCCATCATTAAATAACGACAATTAATGGCAGTGCTTTATTCATCGCTTTTTACTCGTCATTTCTGCTAACAATAATTTTTATAAGAGGATGCCTGTATGACTGATAACAACAGCCCCGATACTTTGACTCAGCGTATTTTAGTTGTCGATGATGACGCTCGCCTGCGCTCTTTGCTACAGCGCTTCCTAGAAGACGATGGTTTCGTCGTTCGTACTGCCCATGATGGTAGTCAGATGGACAAACTCATGCAACGTGAGCTCTTCTCTTTGGTTGTGTTAGATTTGATGCTACCGGGCGAAGACGGTATCAGCATCTGTAAGCGCCTACGTGAAGACAATGCGGACATTCCAATCATTATGTTGACCGCCAAAGGTGGCGATGCTGACCGTATCGCAGGTTTGGAAGCGGGTGCAGATGATTACCTGCCTAAGCCGTTTAACCCAAAAGAGCTATTGGCGCGTATCAAAGCCGTGTTGCGTCGTCAAAACCGTGAGCTTCCAGGGGCACCAAGTCACCAATTAGAAGTGGTTGAATTTGGTCCATGGACACTAGATCTATCGACTCGCACGCTCAAACGTGATGGGAATGTCGTCACTTTGACGACAGGTGAGTTTTCGGTGTTAAAGGCTTTAGTTCAGCATCCACGTGAGCCGTTGACCCGTGACAAGTTGATGAACCTTGCTCGTGGTCGTGAGTGGGGTGCGATGGAACGCTCTATTGATGTGCAAGTATCACGCTTGCGTCGCTTGATTGAAGACAATCCATCACAGGCCCGTTACATTCAAACGGTTTGGGGTGTGGGTTATGTGTTCGTTCCTGATGAAGCTGAGGTAGAAACCGTCAAGAGTGAATAACCTTTGACTGATGACATTTCTTTTAATATAGGCCGTGTTTGGTTATTCATAAATACGTGCCGATATGATGAGCATACCTGTGAAAAACCCTATTATTTTTCAAAACATACCCTGCACGTTAGTGACAGGGTTTTTAGGTGCTGGCAAAACCACCGTCATCAATCAGCTACTTGCCACAAAACCTAATGACGAGCGCTGGGCTCTATTAATCAATGAGTTTGGCCGTATCGGGATTGATGGTGCACTATTGGCAAGCTCTCAAGATAACGATCTTGAGCAACAGAATATCGCCATGCGTGAAGTCAGTGGCGGCTGTATTTGCTGTACCAGTCAACTGCCCTTACAAATTGCGATCAGTCGTCTGCTTAATGACCATCACCCGCGAAGACTGCTTATTGAACCCACAGGATTGGCACATCCACGCGAGCTGATATTACAGCTCAGTGCGCCGCATTGGCAAACCGCACTACAGATGAATGCGGTGATAACTGTACTGAGTGGCGAGCAGTGGCAACAGATTAAGTATCGTGACCATGAGGGTTTTCAAGCGCATGTTCGTGATGCCGATGTGCTGATCGTCAATCGCTATGATCAACTAAGTAGTAGCGAAAAACACACCTTGATAGAGTGGATAGCCACGCTAAACTCACATGCAAAAATCATTTGGGCAGTATCCGAACTAACAACTGAGACAACAGACGCATCAAACACCCCATTAACCAAGGAATACATAGCAGGTCTAAACTACCAACTCGACAAGCCCAGCCATATCATTGCAAATCAACGAAAAGTCAGTATCGCTCATCTTCACAAACCGATGATCGGCTTGCAATCTCAAGCCCATTCTTTAGCAACTGTACCATCATCGAGTTCATCTACCGATGAGACAGAAGCTCAGGCTAGTGCTAATAGTGATCTGCCCTATCGCTATCATGAAGAGCAGCAGGATTTTCAGTTGGCTGGATGGCGATTACCTGCACACTACATACTAAACGCTGACGATTTACAGAATTGGTTGTTAGCACTGCCAAATTGGCAACGCATCAAAGGCGTGGTTCATACTTCTGATGGCTGGCTGCAGATCAATTTTAACCCTGGTAGTCTATCCACCAAAACAATCGATCCACATACTGATAGTCGATTGGAAATTATTTTGCAACTAGGCAATGCTGTAGATACAGCTACAGAAAAAACAGAAACTGAGCATGATGCCAAAGCGTCAGCAGCTTCTATAAATTGGGAGGATTGCGATCGCGAACTGATGGCAATGGTTATATAGCAACAGACAGAAAAAAGGCGGGCATTGCTATGTTATCTAGCAATGCCCGCCCTTTTGCTTTCTTCTTCCTTTTAGCGCAATTGGCTGTCTTTACTGCCGCGACGATTAAATAGCTCCACCGCCTTTGCCTCTTGCTCAAGCGCTGTTTGGCAACTGACGCAATGCTGGATACCAGGCACCGCTAGTCGCCGCGCCTCCGGAATAGAATTACCGCATTCGTCACAAAATTCTGCACTCACACCTGTTGGCAATGAGCGTCTTGCGCGCTCTAACGCATCATTGACCGTTGCATCCATTTGCTCATGCTCAGCACCATCTCTTGACCAGCCACCTGCCATAATTTTATCCTATTTGTTTTTTATTAGTCATTATTTTGTATATAAGTTCTTTAATAACAAATATATGGGGCTAGGTACGACTGATTACAACCTAATAATCGTCGCAATATCATAAATAGAACATGACCACATAAAGCAAAAATATCACTGTTAATCTTTTGGCTGCAACTCAACAACTTGCCCGCGCACGCCAATACTCGCATCACTCATCAAACAGACGTAGCCTGCCATAATATCTTCAGGTGTTTTTAAGCTCATAGGGTTCTCCCCTGGATAAGCATGAGCGCGCATATTGGTGCGAGTAGCACCCGGATTGACACAGTTAAAGCGCAGGTTGGTAGTGTTTTGAGTTTCTTGCGTGAAGATATCACTCATACCTTCAACCGCTTGCTTAGAGAGCGCATAAGCGCCCCAAAACGCACGAGGATGCGTACCTACAGTGCTAGACGTAAAGACGATAGAGCCATGATCGGCATCTTTTAGCAGTGGTAGCAATGCTTGGGTGAGCATAAAGGTCGCTGTAAAGTTAACCTTCATGACTTGAGCGAATGTATCAACGTCATACATCTCAAGTGGCGTCAATTGTCCAAGCACACCAGCATTATGCAAAACACCATCCAGCTGACCAACTTCTTTATCAATCAATCCTTCTAGCTGCTGCATTTCAGCATAGGTTGCCCCTTCTAGATTCATCGGCAACATAGCAGGCTGTTTACCGCCAAGGCTCTCAATCTCGTCATAGACATACTCAAGCTTACTGCTGGTACGACCCAAGAGCAACACCGTAGCACCATAACGAGCATAAGTCAGTGCCGCAACACGGCCGATACCATCCCCTGCACCTGTCACTAAGATAGTTTTTCCATCTAGACAATGAGTAGGTGGCACAAAATTGCGAATATCGTCATGAGTCAAAGGTTGAGTAAGACTTTGAACGTTTTTTTGGTTGTTTTTCTGATTAGCTGGCTGATTGATATTGTCACTCATGGTATTACTCACTACTTATCGTTGAATCATTAAAATATATGCTTATCAGTATGAACTCAAGATGACTCATACTGACCATTTACTACCCAAAAACCAGTCTATAAATACTCAAATTTGCCAGAAGAAAGCAGCAATTTGTTCAACTGCTCAGGGGTCTCAACAATATAGTCAGCTCCCCACTTTTTGAGCGTTTTTTGATCTTCAGGTGGAATATAACCATAAGCGGCCAAAATGGTTGGCATACCAGCGGCGTTGCCCGCTTCGATATCACGGATATGATCGCCCACATAGAGCACAGAGCCAGCAGCACCGCGAGGGATACCCAGTTTCTCTAGGGCCATATACATCGGCTCAGGATCCGGTTTTGAGCGTGATACATCGTCTGGACAGACCAAAGCGGCACAGCGCTCATCAAGTTGCATTTTATTGAGCAGTTTTTCTGCCAGATAGCGGGGCTTGTTGGTGACAATACCCCACGGTACGCCTTTGCTCTCTAGATCTGCCAGCACTGCGTCAAGGCTATCAAACAAGCAGCTATCGACACAGATGTCGGCTTCATAGTCATCTAGGAACTGTTGACGAAAATTAAGTAACTCGTCCTCGCCAACCTCTAGCTGATCGTTATGTCTGAGCATCAATTGCACCATAGCGGATGCACCCGCAGAAACTTGCTCGCGGATTTCTGTCTCAAGCGGCGCCTGCCAATTATTTTCAAGGCTCATTTTACCAATGATACGCACAAAGTCCGCGGCAGTATCGATTAACGTGCCATCAAGGTCAAATAAAACAGCTTTTACAAATTGGCTCATAGTGGATGCTCTTGAGATTGATAACGTGTTTAATAAAAATACAATGGATATCGCTGGTCCCTGACAATGTTAACCCAGTGGCTTTTGAACGGCGATCATATAATTGACATCGACATTTTGAGCAAGCCAATAACGCTTGGTCAAGGGATTGTAATGCAAACCGATGATATCTTGGCGTGCAAATCCTGTATTGATGGCCATTTTGTCTAGCTCAGCTGGCGTGATAAATTTGGCATAATCATGCGTACCGCGATCAAGCAATCGCAATACATACTCTGCCCCAACGATGGCAAACAAATACGATTTTGGGTTGCGATTGATGGTTGAGAGCACGCAGACGCCGCCAGGGGCTAGTAGCTCATAACACGCTTGTACAATTGAGCTAGGATCAGGCACGTGCTCCAGCATCTCCATACAGGTCACCACATCGAACTGACCTGCATGCGTTTTTGCTAGCTCTTCAACTGGAATATGCTGATAGCGCAATGTGTTCTCTAACCCGCCCTGTGAGGCATGTACGGTTGCGGCCTTGAGATTTTCAGTGCCCAAATCAATCCCTGTCACATCCGCACCGCGGCGCGCCATAGATTCCGACAATATGCCACCGCCGCAGCCGACATCCAGTACTTTTTTGTCAGCGAGCCCCTGCTCTGCTGTTTTGATCGCGCCAGTTTTGTTGCCATTGTTAGCGTCGTTTTGATAACCCCGTTTGACGTTTTCTTCTATCCAATTTAAGCGTAATGGATTGATTTCATGTAAGGTTGCAAATGCACCTGTATTGCTCCACCATTCACTCGCCAAGTTGTTAAATTTTTCGACTTCGCTGGGATCGACGTTTATCGTATTCGTTACTGTATCATCGAAGCGTTTTTTGGTTGTATCGCTCGATGTTGGCGAAGAAGATAAGGCTGAGCTCATAGTATTTCCTTTGTTGTCGTTATCGTTATTATCGTAGAAGGTGCACGATTATGTGTTCAATATTATCATGAGCGCAGCTTCTTTGTCGTAAGTACATCGTCACTGATTGTGAATAGACTGGGCAAACACCTAAGTTTGTGTGCCAGCTGCTTTGTAATAGCGCCGTTATACGGCCTATTATAAAAATATTCATTCATATTATCGACAATTACTCCTAGTATAGAGAGATCTGATCTAAAAATATAAATGAGCGGATAATATTGATAAAAATACAAAGCAGCGTAAGTAAGATACCTTAAATAATAGCTAACAGCTTTACAACTGTCGGTTAAGAATCCGATTCACAAGCGCCCACGTTTTACGTTATCATAGTCGATACCTCAATATTGTATTGGTGATACTCAATATTATGTCACTTAAGTATATTGAAATTCTTTTCGCTCAGATATCATGTATTATAAGCGCCATAGATACACAAACCCTTTAACAAACTCTAAATCCCTACATCTTAAGGATAAAGTATGAAACGTGTCATTACATTGACTGGTCTGGCAATGGCCATTGGACTTGCTTCTATGGGCGCACAAGCTGCAGACTATGTCGCTGGAAAAGATTATCGTGTGCTAGACAATCCAGAGACCATCAGCGGTGATGCTATTATTGTTCGTGAGTTTTTCTGGTACGGTTGCCCGCATTGTAATATTCTCGATCCACACATGGAAAAATGGGCAAAAACCAAAGACAAAGATGTCGTATTCTTCAAAACACCAGCAGCACTAAACCCTGTTTGGGAAGCCAATGCTCGTGGTTTTTATGCCGCTCAGCTTTTAGGATTTGAAGACAAAACCCATTCTGCCTTGTTTGATGCGATTCATAAAGATGGCAAAAAACTGTTTGATCAATCATCATTGAGCAAATGGTATGCATCAAAAGGCGTGAATGAGAAGAAATTCAACAGTCTTTACAACTCATTTGCTGTCGGTACTAAAATTGGTCGCTCACAAGAAGGCGCTAAGCGCTATCAGCTTACTGGCGTACCTGCTGTAGTCGTACAAGGCAAATATGTGGTCACAGGTGAAGATGCTAAAGTGCCTAAAGTGGTTGAATATCTAGTCGATAAAGCCCGCGCTGAGAAAAAATAGCCTCTATATACAAGCTTATACAGCGCATACAAAAAAGCCAATCAGTCATTGATTGGCTTTTTTGTATTGGGGTACACGTCCATATCGTCTGAGAGGTCTATTTTTTCAATTGCGACAAGATCGCCACTTCGCGAATATAAGTTGCCAAGTCTTCTTTTGATTCCGCCATCAACTCATCATCTTGCATATGCTTGGCGTATTCAATCCACAATAGTAACTGATACATACTATTATGTTCAGAAGCTTTGTATTGTTTTACAAATTGCTTGAGCGTTCCCTCATCATTGATATTTAGGCGATCGTACCAACTTTCAATTTTAGACACCTGCTCCTTGGGGAAAAACGCATCAAACAATGCCTTGACCAACTCGTGGCGATTTTCTTCGCTGATGAGCTTACCGACGCGTTTGGTCTGGCGATTACGGGCATTGGCGCTAGTAATGTCAGCTAATGCCATGAGTTCCGCCATAAAATAATCGCTGGCTGGCAACGTTTTTAACTGCTTTTTTGAGAGGCTAGCGAGTGGTATGGATAACTGCTGTAAGCGCTCGTGGGCTTTTTTGAGCTCTGTGCGCGAAACGCGCATATCTTGTTCTGACCAGTCAATCATAAAAGCTTTCCAAAATAACAAGTAATAAATTAATAGTGCTGAATACAACTACCAACGACTTTTTTCGCGATGTTTTGCCAGTACCTTTACACCTTCTGGCATCGTATCAGCGAGGCGACGCTGTAGATGATCGGTGATAAATACTGAACGATGCTTACCGCCGGTACAACCGATTGCAACCGTCACTGTATGACGATTATTATGCAAAAACTCTGGTAGCCAACGTGTCAAAAACTTATCGATATCATCTAGCATTTCAGCCACTTCAGGATACTCTGCAAAAAACGTGCTGACTTCAGCATCGAGCCCTGTCGAGGCACGTAGCTCAGGATTCCAATGTGGATTGGGCAAAATCCTGACATCAAATACAAAGTCAGCATCAATGGGACTACCGTGCTTAAAACCAAATGACAGTAGGTTAATGACAATTTGATTGTCCATGCCAATGTGTTCGCGTAACCTGTCTTTTAACTGATGAATATTTAAAGTCGTTGTATCGATCTTGATATCTGCTTGACTGGAGATGGGCTTTAACAGCTCAACTTCTTTTTTGATCGCGGCAGGTAGATTAAATACGACATGGTTTGCATTATCACTATCGACATCCTGAGACATGAGTGGATGTACACGGCGCGTCGCATTGAAACGTGCTATTAGGGTGCTCTCCTGTGCGGTCACATATAGGACTTGTACCGCTTGCGCCCCATAGGTTTCTTTCAAAGAAGCATAGATTGCTGCAAAATTGGACAGATCAGCTCGTGGCGTCCGTATATCAACACCTAGCGCAATGCGATTGATACCGCTCTCTTTTACCAGCTTGTGGGCGGCGCTCGGCAATAGAGACAACGGTAGATTATCGATAGAGTAATATCCTAAATCTTCTAGGATATTTAACACTGATGTTTTGCCTGATCCTGAACGGCCTGATACCACTAGAATGCTGAGCTTATCCGTTGATATTTTTGGCGCTGATATTTTTGGCGTTGTCGATGCAGCTTGATTCTCGCTTTGATCCTGACTTATATCCATGATCTACCCATTCTAGTTCATTGCATCCGATACATTATGTACCGAAGGGTTTACCCCACCACTACTAACTGATTATCCAATAAACGTGCGCGTCCCAGCCATGCTGCAACCAAAATAACAATGTTTTTATTTTCTATATTGAAAGTTGTAGAGTCACTTACGACAGAACCCAGCGCTTCAGTTTTTACTTCTAGATAATCGATCGTGAAACCTGCATCACTAATGCGTGTACGCTTGTCTTTTAGTAATGATTCAAACGCTTGCTGACTAATACCACCACCTTTCAACTGCTTTGCCAAATCTTGTAGCTCTCGATGCAGTATAGGCGCAACTTGTCGCTCAGATTCGGTTAAGTATTGATTACGTGAGGAGAGCGCTAGCCCATCATCAGCACGAATAATAGGTGCACCAATAATCTCAATTGAGTAGCTCAAATCACGCACCAACTGCTTAATAATAGCCAGCTGCTGATAGTCTTTTTGGCCAAATATCGCCACATCTGGTTGCACAATGTTGAAAAGCTTAGAGACAACGATACCAACGCCATCAAAATGACCAGGACGTGATTGACCACATAGTTGGCTACTAATAGCGCCAGCTAATACAGTAGTCGGTGGTGGTAATACTGGGTACATCGCATCAACGCTTGGCGCAAACACATAATCTGCACCAACAGTGGCAAGCTTAGCCACATCCTCGTCTAGTGTACGCGGATAACTATCAAAATCCTCGCCCACACCGAACTGAGTAGGATTGACAAAAATACTAACGACGACGATATCCGCATGCTGTTTAGCAATTTTTACCAGCTCTAGATGACCCTGATGCAGATTGCCCATTGTTGGTACTAACGCAATACGCTGCTGACGGTCTTGTTTGTCAATTTGGTGACCACGATAAGGCTGAAGCGCTGCACGTAGTGATGGGATATCATGATAAATAATTGGAGACATGGTAGTTTTTCTTATATTTCAATATTCTGATATTTGAAAGCTCAAATAGATTAGCTAAATTGATGCTGTTCAGTTGGGAAACTGCCCTCACGTACTGATTGCTGATATAACGCAAAAGCCCCTTCAATACTATGTGCACTGTTACGCTCATCGGTCAAAAAGTCATGTACAAAACGTGGCACACGACCGTGTACCATACCGAGCATGTCATGCATCACCAGTACCTGACCATCAGTATCTGCGCCTGCACCGATGCCAATGACTGGTACAGCGACAGCATCTGTCACTGTTTTGGCAAGTGCTGCCGGCACACACTCTAGCACCAACAGCGCTGCACCAGCATCAACCACTGCCTTAGCATCAGCGAGCAATTTGTCAGCCGCTTCGTCACCGCGGCCTTGAATCTTATAGCCGCCAAAGACATTGACCGATTGCGGAGTCAAACCAAGATGTACACAAGTAGGCGTTCCTGCTTGCGCTAAAGTCCTCACCAATTCACAGAGCTCACTACCGCCTTCGACCTTAATCACATGCGCGCCTGCTTGCATCAATTGGCGGCTATTGGCAATGGCTTCTGGCAACGTCACATAACTCATGAACGGCAGGTCAGCCAATATCAAAGCGTGTTTATTACTACGGGCGATATTGGCTGTGTGATATGCCATATCATTGACGGTTACAGGTAGTGTTGAGTCATGGCCTTGCACGACCATACCTAGACTATCACCAATCAAAATCGTATCGATCTGTGCCTTATCCATCATCCGTGCAAACATTGAGTCATAGCACGTCAAGCAAGTAAACTTAGTACCCTCTTTTTTAAATTTATTCAACGTAGATAATGTTGTCATATGACCCTCAATTAACTTGCAATGCCTTTAATTATCAACGTCTATCATTTTAGCTGGCGTTAGTGAGCTATCATAAAAAGTATCTGATACTTAATCAGTTATGATAAGCCACTGCAGATCAGTCGTTTGATAATAATTTTAAGCCTGTCCAATCATGACTTTGTGAGTAATCAGCTATTGGTGTTTCTACGATAGTCAAATGTGGCGCTAACTCTCGCAGTGGTATTAATACAAAATTACGCTCGCATAGTCCAACGTGCGGAACCGTTAGCTGTGGTTCGGCAATCTGCATATCACCATATAGTAAAATATCGACATCTAGACTACGCTCACCCCAGCGGCGCAAACGTGCCCGCTTGGCCATGCTCTCTAACTGCTGACAAAAACTAAGCAGCTCAAAAGGCGTCATTACCGTTTCAAACCCAGCAACCGCATTGATAAAGTCTGGCTGGTCTTGTGGACCCATTGGCGCTGAGGCATAAAAAGAAGACACGCTACTTTCGCGTATTTTCTCACTCTTTTTCATGCTTTCAAGCGCTTGCTGCAAATGGTCTATAGGCGAGCCCAACTCATTAGATAGATTGCTACCTAGGCCCACATAACAGGTAACCCAGTGACTATCATTCATACTGTTATTCATATCAGGCACTTTCAGTACTAGGCTGACGGCGACGGCGTTTTGATGGCACAGGGCCTTTATCATCGGTCACTTTAACAGCAGGAGCTTGATTACTATCAACTTGCTCAGTCTTTGCTTTGACTGGTTTCTTGGCCTTTGTTGGTGTAGCCGCTTTCTTTGTCCCTTCACGCGCTACAGTTTTTGCTTCTGTAGTATCAGCTGGACTAGCTGATGTCGCTACTGACTTAGGTGCTTTTCTCGCATACTTCGCTGTTGATTGTTCTTTATCATTCTTACTTTGCAACTCGACACTATTTGTACTATCAACAGTAGGCTGACGACGGCGACGCTTGTGCGGAATCGGCTCGTTATTCATACTGACAAGCGCAGGCGATCTGCCGATTGAGCGAGTTGGTTTTACCTGATCAGATGATGCCTTAACCTCTGACGAATTAGCTTTAGACAACTGAGTACTATCTGAACGATCAGCTTTATCCGTTTGCACAGGTGCATTCTTGCGCTTCGGCTGCGATGCACTCTCAGCTGGCAGCTGCTTTTGTAGCGGTGGCACAACTTTTTCGTGCTCTATAACGAACAGTGGCGCAGGTTTAGAGTGATGGCGTTTGTTTGTCGCTTGGTTATTACCAGCAAGCGATAGCTGCTGTAGCTGAGCAAGCTCATTGCTATCTTGCTTTACCTGCTGCGTATCATATTCTTTACCAGTGTTTTTGGTCTGACTGACAGCGCGACGACGGCGTGCTGGGATATTTGATGGGTCATTTACCATTGTCTGATCATTCCTACCTTTATCAGTACTAGTATTGGCTTTACTTTGTTTTGCACTGTTCTGATTAGATGGTGAATGATCAGTGATATTTGCTTCTGGTTTTTGACGATTGCGTCCGCGGCTACGTTGCCCTTTTTTATAGGCACCGCGGCGAATATTTTCATCAAAATCATCAATCGCTTGCTGCTGCTCTCGTTCAGACAATGTCTGATACGTCTGCCACCACTCGCCCATGCCATTCGTCGACTCTGACAATGGGTGCTCAGCATCACCGCATTGCTCACGCAATAATAAAAAGTCAAAACCCGCACGAAAGCGCGGATGCTCAGAGAGCTGAACGATTTGCTTGCTACGCGGAGCGGCAAGTTTTGGCTGCAATATCCAGATATCACGGATAAACTGCTCAGCAAATTTTGGAATAGCGGTTTTGATGCGTTGACGGTCAATGACTTTACCAGCGGCATGCATTTGTGCTTCAGCAAACGGCATATTGCGCTTTTTAGCTTTTGCCAATTGATGCAGATAGTTTTCCCACAATAGCGCCGCATAAAAGAACGCTGGATTGATGCTTTTGCCTGCCGCAATACGCTTGTCGGTATTGATGGCCACTTGATTGACTAAGGCGCTTGGCTCGGCTGGTGGATAAATAATGAGGCTATCGATCGCGCCAGACTCAAACAATAGTGGCAACAGTGGCACTAGATAGCCACCGGTAAACATCTTCTGTGTTTCATCGTAGAGACGATGTGGCGATATCTGCTCAAGCAGCGCCCAATTACCATCATGAAACTGATCGGATAATGCATCATCAAACTCAAAGCCCAATTTGGCTTTAAATCGCAGCGCACGTAATAGTCTTACTGGATCTTCTTCAATACGCACTGGCGCATGACCCAATAGACGAATAATTCTATTATCGATGTCTTCAAGCGCACCACAAAAATCATGCACCACGCCTTTGAGCGGTTGATAATAAAGCGCGTTGATAGAAAAATCACGACGAGCAAAGTCTTGCTTGATATCGCCCCAGACATTGTCGCGCAGGATCATACCGTCTTGGTTGGTATTGGCATTGCTCGTTGGTGGACCACGGAAGGTAGCAACTTCAATTAACTCGCGACCTGAATACACATGCGCCAATTGGAAGCGGCGACCGATGATACGGCAACGCTTGCCAAAGACGTCTTTAATCTCGTGCGGCTTGGCATCAGTCACGGCGTCAAAGTCTTTTGGGCGCAGACCCAATAAGGTATCGCGCACACCGCCACCAACGATATACGCATCAAACCCAGCTCGGGTCAATGTGGCAATCACTTCAGTAATGGAATTGGGTAATTCAGATTTGTTCAGTTCTAACTGCTTGGCGGCACGCTCGGCCATGCATCTACTCCTCGCCGGTATTCTTTAACCACCCCTGAATAACACAGCGTTTATCAGGCGGATGTACCCGCTAGTTTAACAAATTTTGCACGTGCTGGGTGTGTTATGACATTTACTTACATGCTATTTTGTCAATATTGGGATTGATTAATGCAAAATACCGCTATTAATCTTGCACACTTAAGCGTCTTCGATTTTTCTCAAGCGTTTTTGCACCAATACCTTTCACCTTTGTTAACTCATCTACTGTTTTGAATTCACCAAACATTTCACGATATAAAATAATCGCCTGAGCTTTACTGCTGCCAATACCATTCAGCGATACCAGCTCGCCTTCACTGGCAAGATTGATATTTACGGTGGCTTCATCTCGTGCCTGTATTTTGGCATTTTCTTGTGCCAACAGATAATTGTAAGCGCGCTGAGGGTTGTCAAAACAGGGAGCAGCGTGGGCATTATTAAGCATCAGCAGAGCGCATAAAAGACTAACAATAGACATTACTATGTAGCTGCTGGGCGAAATATAGCTACTAGGTAGAATTTTATGATGAGCGTTCATGTTGTTTCGCCGCTTCCCACAATGCATCCATTTCGGTTATATCGCTGTCCTCCAAACGCTTACCACTTAATGCTAATTGCTCCTCGATATAACCAAAACGTGATTTAAATTTATGTACGCAGGTTAAGGTAGCCGCTTCTGCATCAAGGTTTAGTTTACGTGCGACATTGACGAGCGCAAACATGCAATCGCCTAATTCCTTTTCTACCTCTCTGATATTGGCTTTGATCTCGACTATAGATTTATCTGTTAGCTCATGCTTTAGCTCGGCAATCTCTTCGTCTAGCTTTTCGACTGCACCAGCAACACCCTCCCAATCAAAACCCAGCGTTGACGCTTGGTTTTGCACATCTTGTGCCTGCATTAAGGCACTACCCGCTTTCACTTGATCTAAGCGACGTTTTGATTTGCCGCGTGCTTCGCGTGCCTGTTGCTCTTCCGCTTTAATTTCATCCCAGCGTACTTTTACTGCCGCATCATCTTTGAGCGTTTCGGCTTCAAATACATGAGGGTGACGGCGAACCAGCTTTTCTTGTAAAGTCGTAATGACATCACTCATATCAAAACGCCCTTGTTCAGCGTACATCTGACAATGAAAGATGACTTGTAACAGGACATCTCCCAACTCACCTTTGATATCTTCATCATCATCGCTTTGCACCGCTTCGCCCAGCTCATAGGCCTCTTCGATAGCATAAGGAATCAGGCTATGGTTGGTCTGCTTCCTATCCCATGGACAATCTGCTCGTAGACGAGCCATCAAAGCCAGAAGATCATCAAGCTCGCCGCTTGCTTTTGGTGTGCCTTGCACGGGCTTAGGTACGGTAATTTTATTGTCTAAAATACTCATAGGAAATACTCTTATATCTTATTTATCATGCCATTTTTTGGCTTGGTATAGCGTATAGTTTATCATTCTCGTATGTCAGTGTAGTACGAGGCTTAGTGATCGATCAGCATAAATCTGCGTCATACATATCGACATGTATCTAACTCATTGAGTAGTTAATGTATCATTGAACCCTGATTGGCTTATAATTATGCTATCTACTTTCTTATTTTATCATTGCTCATGCGCAAGGAATTTTATCATTATGTCGACTTCTGCGACCACCAGCTATCAGCCAGCCACGGAATTCAATGCTATCACCATCAACTCGTTTAAAGCCTATGATATACGCGGTGAGCTTGGCGTCAATCTCGATGAAGACATCGCCTACCGTATTGGTCGGGCTTTTGCTCAGATTTTATATCAGCGCTATCAGGCAGCCATTGAAACTCAAACCAATGATATGGCAGATCTAAAACCAGCTATTGTCATTGGTAGTGATATTCGCCACTCTAGTGAGCAATTAAAACAAGCCGCTATCAGAGGCATCGTTGATGCAGGCGTCGATGTAATCGATTTGGGCATGAGTGGTACGGAAGAGGTGTACTTTGCCACCAGTTATTATCAGGCGCTGGGCGGTATTGAGGTGACTGCCAGTCACAACCCTATCAACTATAATGGTTTAAAACTGGTCAAAGAACATTCAAAACCTATCAGTGCTGATGACGGTTTGGCAGAGATTCAGGCATTGGCAGAATCAGGACAATTTACCACTGACAATCAATCAGGACAGTTGCAATTATTGACTGATAAAAGTGCTTATATCGATCATGTCATGACTTTTATCGATATTGATAAACTAAAACCACTCAAACTGGTCGTTAATTCAGGCAATGGTAGTGCAGGTCCAGTCGTTGACTTGTTAATCAATAGACTGACGCAAGCTGGTGCACCCATTGAAATTATCACGTTGCATCATACGCCTGATGGTAGCTTCCCTAACGGTATTCCTAATCCAATGATTGAAGCCAATAGACTGGCGACCCAGCAAGCCGTACTAGAAAACAAAGCGGATCTTGGTATTGCTTTTGACGGTGACTTTGATCGCTGCTTTTTGTTTGACGAAAATGGCGTGTTCATTGATGGTAGCTACATCGTCGGTATGCTCGCTCAAGCATTTTTGAACAAATACCCGAGTGAGTCAATCGTCTATGATCCACGAGTGATATATAATACTGAAGCGGTTATCGAAGCGCATAATGGCAATGCCGTCATCAGTAAGTCTGGACATTCTTTTATCAAGCAAATCATGCGGGACTCAGGTGCGGTCTATGGTGGCGAGATGTCGGCCCATCATTACTTCCGTGACTTTTTCTATTGTGACAGCGGTATGATTCCTTGGTTACTCACCATTGAGCTGCTGTCTATCACAGGTAAGACCTTATCAGAATTGGTCACAGGCTATATTCAGTCTTATCCCAGCTCAGGCGAACTAAACTTCCGCCTCACGACTCATGATGCCCCAACCATCATCAGTGCCATTGAAGAAAAATTTAGTGTAGACAGCCCTAATAAATCTCTGCTTGATGGCTTAAGCCTAAATTTTGGCGAATGGCGCTTCAATTTGCGTGCTTCAAATACTGAACCACTGATTAGATTGAATATCGAAAGTCGCGGCGATCACTCGTTATTGGCTAGTAAAACGCAAGAAATTCAACAATGGCTAGCGGTACAAGGAGCAGTACCAGCGTAAACTCACAAAAAAAGCTCGCTAATCATGATTAGCGAGCTTTTTTAATAATGAAGAACTTCAATAACATTATTTAGATCGGCCAATGCCCACATAGTCGCCTACTAAGCGAGCAATTTGCGATCGAGTAAATGTATTTTGCGCATCAAATACTGGCATGGCTTGCTGATTGATTTTATCAATATCCAATCGATCTCGTGGCAACCAACTGATCAAAAAAACGGCCTGAGCATCATTGATTCTCTGATAAGGACTACTAATCAATTCAAACAATGGTTGTTGTTCGTACAGTGCAGCAAGCTCACCCTGTGCCTTATCACTATAAACCAGTGTACGGATACCATAAGACCAGAGTAATGCTAACAATGGATGAATGGCTGAGCCTGCGGTACGGCCTGAGCCTGCTTTATAACTGCCGCCCCAGATCATGACGGTTTTATTGTCAATGAAACCATCAAAATACTGCCAAAACTTGCGAAATATCAGCTCTTTTTGGTCCTCATTAATATGCACGACAGACTGTAAAAGAGGCATGTCTAAACTATGCATTTCGCTCGACTGCTGTAACTTAGCCAGCTCGGTAGGTAGTGTATTACCGCCAAACCCCCAGCCTGCCTGTAGATAGCTACTGCCTACGCGCTCGTCCAACCCCATGATACAACTCACCTGGCTGATATCCACCTGCTGGCTATCCGCCAAGCGTGACATCTCATTCATAAAGCTCACCCGGGTCGCGAGCATCGCCATGATACTACTACGCGCAAACTCTATTGTTGCGATATCGGCATGATGAGCGGCGCGAGCATGCTGCATTAACGGCTGTAACATCTCTAAATGTTGGTTGCTGTCTGCTGTTTTTTCACCCAGCAACCATAATGCAGGGTTCAACATGGAATTATAAGCATCACCATCTTGCAAAAATACGAACGGAACATAATAAACCCAAGCGCGCTGTAAACACTCAGATAGCGCTGAGATAGTCCCTAATTTCTCAATACCACTCATAATCACAGGTAATGCCTGTTGGTGACTATGGTTAAATGCCGTAATCCAGCTGTCGTCGTTCCATGTTGGCTTAATACTGTCTAAAAACAACCAGTAAAGCGCCACTTTATTTCGATCATCACTATGAATGCTCTGACTGACGACGTGGCTGTCACCATGATTTGCCGTTTCATAATATTGTATTAACGTCTCTGCACTCTCTGGTAATGCTTGACTCGTAATGACTTGCTGCTGTACATACATTTGCCATAGTGCTTGCAAATGGTGCTCAAAGCTATATTGCTGTATCTGCTGAGCCAATAGATCCATATCCGCATACAGATGAACGCGTTGACCTAAACTTGCCAGCACCACTGCACTGGTAATCGCTTCGATACTATGGCCAACCAGCACACACACATTGGAATTGGTCAATGGGCTTGATGCAAATTCATTATAAGGCGTAAATTGATCGTTTGTAGCAGTCTCCATGAGTGTACCTTTTTACATTATTGATTGATCAATATTACTGAGATAGTTTTTTGATATGCTGTAATAACTGGTCGGTAGAAGTGTCAAATTGGCTGTGAGTCTCTTGCTGCATAGCGTCATGCACAGACTCTGCCATTTGCTTGCCCATCTCAACCCCCCATTGATCAAACGGATTGATATCCCAAATACTGGCCATCACGTAGACTTTATGCTCGTAGAGCGCAACCAGCGCACCCAAACTATGAGGCGTAAGCTCATCGATAAGCAAGGTAGTCGATGGTTGATTACCACGGTAATATTTGTATTTATCTGCACTGGATACCGTTTTTGCATCACTATTCGATGCCTCTGTGACAGCAGCATTGCCAAATGCCAAGACTCGACTTTGCGCTAAGCAGTTTGCTAAAGATAGCTCATGCTGTTGTTGCAACGAGGCGTTTTGCACCTCGCCACTATAACGGCGTACACAAGCGATAAAATCACAGGAGACTTGCTGCGTGCCTTGATGCAGTAGCTGATAAAAAGCATGCTGAGCGTTTGAACCAATCTCGCCCCACAGAATTGGGCAAGTATCATAATCAATATGGTCGCCGTGCTGAGTGACCGACTTGCCATTACTTTCCATTTCAAGCTGGGTCAAGTAGCTAGGCAGATAGCCCAACCGTCCATCATAAGGTAGTACGGTATGTGCATTCACCCTCAAAAACGTACTGTTCCATACAGCTAGCAGCCCTAGCAATACTGGTAAGTTATCTGTAAAATGCGCCTGTGCAAAATGCTCATCCATACTGTGAGCACCACTTAGTAGCTCCCTAAACCTATTCATACCAACACGAATAGCAATGGCTAGCCCAATCGCTGACCACAAAGAAAACCGGCCTCCAACCCACTCCCAAAGCTCTAATTGATGCTCAGGATGTATCCCCCAAGCGCTCATCTTTTCACTGTTTGCCGAGATACCAATAAAGTGCCGACGCAACACACTGTCTTCAGTACCAGCACGCAGCGTCGCCGTCGCAAGTAACCATGACAGTGCGGTTTTGGCATTAGATAAAGTATCAACCGTACCGAAGGATTTGGAAGAGATAATAAATAATGTGGTTTCAGGATTGAGGTGCTTTAGTAGATTATCAAGCTGAGTGCCGTCCATATTAGAGACGAAATGTACACCGATTTCCGTATCTGCCCATTCATCAAGCGCAGCGGTCGCCATAAGAGGCCCAAGATCAGAGCCGCCAACGCCAATATTAACCACATCAGTGATGGCCTTACCTGAGAACCCTCGCCATGTGCCACTACGGACACGCTCGGATAATCTCGCTACCTGCGCCAAACTATGATGTACATCGGCAACCACATCTTGCTTACCAACTTGTAGCTCTGCATTCTCAGGCAGACGTAGTGCTGTGTGTAAGGCCGCTCGCTCTTCACTATTATTGACCATCGCGCCTTGCATCAACGCATCAATTCGAGCGGACAACTCACAGCTATCTGCTAGCCGCAATAAAGCATCCATAACTCGCTCATCGATACACTGCTTGCTATAGTCCATGTATAGCGCGCCAGCTTGCGCACTAAATCGTGTCGCACGACTGTCATCTTGTGCAAATAAGTTTGCCAGCGACCATGGCTGCGCCGCAAGCATTTGCAACTGTTCCCAGTATTTGGAACGGCGAGCGCTATGATACTTCTTATCGTCCTTTATCTTATCCATCGCTATTTTTCATCTGCTAATTGCTGCTCGGCAAAATAGATAAACGCTTGCATATACGAGCGCATGTCACCGGCATCATAACTGGCACCGCGCATCGTTGTCACATTCACACCATATTCGTTAATAAGCGCATCGATAGCATCAGTCAGTTGAATCTCACCACCGACTGAGGCTTCGGTATCAGCCAAATAATCAAAGATTTTATTATCAAATACGTAACGGCCCACTACGGCAAGTTTAGACGGTGCTTCTGCTAAGCTTGGCTTTTCTACAAAACCTGCCACGCCAAAGCTGGCATTAACGCCGCCAGATATCTCATCTATATGACTGGTATCGATAAGTTTGGCGATACCGTATTTGTGCACATCTTCGTCAGCAACTTCATTTACCAATATTTGCGAATGGCCATCATGACTAAAAGCATCAATCATAAAGGCCAAATTATCAGCAGCCATATCAGTAGTAAACGGATCGAGAACGACATCAGGGAGCAATACAGCAAAATCATGCTCGCCAATGATAGGACGCGCAGCTAGTACTGCATGCCCCAAACCTAAGGCCTTACCTTGACGTATCATTGATACCGTTACATCCTCTGGTAGCCAATTTAAACTATCAGCCAGCTCATCTTTACCTTTGTGGCGTAACTGATTATCTAGCTCAGCATTGATATCGAAGTAGTTTTCAATCGCGCTTTTTTGTGCATGACCGACCAAGACAATATGCTTGATACCCGCAGCGATAGCCTCTTCGACCACATAATGGATAGCAGGACGATTGCCAAGCGGTAACAATTCTTTTGGCACAGATTTAGACAATGGCAGCATACGCGTACCAAAGCCTGCGACAGGGATAACAGCATGAGTGATTTTTTTCATAATAAGAGGACTGTTTTAAGAAAGTAGGTCAGGTAAAATAATGCTAACTTAGCAAATACTTAGTAGATATTATAGCGATTTGGATTTGTACCTTGCTAATATCAAACGTCTCAGCAGATATACAGAAATTATCAGTTCAAGAACCCTGAATCAAAAATTACGAGCTATATCATTCAAAATAACATGTTTATGAAAACTGATACAATCTTTATAAGTAATGGCCAATATCTCGCTTTTCATAGGATTTTCAGATATAAAAAAAACACCCCATTGTAGGGGTGTCTTCTTAACATTTCAATATAGTTTTAGTAGTTTCACTATAGACTAATGTCTATCTTACCAGCCAGTAACTTCTTTTAGTTTGTCGCCAAGCTTAGATGGGTCGCGTGTGTACGCGATACCAGCATCTTCAAACGCTTTGAATTTCTCTTCAGCAGTACCTTGACCACCAGAGATGATAGCGCCAGCATGACCCATACGCTTGCCTTCTGGAGCGGTAACACCAGCGATATAACCAACCACTGGCTTAGTGACGTGGTCTTTGATGTAAGCAGCCGCTTCTTCTTCAGCAGTACCACCGATCTCACCAATTAGGATGATTGCTTCAGTTTGTGGATCAGCTTCAAACAGTTTTAGCGCGTCAATCTGGTTCATACCAGGGATAGGATCACCACCGATACCGATACACGTTGACTGACCAAAACCAAGCTTAGTTGTCTGAGCAACCGCTTCATAAGTCAACGTACCGGAGCGTGAGATAATGCCCACTTTACCTGGCTGATGGATGTGGCCTGGCATGATACCAATTTTACATTCGCCTGGCGTGATAACACCTGGGCAGTTAGGACCAACCAAACGCACATCGCCTGCTTCTTCAAGATAGCGTTTTGCTTTTAGCATATCGATAGTTGGTACGCCTTCAGTGATCACAACGATCAACTTAACGCCAGCATCGATGGCTTCAACAATAGAGTCTAGTACAAATGGTGCTGGTACATAGATAACAGAAGCGTCAGCTTGAGTCGCTTCCATGGCTTCCGCCATTGTGTTAAACACTGGTAAGCCTAGGTGCGTTTGACCGCCTTTACCTGGGGTTACGCCGCCAACTACTTTGGTGCCGTATTCGATGGCTTGTTCTGAATGGAACGTACCGTTTTTACCAGTAAAACCTTGTACCAATACTTTGGTATCTTTATCGATTAATACACTCATTATATTTTCCTTGTATTCGGTTGTCTTGTAATGTTGGCAGTAGGCGTCGGCTGTCATTAGCATTTCAATATGCCACTGCCGTCATTACGCTTTGGCTATTACGCTTTAACAGCGTCGACAATTTTTTGCGCGGCGTCAGAAAGACCTTGAGCTGAAATTAATTTCAAGCCAGACTCTTCTAAGATCTGCGCGCCTTTCTCAGCATTGTTACCTTCTAAACGCACGACCACAGGAACTTGTACATCAACTTCTTTTACTGCAGCAATAATCGCTTCTGCAATCATGTCACAGCGTACGATGCCGCCGAAAATGTTGATTAGTACGCCTTCAACACTGCTGTCTTCAAGGATAATTTTGAACGCTTCAACAACACGATCTTTAGTTGCGCCGCCGCCAACGTCCAAGAAGTTAGCAGGTTTACCGCCATACAATTTGATGATGTCCATGGTCGCCATGGCAAGACCAGCACCGTTAACCATACAACCGATGTTACCTTCTAGAGCAACATAGTTTAGGTCAAACTCAGCCGCTTTAAGCTCACGCTCGTTTTCTTGAGTTTTATCTTGTAGTGCTGCGATTTTTGGCAGACGATATAGGGCGTTTGAGTCGATGCCAATTTTGCCATCAACACAAACGATTTCGCCATTTTCACGAACAGCTAATGGGTTGATTTCCATCAATGCAAAGTCATTTTCAACAAATGCTTTATAGGCGCCAGTCATCAATTTAACAAATTGATTGATTTGCTTGCCTTCTAGACCAAGTTTGAACGCAACGTCGCGCGCTTGGAAAGGCATTAAACCAACTAAAGGATCAACGTGTACTTTGAAGATTTTTTCTGGTGTGTTGTGCGCTACTTCTTCGATATCTACGCCGCCTTCGGTAGATGCCATGAAAGTCACGCGACGAGTCGCACGGTCAACAACAGCGCCAAGATATAGCTCAGTTTGTACTGGATACATATCTTCTGCAACCAATACAAAGTTGACTGGCTGACCATCAGCATCAGTTTGGAACGTTACTAGGTTAGTACCGATCAGCTCTTCAGCAACTTGCTTGGCTTCTTCACGAGTTTTAACCAGTTTTACGCCACCAGCTTTACCACGGCCACCAGCATGTACTTGCGCTTTGATTACCGCGATATCCGTTGGGGTTTTATCAAAAGCTGCAGCAGCTTCGTCGCCGTTATGAGCGATGATGCCTTCTTGAATTGGCAACCCGTAGCTTTTTAATAGCTCTTTTGCTTGATACTCATGTAAATTCATTGATTGTATCCTTTATTTTTTACAATTAATAAAAAGTGAAATCAAGTGCGCACATATACATATGAATCATACGTCTGACGCACTCATGATTGTGGCATCACCCAAATAGCGATACCCCAATCAGGTTGTAAATCGATAATAATTAAACGAGCAACTAGTTATTTCTTACGCTTTTTGCGCTGGATAGCGTGGATAGCACGGCCATCTGCAGATAGCGCAGCTTCATGCACTGCTTCTGAAATCGTTGGATGCGCAAATGTCATCAGCTGCAAGTCTTCAATACTAGAGACAAACTCCATCGCGATCATACCTTGATGGACGATATCACCCGCGCCAGCAGAGATCGCATGCATACCTAGCAGGCGATCAGTCTTAGCATCAGCAACAACTTTGATAGAGCCTTGTGCTTCACTTTGCGCTAATGCACGACCGTTAGCAGCTAAATTGAAAGAACCGGTCTTCACTTCGTAGCCAGCTTCTTCAGCTTCTTGCTCAGTCAAACCTACCCATGCGATTTCTGGGTGAGTATAAATGACATTGATGATAGTGTCATAGTTAACTTGAGGTTTTTCGCCATGAATACGCTCAACAGCCATCATGCCCTCTTCCATCGCTTTATGCGCAAGCATTGGACCACGGACCAAATCACCGATAGCATAAACGCCATCAAGGTTGGTTTTGCACTGATCATTGACATCGATAAGACCACGTTCAGTCAACGTGATACCGCTGTCCTCACCAAGTAGCTTTTCAGAATAAGCACGGCGACCAACACAAACGATTAGCTTGTCAAAGCTCTCCTCGCTCGATTCGCCATTGCTTTCGCTAGTGACGACAACTTGATCACCTTGTACTTCAGCATTGGTGACTTTAGTATCAACGCGGATATCAAGACCTTGCTTTTTGAGCATTTTGCCGGCTTCTTTTGAGATGTCTTTGTCAGCAGCAGCTAGGAAACTAGGAAGTGCTTCATATACGACTACTTCCGCACCCAGGCGACGCCATACTGAACCAAGCTCAAGACCGATAACACCCGCGCCAATAACGCCTAGGCGCTTAGGTACTTCAGTGAAATCAAGCGCGCCAGTTGAATCAACAATACGGTCACCGTCAGTTTTGGCAACAGGGATTTCGATAGGCACAGAACCTGCCGCAAGAATGACATTCTTAGCAGTGATCGTGGTTTCGCTTTCGTCTTCTAGCGCAGTAAATTTGACTTTTTTGTCAGTGCCCGTGCCATCAACTAGCGTACCCCAGCCTTGTAGCCAATCGACGCCATTACCTTTTAGCAACGCGGCAACACCGCCAGTCAACTGCTTGACGATGCCTTCTTTACGAGCAATCATCTGCTCGATATCGATAGCCACATCACCAGTGCTGATGCCGTGTTCGCCAAGGTCGTGTTTGGTGGCTTCATAACGATGTGAGCTGTCAAGCAAGGCTTTTGATGGGATACAACCGACATTTAAGCAAGTACCGCCAAGTGCTGGCTCGCCTTTATAAACGCGCTTTTCGATACAAGCAACACTCATACCGAGCTGGCCTGCACGAATCGCTGCTTCGTAACCACCAGGACCGCCGCCGATGACGACTAAATCATAATTGTCTTTCATAGTACGTTCCTATTTTTAATTTTATGTGTTATTTAAACTGGTTTTTTTACCAAACGCTCAGCATTGTCTACACTTGATAGCTAATACGCTATGTCCGTGAGAGAAACTTACTTATCGATCACTGAGCGTCAGTCACCATTATTAAATTCTTTGAATATATTTAGCAGCAAATCAGTTGCTGCTTATCAGGTAGAGCTATTATCTGTACCAAAGCTAAAAAGCTTGTATCAGCGGTTGCCAATACAAGCTTAGAAGCTTACAAGTCTAGTAGCAACATAGCTGGGTCTTCGACCAACTCTTTGATAGTTACTAGGAACTGCACCGCTTCTTTACCATCGATCATACGGTGGTCATAAGATAACGCCAAGTACATCATTGGCAAGATTTCAACTTTACCGTCGACCGCCATTGGGCGCTCGTTGATCGCATGCATACCTAGGATGGCAGTTTGCGGTGGGTTCAAGATAGGGGTTGACATCAATGACCCAAATACACCGCCGTTTGAGATAGTAAATGTACCACCCGTCATCTCGTCTAGACCAAGCTTGCCTTCTTGCGCCTTGCTACCGTATTCACGGATTTTGGCTTCGATGTCCGCCATACCCATACGGTCAGTATCACGCAGTACAGGAACGACCAGACCACGATCTGATGATACGGCTACACCGATATCATAAAAACCATGATAAACAATGTCATCGCCATCTAGTGAAGCGTTTACTGCTGGGAAGCGTTTTAGTGCTTCAGTTGCCGCTTTTACAAACAACGACATAAAGCCTAAACGGACGCCATGACGCTTTTCGAACTTCTCTTTGTACTTAGCACGCATGTCCATCAATGGCTTCATGTTCACTTCGTTAAACGTCGTCAACATCGCGGTATCTTGTGATGCTGATAATAGACGCTCAGCAACACGCTTACGCAAGCGAGTCATTGGAACGCGTTTTTCAGTACGCTCACCCATTGATTCGGCAACTGGACGACCGCTGTCAGACTTGATGCTGCTGTCTGATTTCAGTGTTGGGTTAGCCATATCAGTTTTAGTGACACGACCGCCGCGGCCGCTACCTTCAACTTCTTTAGGATCAACGCCTGACTCTTTTGCCGCTTTACGGACGGCTGGGCTTTGATCTTTGTGCTCTGCTTCATCTTTTTTGTCAGTGACTTGTACTGGCTCGCCACCATCTGCAGCTTGCTTTTCTTGTACTGGCGCAGCAGGTTGATCTGTCTCTACCGCTGGTGCTTCACCAGCACTTGCGCCTGCTTCAAATTGTGCGATTAGCTCATCAGACAGAACAGTATCGTCAACATCTTTGACGATCTTGGTCACAACACCATCATCAGGTGCCACAACTTCTAGTACCACCTTATCAGTTTCGATTTCAGCTAATAGGTCGTCACGGCTAACTTGTTGACCTTCAGTGACATGCCATTCAACGATTGTGCCATCGGCAACCGATTCTGGAAAAACGGGGGCTTTGATGTCAGCCATCGATATACTCCTTAGATTTGGATATTCATACTTATTATTAAGTCGTGATAGGCAATCAGTATCGTTTTAATAATGCTATTTGGCAGAATATTAAAACATACTGACTGTCATCGCCTGATTCATTTATCTTCTATAATCTTAATAGACAATCTATTATTGAGCTAATTCATCAACACTTACACCAAGGCCACCAGCAATCAGTGCTTGTTGTTGCTGTGCATGCAGTTTTGGAGATCCTGTTGCAGGTGCTGCACTAGCAGGACGTGCCACGGGCTCCATAACTTTTGCTTTGGTTGGATGTGGTACAACAATACGGAACATATGCGGTGCTAAGTAGTACCAAGCGCCCTGATTCAATGGCTCTTCTTGCGTCCATACAATCTCGGTCAAGTTGCTGTATTTTTCAATCTCAGCGACCAAACGTTGCTCTGGTAGCGGATATAGCTGCTCGATACGAACGATAGCAACATGATCGAGACCTAGTGCACGACGCTGTTCTAGTAGATCGTAATAAACCTTACCACCACATAGCACCATACGAGTCACTTTATCTGCGTTGTGATCGTCCATCTCTGGCAATACCGTTTCGAACTTACCGTTAGCAAGCTCTTCTAAATGAGAAGTTGCTAGCTTATGACGCAATAAACTCTTTGGTGACATAACAATCAAAGGCTTACGGATCGGACGTACCGCTTGACGACGTAAGGCATGATAAATCTGTGCAGGAGTCGTTGGCGTGATGACTTGCATATTGTCTTCAGCACATAGCTGTAAGAAGCGCTCAAGGCGAGCAGATGAATGCTCAGGGCCTTGACCTTCAAAACCATGCGGTAACAACATCGTCAAACCACAGACACGTTGCCACTTGGTCTCACCACTTGAGATGAACTGGTCAATGACGACTTGGGCACCGTTCACAAAGTCACCAAACTGAGCTTCCCAAACAATCAAGGCGTTCGGTACTGTCGTAGCATAGCCATATTCAAAGGCCAATACAGCTTCTTCTGACAATAACGAGTTATAAGTAGCAAAACGTGCTTGTTTCTCGCTCAAATGAGCAAGTGGCACATACATGCTGCCATCATTAACATTGTAGATTTCAGTATGACGATGTGAGAATGTACCACGGCCGACATCTTCACCAGTAATACGTACCAAGACATCATCGTTATCAACTAATGATGCATAGGCTAATGTCTCAGCGGCACCCCAGTTGAGAGGCTCTTCGCCTGTTTGCATAGCTAGACGCTGCTCAACAACCTTTTGAACCTGACGCTGTAGCTTGTATCCTTCTGGCATCTCAGCCATACGGCGTCCATAACCTTTGAGCTTTTCGATATCAACACTGGTATCCCAATCGTCAACCAAGTCATGACCTAGATAAGGCTTCCAGTCTACAAATAGCTGCTCGTTAGGCTCTTGAACCAGTGAGCTGACAACGTAATCGCCACGGTCTAAAGATTCACGATAATTATCTTCATACTGTTTTTCTTCTTCAGCATTTAAGATACCTTCTGCGATGAGCTTTTGTGCATAAAGGGTACGTGTCGTTGGCAGTTTCTTAATAACTGCATACATCAATGGCTGAGTGGCTGAAGGCTCATCTGCCTCGTTGTGACCGTTGCGACGGTAGCAGAACAAGTCAATAATGATGTCTTTATCAAACTGATGACGATAGTCTAAGGCTAATTGAGCCGCGAAAACGACTGATTCAGGATCATCACCATTCACGTGTAGGATTGGTGCATGTACCATTTTTGCGACATCAGTACAATATTCGGTTGAACGAACATCTTCTTGACGGCTAGTGGTAAAGCCAACTTGGTTATTGATAACGATATGTACAGTACCGCCAGTGGTATAAGCACGGGTCTGTGACATTTGGAAGGTTTCTTGAACCACACCCTGTCCAGCAAAAGCCGCATCACCATGGATAACGATTGGTAATACTGAGTTGCCACCAGTATTATCTAATGACGGCTGATCATTACGGCGCACTTGACGTGCACGTACTGAGCCTTGTAATACTGGTGCAACGATTTCAAGATGCGATGGGTTAAATGCTAAGGCTAAATGCGCTTCACCACCTGGGGTCATCACGTTAGATGAAAAACCATTGTGATACTTAACGTCGCCTGAGCCTTTTTCTGGCTGCACTTTACCGTCAAACTCATCAAATAAGTCTGCAGGGTTTTTGCCCAAAATATTGACCAACACGTTTAGACGTCCACGGTGAGCCATACCAATGACCATCTCTTTTGTACCATAGCCACCAGCACGTTGGATGATTTCATTAACTGCAGGTATGAAACTCTCACCACCTTCTAGACCAAAACGCTTAACGCCTGTATATTTACGCGCCAAATATTTTTCTAGACCTTCGGCCGCTGTTAGACGCTCAAGAATAGACAAACGCTTTTCTTTGTCAAACTTGATATAGCCTAGATTGCTTTCTACATACTCTTCCATCCAGCGTTTTTCTGTACTGGTGGTCACATGCATATACTCAATACCAATATGGCGGCAGTAAACACGCTCCATGATCTCGATAATTTCACGCAATGGCGCTTCATCTTTACCGATCACTAAATCATTGGTTGGGAATACAGTATCAAGATCGGCTTCTGATAGGTTGTGATAAGCTAGGGTTAGATCTTCCACTTCTGCACGTGGATGTAAGTTCAATGGATCTAGCTTGGCGCGGCGGTGACCACGGCGGCGGTATGCTGAAATGAGTTGCTGTACGCCCATTTGCTTAGGATCAGTACAGTTGTCTGAATTACTACTACTTGTACCGGTACTTTCGTTACTCGATTTGTTTGCCGTTTGATTGCGAGCAAGTAACAAAAATTGGTCTTTAATAGCATTATGCTGAGCATCATTTGACGATTTGTACTGTTCGAAGTACGCTTGCCAATCTGTGTCAACACTATCAGGGTCCGTTAGGTATTGCTCATAAAGAGCTTCTATATAGCTGGCATTATCGGCGGCCAGTTCAGTATGTCCTTGGTCCGCTTTTTCTTTGGTTATACTATTCATAATAATCGTCTATTTGATAGATAAATGAATGGAATCGTGCTTATTATGGTGTCAGTCGTTGTATGCTAGGCGTTCAGAAAATTCGTCATACCCCATTAAATACGGTTCGATAAAACACTTTTATCCCTAAGTATTGCCGTCACTATAGAATATTGCTGTCATTGTCTAAAAGAGCAAGTAATGCTAAATAGTGATAACAAGTCTTATTGCAACACCTATGTTAAAAATAAATTTATTTGTGAATACTCAGTTTTCTGATCTAGCTCGTTTCACAACATTAATTTATATATACTTCTTTTAGCCATAACCAATTCATCAATGATAAATTATTAATAAATGGTCAATCTTTCAGCTAGCCTATAAACTGGCTATTATCGCTGAAATATCCGCTATTTGCTAACAAATCTTATCGTTTCAGATAAACATACATTGCTGTATAGAATATCATGAGCGTTTTTTACGATATAGTTTGTTTGTTCAATACTAAGTATTTACGTAATGAATATCTATTATCAATTATAGAAGCCTCGTTATTGTATACATAACGTTTTATTGTATTAATGCAATAGCCCGTATAGATGCTACTTTTAATGCATCGGAAACAAAATTTGCAATGTTTGATCAAGTTCAAGATGTAATTATACCAAACTTTACGTGTATCTGATTGTATAGATTGACTGTTTATATAATATGTCTTCTTGCATATGACCAACGTATCGCCCGTACGGATTTACGGATAGACTAACGTCCTATTATTCACCAGTGTACTAGGCTTATTATTCTACCTATCCGGCACAATTGCTCATCGCCACAGACAGAAGCCCACTTCAAACAATAGTGATCAGAAAATTAACACTACTATAATCAGTGATTTTGACTAACAAAAACACCACCTAATGAATAGGTGGTGTTTTTTTGTGCTATCAACAATAATCAAAACAATTAACCAGCTTGATCAATCAACATATTACGTAAATGACCGATTGCTTTGGTTGGGTTCAAGCCTTTTGGACAAACTGACACACAGTTCATAATGCCACGGCAACGGAATAGACTAAACGGATCGTCTAAACGCGCCAAACGTGCTTGAGTGTCACCATCGCGGCTGTCAGCCACAAAGCGATACGCATGTAGCAATGCTGATGGACCTAAGAACTTATCAGGGTTCCACCAAAAAGATGGGCAGCTCGTTGAGCAGCATGCACACAGAATACACTCATACAGACCATTTAACTTTTCACGCTCAGCAGGAGACTGCAAACGCTCAGTTGGTGGTGCTGGCTGATCGTTGATTAAGTACGGATGTACTTTTTCGTATTGCTCGTAAAATTGGTTCATATCAACAACCAAGTCACGAACCACTGGCAAACCAGGTAACGGACGAACGGTTACTTTTTCTGGTAGCGTGTTCATGTTGATTAGACATGCTAGACCATTTTTACCATTGATGTTCATGCCATCAGAACCACAAATACCTTCACGGCAAGAGCGACGGAAAGTGATTGTTTCATCTTCTTTCTTTAGGCGTAATAACACGTCAAGCAACATACGATCTGAATCAAGTAATTCAATCGTATAAGTTTGCATGCGTGGGGCTGCGTCCACATCAGGATCGTAGCGATAGATTTCGATGGTGCGAGTACCTCGGCTCATAATGCTAAACTCCACACGTAGGTGATGGCGGGCATACAAAGATTGCAACATATGAGTGCTGGCTATTAATCACTAATGATAATTGAATAACAATTAGTTAGTAGCCTAGCAGCACTCCTATGAGCATGTAGCTGGCGGTCACCTTTTTAATAAATGAATAAGGGATAAAACGTTTAAGCTTTCTGTTTATATCGAGCGCATAGTCTAGGATTAATAGACGCGAACTTTTGGTTCGATATAGTCAACAGTCAGTGGCACTTTGCGAACTGGTTTGTAAATGATACGGTTGCCTTCAGAATACCATAAAGTATGCTTCATCCAATCGTGGTCATTACGGCCGTTTGGTGCATAGTCATCATCTTCTGGACGATCATAATCAGAGACACTATGCGCGCCGCGGCTTTCGTGGCGACTCGCGGCTGATACCATCGTCGCTTTTGCTACTTCGTATAGGTTTGCCACTTCAAACGCTTCGATACGAGCAGTGTTGAAGACTTGTGATTTATCAGCCAAATGGATTTGTTCGACTTTCTCACCCAGCGCTAAAATTTTCTCAACGCCTTCATCCATCATGGCTTGCGTACGGAATACACTGGCATGTGCCTGCATGGTGGCGCGAATCTCATCAGCCACGTCTTGTGCATTGTAGCCTGATGTTGATTGCTGCAATTTGTTTAAACGACCAACCGTGATGTCAAGTACATGCGGATCAAGTGGTTTGTAGTTATGATCGTTTTGATGGAACTCATCAACAATGTGCTTACCAGCAGCACGACCAAACACAACCAAATCAAGTAGTGAGTTAGTACCTAAACGGTTGGCACCGTGTACACTCACACAAGCGCACTCACCAATAGCGTATAGGCCTTTAACGACGTTACCATTAGCATATAAACCGTCTTCATCAGTACCCGCTTCTAGATCCGGCACGATTACCTGACCATGGATAGTGGTTGGAATACCACCCATCATGTAGTGAATGGTTGGGATAACTGGGATAGGTTCTTTAGTAATGTCAACGTTGGCGAAGTTTTTACCGATCTCAAATACTGACGGTAGACGCTTCATGATAGTGTCGACACCCAAATGGGTCATATCCATGACGATATGGTCAGCATTAGGGCCACAACCACGACCTTCTTTGATTTCTTGGTCCATAGAACGCGATACGAGATCACGTGGTGCCAAATCCTTAACGGTTGGCGCATAACGCTCCATGAAAGCTTCGCCATCCTTGTTACGCAAGATAGCACCTTCGCCGCGGCAACCTTCGGTCAATAGTACACCTGCACCATGAACGCCCGTTGGATGGAACTGCCAGAACTCCATATCCTGTAGTGGGATACCAGCGCGAACTGCCATACCAATACCGTCACCAGTATTGATATAAGCGTTGGTAGAAGCGGCAAAGATACGACCTGCACCACCTGTTGCTAGAACAGTAACTGGTGCTTGGAATACCGCAACAGTACCTGTCTCTTGCTCAAGAGCGATAACACCGTTGATGTTACCCGCTTCGTCTTTGATCAAATCAAGCGCAATCCACTCGATAAAGAACTCAGTACCTTGCTGTAAGTTTTTCTGATACAGCGTGTGTAGCAATGCGTGACCTGTACGGTCAGCAGCAGCGCACGCACGTTGTACCGCTTTTTCGCCATAGTTTGACGTATGACCGCCGAATGGACGCTGATAAATCGTACCATCTTCGTTACGGTCAAACGGCATGCCCATGTGCTCAAGCTCATAGACTACCTTTGGCGCTTCACGGCACATATACTCGATAGCATCTTGGTCACCTAACCAATCTGACCCTTTTACGGTATCATAAAAGTGGAAGTGCCAGTTATCGTTACTCATGTTGCCCAAACTTGCACCGATGCCACCCTGAGCGGCAACCGTGTGCGAACGTGTTGGGAATACTTTGGTCAGGACTGCAACCTTCATACCCGCTTCCGCTAAGTGCAATGAAGCGCGCATACCTGAACCACCGCCACCAACGATAACTGCATCGTAGTTTAGGGTCTTAATATTACTAATGGTATTGTCTTGTCTAGTTGCCATTACGGTTTTCCTAATGCCTGTTAATGCTTATAAGTAAATGAAAAGCGTGTTTTAAAATCTTCTTATTACAGGTTTAAGGGCTTTTATCTGGCCATCACATGCACTCATTAAAGAAGATGATATAACAGTCTTTGACCACTTAATTTGCATATCTATCGTTATACTGAACCAAACCTGCTCAACCTTGTTGCTCATTCAGCGACAATCTAAATAGTAGGCGCTGTTGGTCCAATGCTATGACTATTTTTGGCTATCAACGGATACTTTTAAACTACTCTATCAGCTGACATACCAGCTGCGCGCATCCGTTATATATAGATACTTATATCAATACTAAAGCTGGTCACTCAATCATTAAACAGCAACAACACTAAAGCCGTTACCCCAAAAAATCATGATGCCCCAAAATAGAAATACTAAAATAGCGATAATCATCAATGACTGTAGCACTAAACGTAAACCTGCTGCGCTTGAGCCTAGTTTGCCTGTCGTAATATAGTCAGTAAATACTGTCCACATTCCCACCCAAGCATGGCCAGCTAATGCAAGTACAGCAACTAAGCTGAATAAACGCATTGGCAGGCTAGTCATGAATGATGACCACTCAAGATACGTGACATCGCCGTGGGTCAAAAAGAAGCCCAGCAACACCACACTATAAACGGCTAAAACAACAGCACTAATACGCTGAATAATCCAATCGCGTGAGCCTGAACCTGTCAGACCAGTAGCACTTTTGATTCCTGAATCATTTTTAATCATTAGAACATCACCCATATAAATGACGCGACAACTAAAATCGCTGCAATTACAAAACTGACCATAGAGGCAGTGCGGCCAGATTTTAGCTCTTCGTTCATGCCCATATCAGCAAATAAATGTTTGATACCCATCACGAAGTGATATGCGATGGCGGCAACAAATATCCATGCCAAAAAGCGCACAAGTACGTTGTCAAATACGGTCTCAAAACTCTCAGGCGACGCCAATGAGTTTTGTAATAGCCATAACATTACAGGAATTAATAAGAATAAAATAATGCCAGAGATACGATGCAAAATAGAGGCGATTGCGATCGGTGAGCGATTAACGCTAATCACTTGGCTTAGAGGCAGATCAATAGGTCGGTTGCTTTTCACAGCGGGCATCCTTTTTGCGGTTATACTCCTGTATCTGCTATCAACGCTTGACAAAAATGGTGTCAGTTGAGCATCGAGCAACACACGAGACGAATAAAGTAAGGAAGAGCTAGCTGACTTCTTTTAGTTTGTGCTAAATATGAAGAAAGAATCATGTATATAAGGTATTGATAAGCTGTCTAGTGTCGCTTGTCGAGCTGACAGGCCTACAAAACAACCTATCTATTATACAACAAAGAAAATAAACATGAGTAAGATCGACTAACCAGTCTATTTTTATTGGTCGTATGAATAGCCAGACAACGTTAATATGTCTTCTCTATCAAAATAAACCTTGTACTGAGCACTAAATACTGGTGCTGAGCATCTAAAAATAGAGCAGTTAACAAGAACATTTAAACCACAGAATTCGGTTTGGTTTATCAAAACACCAGACAATCGTAAATAAGCATGTATAAAGTAAGCTCTAGGCGACACTATATCATGACCACTTATCAATTCGCACAAAGCTAGTGCCAGTCAATTCCTGCAATTATAAAATGACTGGGCGATAATTACAAATTTATCCCTAAAGTAATAAAGGCACACACTTAATTAACAAACGAATAGATATATGCAATACTGAATGTGGAAAACGCTTACCTCTGACAATTATGCTCGACACTTAACTTGTCTACTGCTCTTGCCCTGTCTGTTTTTAGCCTCGTTTTTTGCGAAAATCCTGCTGCGTTTTTGCGACAAACCCCAAAATATAACGTCAATACTGACGTTGTAAATATGTTTGATAAACAGAAAGTTTGGCGCAAAATAACCAATCAGACATATTTTGATACAAAAATTACAGCGAACAACCACCGCTAGGCCGTGCCAATTGGACCTACGGTCAATAAAAGTTTTTTCAAATCACAAGTAATTGCTGCTAATATACCTTGCGTATTAAATGAGTGAAACGGATTTTGCCGTTTGACAGATAACGACGTGAGGTATGCGTCTGTAGTAATTTTATTCTAACAAATCAAAAACAATGGAGAGCAATTTATGGCTGACACTAATGCCAAACTAACCGTGAATGGTGAAGAATACGAACTTCCTATTATTGAAGGTACTTTAGGGCGCCCAGTTATCGATGTTGCTGCTTTGCAAGAATCAGGATTTTGGTCTTATGACCCTGGTTTTAAAGTAACTGCTCCTGTTGAATCAAAAATTACTTATATCGATGGTGGCAAAGGCGAATTATTACACCGCGGCTACCCTATCGACGAGTTAGCAAATAATGCTGAATACCTAGAAGTGGCATATGCGTTGCTAAATGGGGACCTACCTAACGCTGAGCAAAAGGCAGATTTCTTTGAAAAAATTCGTGAACATACGGCTGTTCATGATCAATTGCGTAAATTCTTTGAAGGTTTCCGCCGTGACGCGCATCCAATGGCCATTATGGTTGGTGTCGTTGGTGCGTTATCAGCGTTCTATCATGACAACCTAGACCTCAGTAACGAAGAGCATCGTGAAATCACAGCTATTCGTTTGATTGCTAAGATGCCTACGCTTGCGGCGATGAGTTATAAATACTCGCAGGGCGAACCGTTCATGTATCCGCGTAACGACTTTAGCTACGCTGAGAACTTCTTGTACATGATGTTTGCGACTCCTGCTGATGTAGACTATCAAACAAACGATGTCATCACTCGTGCAATGGACAAAATCTTTACCTTGCATGCTGATCATGAGCAAAACGCGTCAACATCAACAGTCCGCTTAGCTGGCTCTACTGGTGCTAACCCTTATGCTTGTATCGCTGCTGGTATCGCTGCTCTTTGGGGACCTTCTCATGGCGGCGCAAACGAAGCTGTACTAGAGATGCTTGATGAAATCGGTACGGTTGAAAACGTGCCTGAATTCATGGAAAAAGTGAAAAGCCGTGAAGTGAAGCTAATGGGCTTTGGTCACCGTGTCTACAAAAACTTCGATCCACGTGCGAAAGTCATGAAAGAGACTTGTGATGAAGTATTAGAAGCACTTGGTGTCAACGATCCTAAGCTTGAATTGGCAATGGCACTCGAAAAAATTGCACTAGAAGACCCGTTCTTCATCGAGCGTAACCTATATCCAAACGTTGATTTTTACTCTGGTATTATCTTAAAAGCCATCGGTATCCCAACATCAATGTTTACGGTAATCTTTGCACTGGCTCGTACTTCAGGTTGGATCAGCCATTTGTTAGAGATGCACAGCGCCCCATACAAGATCGGTCGTCCACGTCAGTTATATACTGGTGAAACGCGCCGTGACTTTGTCAAGGTTGAAGACCGTAAGTAAGCAAAAATAGTATCTTTACAATAAAAAATCCCGCCATCGTGCGGGATTTTTTATTGTGTCTGTAAAGTCTATAGCAAATACGATACTTGGCACGCGACTACCGCCATCACGTCATACGCTATTGGAACTCTTTTAACGTCTGTTCATATTTGGCAATCTGCTCGTCATATCCTTTAATCGTATCGTTGAATTTGGCCATGAGCGTTTCAAATTCCTGCTGCTGTTGTTGCTTCATTTGCTGCATATCAACCACTTGCTGCGCTTCTATTTGCTCCCATACTTGGTGCTGAATAATCAACCGAGCCAGCGCAGGGCTTTTTGCACTGACCCTTCCTGCAATCTCTGCATGCTCAAACAGCTGAGGTATTAAGGTCGCTATATTGATCAGCGTATCAGAATCCTCTGCACTAAGTGGCGTAGTCACAGGCTGATATAACGCTGCCATCGTTTGCTGATATCGCTCGATGATCTGCTCTTCCGTCAATATAATCGGTTTGCGCGGCTCAAGGCTGATACGCTTTAATACAGTCAGATCACGCTCGCCCACTTCGGTACTTGTATTCATCTCTGCATCCGAACCTTCCTCACTGGTAGCGTTAGCTTCTACTGGACTATCAGTTGGTAATGGTTCGGAATTGGCGCTATTCTCATTTTCTGTAAGAGTAGCTGAATCGTTAGTCGCTCCATTGAGTAATAGCGACTCTTCGCTATCTGAAGCATCTGCCGCTTGCAGTGACTCATACTCTGCTTGTAGTCGACGCTGTAGCCCTTGCGCTTGCGCAACGTATATAGGCTGAAACTGCTCTATACGCGCCGCAGCAGAATCACTTTGCTGCATAGGTTGACTGTCTTCCTCACTTGTTTTTTCAGTTGTCTGAGCCTCATCTGGTACAGGCGGTGCGTCAGCTTGCTGCTGACAGCCGGTCAGAAATAGCACGCCCGTTAGCGCTACTGCGGCCAGAGCTGAGCTAGCAAAAGTATCAATATTAGGCTTTACTGGCAAAAGTCGAAGCATGAGAGTACGTATCCTTTAATAAAGCAAAAATATAAAAAGCTAAAATGGTGGTGCACGTAGGCTTTTCGCTTACTATGAGGCAGTTTAAGCAGTAAAATTGCTGTTGGCGCGTTTTTTGTCAGTGATAGCACTCACTGTCAAAAATGGTATACAGGCTTCTAAATCCTGACAATCCTGTCCTTTTTGACGGCGCACAAAATAATCTTGAACCATTCGCGCCTGCTGCTCGATACCGTATTTAAAAAAGGACTTACCCGTCTCTAGCACATAATCATATCGCCGATCGATAAGGGCACCGCGTACCACTTTCAAGCCTTGCTGTAACTGCCACACATGGGTGAGCTCATGGATGAGCCAGCTTTGCTTGCCCAACGAGGCCACACTAAAATCTGTGATCCAATCGGCTGGATTAAAGTAAATATGACCATTTGGACTCACCGCGTAGTTTTTTAGTACCCACCAAGTGGTTTTTAGTCGCACTTCATCTAATCTGATACTGTCACCGAACACTGAGCGTGCCAACGCGATCTCACCAACTGTCAGACAACGCGACTGCTGCTTTTTTACGCTGCTGCGTGAATATCGATTCAACAAACGCTTGAGAGATTGTCCAGACATCGTCAATGTAATACCTTATATTTGCTAGGGCAGTGATAATAAATGGCGTTTGGTCAACCATTCTGATCGTTACCATTGAACCGTTAATAAGGATGAATCATTAAAAATAAAGTGCTGGGGACATAAGCTATACGCTTAGTTAGCTTTCATTAACATGTTTTTGCGTTAGCCTAGCGTGTATTATCTATAGCAAGTACCCTACTTATAAATTAGCCTACTTTAACTTCTGATGTCTAATACTCATTGTCATAGTAAAGTTGCTGCGAGAATCATGCCAAGCAAACAAACGCTTTTTACTTCAATAGAAATGATAACTATAGACGAGTATGTCGTTATTTAGATTTGACTATAAAATCTCTCAATGGCCGCCACTTTAGCCAATAGACCGTTTTTTAATTTTTCAATAGAGAACCTTATGCCGCCTAACTTTCATGCCGACACCCCTCTTGCTCAGCGTATGCGCCCTGCTTCTCTCGCGGCTATTATTGGCCAAGAGCATCTTTTGGCCACTGGCGCACCTTTACGGCGTTTGGTCGAACAAGGGCATCTGCCCTCTATTATTTTGCACGGCGAAGCAGGTATCGGTAAGACAACCATTGCAATGCTATTGGCGGATGCGGTTAATAGACCTTTTCATGCGCTTTCTGCATTGAATACTGGGGTCAAGCAGTTACGCGAGGTGCTCGATAGTAAAGACTCACTGGCATTTGAATCACCAGTGGTGTTTATCGATGAGATTCATCGTTTCAATAAGGCGCAGCAAGATGCATTATTGGGCGCGGTAGAGTCTGGTGATATTACGCTGATTGGCGCCACGACAGAGAATCCGTCGTTTAGTGTGAATAACGCGCTCTTATCACGTTGCCAAGTGTACCGCTTGGAGCCATTAACGCCTGAGCAAATCAGTGCGGTATTACAGCGGGCACTCTTGGAGGACCCTATACTCCAAAAACTCACCATCGACTTGCAGTCACAAGACACCATCAGTCAACTGGCTCACGGTGATGCAAGAAAGGCACTAAATTTATTAGAACTAGCGATTCAAACAGCGGATGCCAAGCAATCACCGATTATTATCAATGATGAATTGGTCAGCCGAGTGGCGCAGACCGCGTTGGTACGTTATGACAAAGATGGCGAACAACATTACGATATTATCTCAGCCATGATCAAATCAGTGCGTGGCTCAGATCCTGACGCGGCGCTGTACTGGATGGCGCGGATGCTCGTTGGCGGTGAGCCTGCCGATTTTATCGCGCGCAGATTGGTAATCTTAGCCAGTGAAGATATTGGCAATGCCAATCCAAACGCCCTACTCCTCGCTGATGCAGCCCTGCGCAGCGTGCAATCCATCGGTATGCCAGAGGCACGCATTATCTTAGGGCAAGTGGTGGTCTATTTAGCCACCAGTGCAAAGAGTAACAGCACGTATAAAGCAATCAACGCGGCGATGGCGTTGGCAGAAAAAGACGCCTCGCCAGTACCACTACATCTGCGCAATGGCGTGACCAAACTGATGCGCAATCAAGGCTATGGTCAAGGTTATGCTTACCCGCATGATTATCCCAATCACTACTACCCTCAAAGCTATTTGCCAGAAAACTTAGCAGGCACGAGCTTTTATGAGTTTGCCGATAACCAGCGAGAACAGCATAGCAAGCAGTTTATGGCGTGGCTAAAAAGCCAAGCGGCCAGTAACGACTGATCTATTGACCCACTGGATCAAAAGGTTTGAAAGTTAGTTGCATATACTATTGGTAAAACTGAACCCTGTTTTTAAAAGACTAAGCGTTATAGTTCAGCTTTGGGTCAGCACGCTGAGGCAAAAACCGTTAAAATACCTATCGTCATGATGAATAAGCATCATGAAACATTTTCATATTTGGTTGCTATGATGATCAAACGATTTGCTCAACAGCAACAGCACGTGTTACCAACTACTGCTACAATGAGCCGACAACCCTTTATATTACAAACCACACATATTTATTAATAATAAAATATTGAGATTTACTATGAGTTTAAATACGATTCCTGAGATTATCGAAGACATTCGTGCCGGAAAAATGGTCATCTTGATGGATGATGAAGACCGCGAAAACGAAGGCGATATCATCATGGCGGCGACCCATGTTCGTCCTGAAGACATTAACTTTATGATTACCCACGCGCGCGGCTTGGTATGCTTAACGCTATCACAAGCGCGTTGCCAGCAATTGGCATTGCCGCTGATGTCAGATCGCAATGAAGCGAAATTTAGCACCAACTTTACAGTATCGATTGAGGCGGCTGAAGGCGTGACCACAGGTATCTCTGCCGCTGACCGTGCTCGCACCATTCAAGCCGCTGTATCTTCGGCAGCCAAACCAGAAGACATCGTACAACCTGGCCATATCTTCCCTATCATGGCACAAAACGGCGGCGTCCTGCACCGTGCAGGCCACACAGAAGCAGGGTGCGATTTATCAAGACTGGCAGGATTAGAGCCTGCTGCGGTGATTGTGGAAATCATCAACGCTGATGGCACCATGGCACGTCGCGATGATCTTGAGATATTTGCCAAAGAGCATAACATCAAGATGGGCACCATTGCTGATCTCATCAACTACCGCATCGCCAATGAGCAAACGGTAGAGGAAATCGAAACTCGTCCTTTTGAAACAGAACATGGCACTTTTACCTTGCACCGTTTCCGCGAGTTCGGCGCTGAAGAAACTCATATCGCCTTGGTAAAAGGAGATGTGAGCGAAGGCGTGAGTACCGTACGTGTCCACGGTTTTCATCCACTGCGTGATTTATTTGCCGCCAAAAACGACATGACAGGTCGTAGCGGCTGGAGCGTCCAATCAGCGCTAGAAGAGATTAGCGCCTCAGAGCGCGGTGTCTTGGTTTGGGTCGGCAACCATCAGCCGATCGATTTAGGAGATGCGTTAGATAAAGCCTTGGACAATGAGTCACAATCGACCATCACCCAGCAGCCTTATCGCAGTATCGGCGTTGGTGCACAGATATTACGTCATTTAGGCGTCCGTGATATGCGTCTATTGTCATCGCCCATGAAGTTTTATGCGTTATCAGGTTTTGATCTCAATGTGGTGGATTTTGTGCACGCACCGCAAGAGAGCTAAACCCATTTGGAAAATGGCCTGAGAAAAGTCATGAAAAAAGGCACGCTACGATAATGTTAGCGTGCCTTTTTTATTTTTGATGGTTATATAACACTATCCGAGATAGGTCATCAACGCAGCTAAAGCCTATTCTAATATTCAGGGGTATGACCAAATTTTGCCTCTAATGCCAGTAAGCGCGCACGTTCTTCTGCTGTCCACGGTAACTTACCTTTCCCATCACTATCGAGACGCACCACGACGGCATCAGCGGTCGCAACGATTTTGTTTTGTGCTGTACTATAGTAGCTATATTCCATCGCAATACTGGTATTGCCCAGACGCTGACAGCGAACGCCCAATAACAAAGTATCAGGATAGGTCACTGGGTGCAAATACTGGCAGCTCGACTGTGCTAAGACGGTGACCATACTGCCATCGAACATATCTAACGCGTGCAAATAACCAATGCGCGCTGACTCAGAATAACGATAATACACCACGTTATTTAAATGATTAAAGGCATCCATCTCACCCCAATGAATCGGCTGATAATGAATCACTGGGTAATGCGCCAGTACTTCAGGTCGATCAATTGCTACCTCAGACATAAAATCTGGCTTTTCACTCATATTGGTCATAACTTACCTTGTGTCTCATGTTGTCTATATATAGCTGTTTCGAACCGTATCGATTAGGGTTGTGGCTTATCCAAAATCTGTGTGGTTAACAAGGGTGTTGGCTTAGGAGCATTGACAATCAGTTGGTCAAGCCAGGCAATGACCTCTGGTATATCATTTGGCGACTGCATGGCCTCTAGGTTGTTGTCCGTACCCTTTGGCTTTTTGTCGGATGGAGCAATGCCAATGGCGCCAACTTGCGCGGAGTTTTTGCCATTGCTAACCGATGATTTAGGTAGTAAGGTTTTTAGCTGTTTGCGCGCTTGGGTCAAATAATTGATCAGTTGATCCTGCTCGCGCATATTGCTCGCTTGACTTGCCAGATTCAACGTCATAATGACTTCATGAATCGTCAGTTGTCTACGCGTTAATGTCATATCGTTACGCGCTGACGTTTGAGCAGGCGGGTTCGCTACTGCACGCTTCTGGTCACCCTCAGTTGCAGCATCAACTAGCTCTCGGCGCTGAATATCAGCACCCTCGTAGCTGCTGAGGCGCTCATGACTATGCAAAAACTCTTGGATGTTTTGAATCGCAAGATTTTGTATTTGCCATGGGCTAGGTTGTGAGCTTTGCGCTTGTAATCGCTCGATGTCTTTGAGCAAACTTTGCTTGATTACGACGGTCAATGCAGGTGCAATCTCGTTGCTGCTTTGTGCCAATTGCCAATGCAAACCTCGCAACAACTCGATCGCGGCACTATCATTGTTGTCTGCTAGCAATCTGTCAGCGGCTTTTATTTGAATACGTAGTAAATCCAGCTGGTTTTGCGCTTGGCTACTGGCTTTGACTCTAGGCTCTGGTAGCGTCTGTTGGCTCATAGCAAATAAACGATCGTCCATCTCATTTAAACGACTGACAACCTGCTCATTGCTCTGCAACCGCTCATTGACACTGTGCTGAAAACGCTGCTGACTAATATAGAGCCAGAGTAATGCCGCGATAAGCAGCAAAATGACCAACCACTGCATCCGCAGCAGCAAGATATTTGCTTGCCGACGCTGCTGTATAGCAGAAGGATCCTTAGATAAAGACTCAGAATTCATTGGCATAAGACAGTACCGTGATGGGTAGGTATAAACATATTTAAATCAAATAGAAATTATAAAATTAGGGCATGTCTCCAATTCAAACGTTTGTCACTAAATGGAATAAAAATGGCTAAATCTTTGACGCTGTTTGCCTGTGATTTATCTCATTTTTATCACCATTTTTAAAATAGGGACACGCCCTAAGTATTGGTAGTGATGGCTGAAAGAATGGTGTCTGGCGCCAAATCCTCTACACGCCAATAGCTCAAGCGCTGCGCTGCAACCATATTTGCTAAGCGCTCACCCAATACGACATAAGAAAAGTCCGCTAGCGTGAGTGGCAAATTATCTCTTGCATCAGTCATTATGTCATTACTACGTTTTGGTTCTGACATTTTTTCTCTTGCACCTTGGACGATGCTCGTCCAATGCTCAAAAGCAGCGCCACTACTCACGACGACGATAGGTTTTGCCTGCTTTGGTGTTGTATTTGTCGTTTGATTACATACAAAAAAATCTTTTTGCCACTGCTGATACTGAGTCATTGCCTCGGTAGGCATCGTACGCTTATACCACGCAATACTATCGATATGTACACCGCGTGCTTGTAAAGTATCGACCAATAATCGTCGCCCGCCCAGTCCGCGCCATATCAGCAGCTTATCACCCGCCTGTAAACGCTCTATCTCAGGCATTGCTAGCATACCTTCATTATTGGCAACTTCAGGCTGTCGTACTTGGTAGTTTGCCGCGTCTATATTGGCTTGAGTCAATGCCGTAGCGGTTGCTTGACCCACTGCAATGATTTGACTTGGGGCTACCAAAGCTTCAGAAGCTATGTTGGCTGCTTTATTGTCCGGTTGCGCATAACTACTATCGTCATGCTCACTGTACACAAGCGACTGCCAAACATTCAACCCCGAAGTGGCCGCCGTTGGACTTATGATGACCAGAGCCTTATATTCACCTGCTAGCCACGCACGCATCAATGCTAGGTCATCGCCAGTCGTTGGGCGCGGCTGCAACGTCAACATCGGCATCTCAACCACCGTGAACCCTGCTGCTCGCAAATGATTCGTCAATGGCGCAGCGCGTGCTATCGGCCGCGTATTGATGACAATTTTTGGCACCGACCCATCAGTGGATTGATTTTTATGAGTAGACCTAGCTTTAGTTGACGTTGATGACATAGATGTACCACGACAAAAGGCTTATAGAATGGACTGAATCATCGACCAAACAGTGGATATGTGGATCAATGACTCAGTATGACAAAGTAAATACGCTACTCAGCGTGATAAATCGCTGACAAGATAGCCCCTGCACCATCAGCAAGTAGTATATTGGCAACATCAATACCGAGCTGATTTGCCTGCGACTCTTGCTCGTCTTGTGTACCAACCAATGTCACTCGCTTTTCTGCTTTTAACAGCTTACTACCATCCGCTTGACCCACTCGACCACGTAACCACAATACATTACCGTTATCGTTGTTGCCGTTGTTGCCGTTTTCACCATTGTCATCGTTATTCGCACTGGTTTCATCCGCCATCTGCAACACTGCGTAGGCTGCAATCGGGACTTGGCAGCCACCCTCCAAGTGACGGTTAAGCGCACGCTCAGCGATAAGGCGAATACGCGCTTTATCATCGTTCAATGGCGCTAGTAATTTCAACACCTCGTCATCACCTTCACGGCACTCAATCGCCAAAGCCCCTTGACCCACCGCTGGCAGGCACGCATCAATATCTAGCTGTCCGCGAATGCGCTCATCTAATTCGATACGCTGCAAACCACTGGTGGCCAAGATAATGGCATCGTACTCGCCTGCATCTAGCTTGCCTAAACGCGTACCAACATTGCCGCGCAAGGTTTTGATCTGTAGATCTGGGCGGTAGGCTTTGATCTGACACTGACGGCGCAAACTTGAAGTCCCAACAACTGCACCTTGCGGCAATTCATCAATACTATTATAAGTATTTGAGACAAAAGCATCAGTTGGTGAAGCACGCTTGCAATAGACACCTAGTGTCAAGCCTTCAGGCAGCTGCATCGGTACGTCTTTTAGCGAATGTACCGCAATATCTGCTTGCTTGTTATATAATGCTTGCTCGAGCTCTTTGACAAATAAACCCTTACCGCCAATTTTGGCCAATGGTGTGTCCAAAATCTTGTCACCCTTAGTGACAATTTTTAGTAACTCAATTGTCAACTCAGGATAGAGCGCCAGTAAGCGATCACGAATATGCTCCGCTTGCCATAGAGCCAAAGGACTCTGTCGCGTGGCGATGGTTAAGGTAGTCAAAGCAGGTTGCTGCGGATTGCTCATAAAGGGCCTCAATAAATTCGATACTATAATCTAAATGCTACAATGTCAGTGCTAAGTTGGTGCTAAGCGATTAGGAAAACTTGCCACAAAAAATGGTCGACTCACATCAGAGATAGTAAATGCTGGCGCAAAAAAATACCCCTATTTAAGCATAAATAAGGGTTTGATGATATGGGATGATTATGTCGCTCTGAAAACATCCTATTACATGCTTTGAATTTTGTCACGTAAGGCTGGCAGATGACGACGACTCACGGCCAACGTCTCATCGATTCCTTTAAAACGTATCTGATATTGTCCAGCGTCTAGGGTTTCTAAAAAATCTAAAAAATTCAGATTGATAATAGCGTTGCGATGCACACGGAACAAACGATCATCAAACTCTCGCTCTAGCTCTTTTAGGGTTTCATCAATCAATACAATGCCATCTTTGTGACGTACTTTGACGTATTTTTGATCTGCCGCAAAATAATAGATATCTTTAAGTTTAATCAGCTCTACACCGCGGTGAGTACGAGCAGCAATATGCTCGCGTATCGGACGCGCCGTTGGATTTGCAAGCTTGCGAATTTCATTCAATTGCGCCGCGTTTAGGTTTTTTGCTTTGTTCAGTGCTTCTAATAGCTCGTCTTTATTTGCCGGTTTCAATAAATAACCAATTGCATTGGCTTTTAGTGCCGCTATCGCATAATGATCGTAAGCGGTGACAAATATAATGGCTGGTGGATGATTAAGTTTGTCCAGCTCTTGGGCACAGCGCACCCCATCCATCTCAGGCATACGAATGTCTAATAATATAATGTCAGGCTGCTGAGTTTTTACGGCGACAATCGCTTCTGCCCCTGTGGTAGCTTGAGCAACCACCTCATGACCTGACTCCTGTACGATTCTGACCAAACGCTCACGCGCTAAAGGCTCATCATCACAAACTACAATACGCATGTAAGCTCCCACCCCAAACTCTACTGAATATGTTTCGATGGTATGACGAATGTACTGACCAGTTCAATATGGTGAAATTTTCTGCATCATATTTTTGATAGTAACCATTCATTGTCAATAATTGCCAGATAAAAATCGCAATAACCATATAGATATAAAAGACGATGCAATAAATATGCCACAACATCTTATAATAAGAATATAGTGTCTGAGAACATCATAAAAAATGGTAAAAGAGGAAAGATTATAAACTGACGTCTTGTAAGGGATAGTCAATAATGGTAGTGATGTGGTTACCAGTAACTGTGCTTTGGATATCAGCACTTTGACCAAAGTACGCACGTAATCGATCCGCTTGAATATAAAAATCCATATGCTGACGCAAATCATGGTTAATGATTAAGGTCTTTGTAGGAAGTTCCACGTCGATCTGAATAGCTACTCTGTGCTGCTCCCAAGTGACTTTAATATTAAAATGGATGGTTTCAGTGGTCATCTCAACCACATTGAGTAGCATTTTCTCCAGTACGCTTTGTAAGGTTAACGCCGTAATCACCATATCATACATAATATCTTCATCAGGCAAATCCCAATGGACCTCGAGTTTGTCTGCCAAACGGCTAGACTCGATCGCTAGATAATGCTCGCACAGCGCCACCTCCTCTTCAAAGCTAATCTCACGTTCGCCGCTAAAACTGGCACGATATAAGACCGAAACGTTTTGTAATAAAGCAGAGGCTTTTGACGGATTGGACTCAATGAGTGAGACCAGTGTGTTGATGGTATTAAAGAAAAAGTGAGGCGCGGTGCGGGCTTTTATTAAGTCATTCTGTGCGGTCAATTTGTATTCAAACGATAGCTTGAGCGCATTAAGCTCACGGTAGCTACGCAAAAAGTACAGCAAAAACATAATGGTAAAACCGCCCGTCAGTACGGTATTGAAAAACAGATTGGTCATAAAAGCTTGACGATCATATTCCATCAAACCCATATTAATCAAAACCAAAACGACTAAAGCCATAGATACCGTAGCGGCAAACATCATCAGCATGACGATACGCACACTCACACTCGGAATGCTGGCATTTTTGAAGACAGGGCGCAGATAATCTACCAAATATAATGCAGGTATAACGGTCAAACCGTTTTGTATGGTTCGCGCAACAAGCTTGATGATAAAGTCCGACCAACTGGACAGACCATGCCGCTCAATCACTGTGAGAAACAGTGACCAAAAAGCAATATATGTCAGCCACTGCAAAGGCCTCATGATCTCCATGAGTTTTGGAATAAAAAACTCTAAGCGCGTAGCTAGTAAGGCAACCTCATCATTTGCTATACTTGAGTTCTTACTCTCTTGACTTGTCTTGTACCAATATGAACGCCAATTCTTCAAACCTTAGTAATCCCGAATCAAGTAAAAGTTCATCTGCTTCTGATTCTAGCACGAATGTCTCAGTAACAAACAAAGATGCACAAAACAGCCCTACCAGCACTCAGGGCCAGCAGATGTGGGGTGGACGCTTCAGTGAAGCGACGGACAGCTTCGTGGCTGCCTTTACCGCCTCTGTCGGCTTCGACCAACGCTTTGCTCGTCACGATATTCAAGGATCGATTGCCCATGCAACGATGCTCAAAGAATGCGATATCTTGACTGCTGATGAAGTGACCACCATTATCGACGGTCTTCATCAAGTATTACGCGAGATCGAAGCAGGTGAGTTTAGCTGGTCAATCGCCCTCGAAGACGTGCACATGAATGTCGAATCACGCCTCACTGATATTATAGGCGCTGTTGGCAAAAAACTACACACGGGTCGTAGCCGTAACGATCAGGTCGCGACCGACATTCGTTTGTGGTTACGTGAAGAAACCGATAATATTATCGAGCTGCTCATACGCTTACAAAGTGGCTTGCTTGACCTGGCTGATCAACATACCGATACCATTATGCCTGGTTTTACGCATTTACAAACCGCCCAGCCTGTCAGCTTTGGTCACCATGTAATGGCGTGGTTTGAGATGTTGTATCGCGATACCGAGCGTTTGATTGACGCCCGTCGCCGTATCAACCAGATGCCACTTGGTAGCGCCGCACTCGCTGGCACGACGTTCCCGATTGATCGTACCATCACCGCTGAGCTGCTAGGGTTTGAAGGTATTTGTCAAAATTCGCTCGATGCGGTCTCAGATCGTGATTTTGCGATTGAGTTCACCTCCGCCGCTTCTATTTTGATGATGCACATGTCACGTATGAGTGAAGAGATTATTCTGTGGATGTCAGCGCAGTTCAACTTTGTGCAGATACCCGATCGCTTCTGTACTGGCTCATCAATCATGCCGCAGAAGAAAAACCCTGACGTGCCTGAGCTGGTACGCGGTAAAGCGGCACGTGTCTTTGGTCAGCTGATGACATTGCTTAGCCTGATGAAAAGCCAGCCACTCGCCTACAACAAAGACAATCAAGAAGACAAAGAGCCTTTGTTTGATTGTGTTGACACGCTAACAGGCTCACTACTTGCCTTTGCTGATATGCTGCCCAACATTGTCCCAAACAAAGAAAGTATGCGTGCTGCAACGATGAAAGGCTATGCCACTGCCACTGACTTAGCCGATTATCTGGTACGTCAAGGCGTTGCGTTCCGTGATGCTCATGAAGTGGTGGGTAATGCGGTCGCACTAGGCATTAAAGAAGGCGTTGATCTCAGTGACTTATCCTTGGCACAATTGCAACAATTCAGCGATGCCATCGGTGATGATGTCTTTGACTATCTCACTCTAGAGGGATCACTAGCAGCCCGTGACCATCTGGGCGGTACTGCGCCAAACCAAGTCAAGCAAGCAGTGGTCAATGGCCGTGCTCGCTTAAAAGCCTTTGCCTAATCAGACCCTTTTCAGCCAGAGCTAACTTATCGCTATATATCTGACACCCGCTATTGATGCGGGTGTTTTTATTTCATTAACCATTCGCTATTCGCGCTTTTTCGCGCAGCCTCATTCGGCGTCATATGAAACCAGCAACAATAAAAGCAGAAAAAAAGTAGAATGTACGGATGACGCCTTGTAGATTGATGTCTGTTGGTTAAGAGACACGAGATACCCTTTGCTAAATTGACCAAGACCGTTATCATAGACTCATACGATTATTTAACTTGCCTGCTAGGGCATATCATCATTTAGATAGCGAGGCTTAAAATAAGATAAATGGTAGTCAAACAAGGAAAAAACTGCAGAGAATATCGGTATATTCACAAAGTTTTTGACGATGTTTGACAAGATTTAGCCATTTTAAGACCGCTAAATGACTGAATAGGCTAATTGATGACACGCCCTAATATAATAAATAAGGAACGCCTGATGACTGAGACTTTTAATCCCCAAGACAATACCGTGTTTTGCCGCAAATACAAGCAAGAACTACCAAAAATGCCCCATCCGCCCTTCCCTAATAAAAAAGGCCAAGAGCTACAAGAAACAGTCTCTGACAAGGCATGGAAAGAGTGGCTAGAACATCAAACCATGCTCATCAATGAGAACCATTTGAGTATGATGGATCCTGAAGCCAAAAAATTCTTGACCGAGCAGCGTGATAAGTTCTTGGATAATGAAGACTATGAGCGCGCCCAAGGCTGGACGCCAGAAAGCTAGGCTGAGACCACTGTATTACATCCATAAAAAAACGCGCTATAGTAAGCGCGGTGTAATGGACATTTTTCATGCTGGCGTATGGTCTAACGCTATATACTGTCTATATTTGCAAGGAATCAACGCCATGAATCAAAAAACTGCCCTTTTTGTCGTGATAAACACACCAAGAAGAATGGACGCAAGCTTGGCAAACAGCAGTATCAATGTCTCGCTTGCAGACGGCAGTTTTTAGGTGGAAAAAGACTCAATAACCAAACCCTTTGGACTGAATACACTCAGGGAAAACAGACCTACCAACAGCTGGCTGATAAATATCACTGTAGTCTCAAGACCATTCAAAGACGCTTAGATAAAGTCAGTACCCAGTATCAGATTAAGCAACCAAAGACTGCTAATATCATCATGGACACCACTTACTTTGGTCGCAAGTTTGGTTTAATGGTCTTTATGGACAATACCACTAAAGCCGTACTTTATTACGCGATAGTGGGTCATGAAACCAACAGTGCCTACAAGCAAGGTGTTGATCATCTAGTATCGTTAGGCGTTGATATACAAAGCATCACCTGTGATGGTAGACGAGGACTGCGTACGCTATTCACCCACACCCCTTGCCAGATGTGCCAGTTTCATCAAGTGCAAATAATAACTCGCTATCTCACTCGTCGACCTAAGAACAGTGCCAGTATCGAGCTTAGACGGCTCACTTTAGACTTAACTAAGCTTGATAAAGCCACGTTCACAAAATGCTTAGATCAATGGTATTTAACCCATGAAGACTATCTGAGTGAGCGTAGTACCAATGAAGATACTGG
>NZ_LNDJ01000047.1 GCF_001444505.1 Psychrobacter piscatorii | reverse complement strand
AACACTTTAATAGTGGTTCGACTATAATCCACTAAACTCAGCTCACCCAAAGTAGCTAGTTTTATTTTTTGGCTAGATATTACAAGAGATGGACAGAGTGCAACGATGCCATATGAGTGCTATGTTATAGTGACATTCTCACTTTTATATTTTAATGGAAACGGCCTGTATGCGTTATCAAAATACTTATGTCAATCTCGACACGCGCCTTTATCATGAGCAGCCGCCCACGCCACTGGACACTCCACGTGCTGGACACTTCAATACCCAAGTCGCACAGCAATTAGGTTGGGCAGACAATGAAGATCTGATGACCAATTGGGTTGAGATATTGGGTGGCCAATATGTGCCATCTGACTTTAAACCATTGGCAATGGCATATGCAGGTCATCAGTTCGGACAATGGGCTGGGCAACTGGGTGACGGACGCGGTTTGCTGATGGCGCAAGTGCTCGATAGCAACGGACAACCACAAGACTTGCACCTCAAAGGGGCTGGCCTGACGCCCTACTCACGCATGGGTGACGGACGTGCGGTCTTACGTAGTACGATTCGAGAGTACTTATGCGGTCACGCATTGACGCAGCTTGGTATCTCCTCTTCTAATGCGTTGGGGTTTGTTGTCTCTGATACGAGAGTGCGCCGTGAGCGTATCGAAGCGGGTGCGGCATTGATGCGTGTCGCTGATAGCCATATTCGCCTTGGTCATGTTGAATGGATTGCCAGCTTTGCACCTGACTTACTGGGTGAGTTTACCGACTATATGATTGATACTTATTATCCAGAGTGCCGCGATAGCGATGCGCCCATAGTAGCTTTTTTGACCTCAGTCGTTGAGCGCACTGCTCGGATGATTGCTGATTGGCAACTGATTGGCTTTGCACATGGTGTGATGAACACGGATAACTTATCTATTACAGGTAGCACTTTGGATTTCGGGCCGTTTGGCTTTATGGAGCGCTTCAATCCTGCATGGATTAACAATCACTCTGACCATAATGGTCGCTACGCTTATCAGAATCAGCCTGCTATCGGTCATTGGAATCTGAACGTTTGGCTGCCGCATTTTATGCGCCTGCAAGGTATTAGCCGTGAGACGCTCTCTGAGTGCTTGGCACCTTACGAAGCAACCTTTATGCAGCATTATCAGCAAGGTCTATGCCGCAAGCTTGGACTGCCTCACCAGAGTGAGAGTTTGAGCTTGGCTTTTGAATGGTTAACGTTGTTAGAAGACAACTTGCTCGATTATACCAATAGTTTCCGTGCGCTCCTCGGTTTGGTCGCGCCGAACGATCACCCATATGAGCAAAAATTACTGACTACCATGACTACTGAATTAAGCAGTGATGCAAAGCAAGTGTGGCAAGATTGGTCTATACGTTATCTGGCACAGGTTGAGCAATCATCAACTGAGCAAGCAATTAATGATATGCAGACCAATAACCCTGTGTACGTTTTGCGTAATAGTATGGCGCAGCGTGCCATTACTGCCGCAGAGCAAGGTCAGTTTGAAGAAGTCGATCGTGTCTATCGCCTGCTAGCTAATCCTTATCACGTCCAAGATATCGCGACTGATCTCGATACGAGTACACCGGCGCCGAACATACCGCAAATGCCTATTAGCTGCTCATCTTAATATGGATGTATACTGTAATATTTTGAAATATTATCAAATTAAGGTTGATATTTGTCTGTGTTTTTTGGCATTATCAACCAGATAAATAACGAATATCATTTTATTATATTATTCGCAGGCTTCCATACGGTCGACTAGGCAGCGAATTGCCAATAATGGTAGAATGACTATTTTTGCTAGATTGCTTTTTTGACCTGATTTTTGATCAACGACCGTGATTCCGATGGTCGTTAGTCATTTAACGTTCAAAGCCCTTTGCTGATGATTATAATCATTCAATTATTTCTGAGGGTTAGACGTTTTTTATCACCATTTAATTTATTCCAATTTATTCCAACCATGGCAATTATTATGAATGACGATACCACTTCGAATACGGATAACCTCAGTACAGAAAAAGAGCAGTTTGAACAAGCTGCCTTACATTACCATGAGTTTCCACGCCCAGGTAAAATCTCAGTAACTCCAACTAAGCAGCTGGCTAACCAACGCGATCTGGCACTCGCCTACTCTCCAGGTGTGGCTGTACCGTGTCTTGAGATCCAAAAAGACCCAAAGCTCGCTTCTAAATATACGGCACGTAACAACTTAGTTGGTGTCATCACTAACGGTACTGCCGTACTAGGTCTGGGCAATATCGGTCCATTGGCATCAAAACCAGTGATGGAAGGTAAAGGCGTTCTATTCAAAAAGTTCGCAGGTATCGACGTTTTTGATATTGAAATTGACCAAAATGATCCAGATAAGTTCATCGAAGCTGTTGCTTCTCTTGAGCCTACCTTTGGTGGTATCAACTTAGAAGATATCAAAGCACCAGAATGTTTCAAAATTGAGCGCGTATTACGTGAGCGTATGAACATTCCTGTGTTCCATGATGACCAGCATGGTACGTCAATCATTGTTGCCGCAGCGATGCTTAATGCGCTATTGATCACTGGCAAAAAAATCGAAGAAATTAAAGTTGTCTGTTCAGGTGCAGGTGCAGCCGCCATCTCTTGTCTAGACATCATTTGCGCGCTTGGTGTTAATAAAAACAACATTATTGTTTCAGATTCACGCGGCATTATCAGCACTAGTCGTGAAAACCTTGATGAAACCAAACAACGTTATGCTCGTGAGACAACCGCTACCTCTATCGAAGAAGTGATGGACGATGTGGATATGTTCCTAGGCCTATCAATGCCCGGTACACTATCAGAAGATATGGTTCGCCGTATGGCAAAAGACCCTATCGTCTTTGCACTTGCCAACCCAACACCTGAAATCATGCCAGAATTGGCACATGCGGTACGTCCAGACGTCATCATGGCAACAGGTCGCTCAGATTATCCAAACCAAGTAAACAACGCACTATGTTTCCCATACATCTTCCGGGGTGCATTGGATGTTGGTGCGACAACCGTCAACGAAGAGATGAAAGTCGCTTGCGTAAAAGCCATCGCTGCAATGGCACACGTTGAAGCAACCCCTACGACCAACGTCAGAAACATCGAGACGATGAAAAGCTTCGGTCGTGACTACCTAATCCCTGGCCCTCTAGAGCCAAACCTAATCATCGAGATTGCCTCTGCGGTTGCCAAAGCGGCAATGGACTCAGGCGTAGCGACACTGCCAATCGAAGACATGAAGGCATATCGTCAGCGTCTGTCTGAGTTTGTCTACAACTCTGCGTTTGTTATGAAGCCTATCTTTGCACGCGCTAAGTCTGCGCCAAAGCGTATCGTATACTGTGAAGGCGAAGACAATAATATCTTATTGGCCGTACAAGTGGTCGTCGATGAAGGCTTGGCTCAGCCAATCTTGGTTGGTCGTCCAGCAGTCATCAACGATCACATCAATAAGTTGGGCTTACGTCTAAAAGATGGCGAAAACATCACGATCGTCAACCAAGATGATGATCCTCGCTACAAAGACTACTGGCAGGGCTACTACGAGAAAAACAAGCGCCGCGGCGTGAGTATCGAGCTTGCTCGTCGTGATGTTCGCCGTAAAACCACGTTGATTGGTTCTTTATTGGTTGACAACGGTGATGCTGACGGTATGGTTTGTGGTACCTTTAGTGACTACCAGATGCACCTAAAGTATGTCGAAAGCGTCATTGGCAAAAAAGAAGGCATCAATGATTTTTATTCGATGAATGCCGTATTGATGCAAGATCGCAACATCTTTATCGCTGATACGTACGTGCATGAAGATCCAACCGCTGAGCAGTTGGCTGAGATGACCGTTCTGGCTGCCGATCAAATCCGCCGTTTTGGTATCACGCCACGTGTTGCATTAGTCTCTCATTCAAACTTTGGCGCTTCAAATCTTGCCAGCGCGGTCAAAATGCGCAAGGTTCATGAGCTACTAACTGACATGAATGTCGACTTTGATTTTGAAGGCGAGATGCAAGGAGATGCCGCACTGAATGAACATATCCGCCTAAACGATATGCCATCAAGCCCACTAAAAGGCGCTGCGAACTTGCTGATCTTGCCAACGCTTGACGCCTCAAATATTGCCTTTAATTTACTTAAAACGGCAACCAGCAGTGCGTCTATTGGACCTATCTTGTTAGGTACGAATAAGCCAGTACATATCTTGACGCCATCAGCGACTGCTCGCGGTATCGTCAATATGACGGCATTGACTGTGACTGAAGCACAAGATTTAGAAAGCGAAAAATAATCAGACGTCCTACTTCGTATGATTATGTGATTCAAAAGGGCTCTGTCATCCATTGGCAGGGCCTTTTTGCTATACTAAAACCGGCCAATGCACATCACGCATGGGCGGTTTTTTGATTTATTGCGATTGGGCCGCTGATATCGGTTCAATAAGAAGAGGCTTTTATGCAAATTTATCTTGTGGGTGGAGCGGTTCGAGATCAACTATTACAACAACCTGTCAAAGATAAAGACTTCGTCGTCGTTGGTGCAACTGTCTCAGAGATGCTTGATGCAGGGTTTCAACAAGTAGGTGCGGACTTCCCTGTGTTTTTGCACCCCACCACTCATGAAGAGTATGCCCTTGCACGTACAGAGCGCAAGCAAGGCTCAGGATATAAAGGCTTTAGCGTACATGCCAGTCCTAATGTTAGTTTAAAAGAGGATTTGCAGCGCCGTGATCTGACCATCAATGCAATGGCTATCGAGGTTGTGAGTCTCACCGATGATACCCCTGTCAGTGGCGATGTCATTGACTATTACGGAGGATTACAAGATTTAGAGAGTCACATACTGCGCCATGTGTCTGGCGCTTTTAGCGAAGACCCATTACGAGTGCTGAGGACGGCTCGATTTTACGGGCGTTATTATGATTTGGGTTTTACCATTGCGGAAGACACCTTGACCCTAATGCGTCAACTGGTCAACTCAGGAGAGCTTGCTCATTTGAGTGCGGAACGTATCTGGCAAGAGTCGAGCCGTGCAACGATGCAACTATCACCGCAAGTATACTGGCAGCAATTGTTTGAGATTGGTGCGCTTACAGAGTACTTTGCCCCATTGCATGATGCTTGGGAGGACACTCATATACGAGAGACGGTTCAGACAGCATTATATTTTGCAGGCCAAATGCGCCTAAACTTGCCGCAGCGTTGGGCCCTGTTAGTGGTCAGCCTGACCCCGTCACTATTTAATAATGAACATACGCATGACCAATCAAAAGCGCTAAGAGATATCAATGATATCGGTAATAAAGCTAAAGTCCCCAAAGCGCATACGCAGTTCGCTACCCTATTCGCTCAGCAAGCCGAAACGCTGAGCATGATAAACAGTCTGAGCGCTGCCAAAAAGATTGACCTTATACAAGCTTGTGGTGCTCATAAAGAGCCAGATAAGCTGTCACAGCTCCTTGTGTGCAGTCACGTCTTACAGCTGGCAACACAGCACCGTCAGATGATGCTAGCATTAAATAGCTTTCATGCAATCGGTATGACAGATATTGCACCAGATCTTAAAGGGCCAGCCATCGGAGCAGCCTTACGTCAAAGCAGAATTGAACACTTACAAGCGCATGACACCTATTAAAAAGCATTTTAAAAAACATTGTCACTATGAACCAAGAACCTAACACTCTGCTATCAAAGAATACTGACATCCAACCTCCGGTGATGTTGGTAACCGGTAGCGCTAAGCGCATCGGTGCGGCAATTATCAGAGCAGCGCACACTCAAGGCTACCGTGTCATTATTCATTGTCATCGTAGCGAAAAAGAAGCTAATAGCTTAGCTGACCAACTTAACAAAAGCCGTGCTAATAGCGCAGTGGTTATTGTTGCGGATTTGGCAGTAGTCAATCATGGTGCAGCGTTAGAGGATTTTGTTAAAAATATCATAGAAGCCTTTGGACAGCTAGATGTACTGGTACACAATGCGTCACGGTTCTACCCAAGCCCGCTTGGTAACATTGATTATACCCAGTGGGATGAATTACTTCTAACCAATGCCAAGGCGCCTTTACTATTGAGCCAAGCGCTAGTGCCCTATCTCAAACATCAGCAAGGCTGTATTATCAGCTTATTGGATATTCACGCGCATGATAGACCGTTTAACAATTATACGGTCTATAACATGGCAAAAGCTGCGCATCGAATGATGGTTCAGTCGCTAGCGTTAGAGCTGGCACCAGACATACGCGTCAATGGTGTTGCACCTGGCGTCAATATCTTACCCGACCCCAATGGCGACCAAGCCATGGATGAAGTACAACAAACCAATATTATCGACTCAATCCCTATGCAAAGAATCGGCAAACCTGAAGAAATTGCTCACAGTGTGATGTACTTGGTGCAAGCACACTATGTCACAGGTGAAATTATCACAATCGATGGGGGGCGTAGCCTGACTTTGGCTGGTAGTGGCTTTTAATGCGCTTTTAAACCGATTAAAAATTTATTGGTTACTTGCCATCTTTTACTTGAAAAATTCAAAAAATCAGGTATCATTGTGCGTCTAACGTTAGGGCCCATAGCTCAGTTGGTTAGAGCAGAGGACTCATAATCCTTTGGTCGTAGGTTCAAGTCCTACTGGGCCCACCAGATATAAGCTATACCATTAAAGACTTTCAAATGATTGAAGGTCTTTTTTATTGTCTGCTATTTTCCGTCAGCATGTAAAAAGTAATCAAATAGTAATCGTTGTTGAGACTTTTAAAATGGATCAGACCAAATTCCAGACACAAAAAAAACGCCCTGCCAAATTAATGGCGGGCTTAGAGGTTGAAGCTATCAAAAATAAAAATATGTACGTACCTTCGAAGGGTATCGTCATTATAGCAGCTAAACATTGCTAAGTGTGGTTAATTATCTTTAGCAGCCCACCGCAAGTTGCCGACGATACGACGGGACCAACCGCGCCCAAACGTCGACCATGTTCGCAGACGAGTGTAAAAATCTAGGCGTTCCGCATTAAACAGTAGGATAATATCGTTTTGATCCATTGCTTTGACTGCCGCTAGTGTGCGCGGCCCTATGATGCCGTCATCACTTGCGCCAATAGCTCTCTGTAAAAACTTAACAGCATTACGGTTGCCATGATTGTATGCTGCATCAACTACCTGCCAAGCGACAGCACGTGGCAACTCGTCACCCTTTACAGCCTGCCAATAACTTTTATCAGCGATTGCTTGGGCTGTGGATTTTGGCAAACTACGCATTGGGCCGTTATAGCCGTGAGCGCGAGCCACACGTTTTGTCACGCCCCACATAGTTTCGCCGCCCGGGTCGCTCGGATGGTTAACGTAACCGCCTTCGTGATCCATCAATCTGTTAAACAAACTTTCAAAAATACTCATATTTTTCCCCAAAAAAAGCCCCATTAAGGGGCGTGTTTATTGCATTTGATTAGACTTATTGGTATCTGCTTTTTGATATAGTTCGCCGCCTCTAAGATGTATAAGGCGTTGATAATAAGCATCATTACACGGACGAATGTAATAGATATTACCTTGTCAATCTCATACGGATAGTCGTAATAGATAACTGTCATCCAAACGATTAACCACATGACAACGACCACTATGCGTAAGTCTGTCTTAGTGTTGACTCGCTTATTAAAGAGAGCCACTAGGCACAATATCAAACCAAAAAACGGCACCCAGTAATTAATTAGGGTTATCATTCGACACCTCCTCTTGCTCTTGCGACATCGGATGACTGTCCAGACCTGTATTGATTTTTGGTATCAACACAAGTGATGCAACAACACCTACCAAAGCAGCTGTTAATACTTTTGTAGCGTGGTCAGTGACCAGCTTGATCGCAATATCTGCAAACTTGATGGATTGCTGCACAATCAAATCAACAATAGCGTCTTGCAAGTCTTGGCGGTTCATTATGTTGATAGCGATTCTCAGCAAGATGGTGCCTGATAGACCGGAAATAAAAGAAGCTATCTGCATGAGTCCAACGCTAGACGACGGATTGACAACTGGTAGTACGATAAAAGACAAGACAAAACCTGCCATTACCGCTGTAAAGAAGTTACCTGCTTTAGTGCCGTTTGACTGCATATAGTCTGTTTTAAGTGCGAAAAATGCACCGATAAAGTTAAGTAGCACCATAGACAGTAGAAAAACCCAGTAGGGCAACTGTAGGTTCATATAGCTGTGTGGCGCATTTAGCTGCTCAGCAAGCCCAACCGTGACAGCTGCCACCGTGCCAGTGCTTGAGAGTGCGAATGCCCTCACGGTTTCGATGGCTGCGATTCTATGCGGCATCACTCCTCCTAATTTTAGTCATAAAAAAACCACTCGAGTGAGTGGCTGTTAGTAACCTGCGATTGCTTTGCTGTCTTGTAGCTGTTGTAGCAGCGCCATTAATGCGTTTTCTTGATTTTCTGGCATAGTAAGCGATGCCGAAGCACCGCCGAGCTTGAAATTAACATCAATCGTCTTAGATGATGACGGCTGACTGTCAAAGCGTCCATACTCTTGCGTATTGATTCTAGCCGTCGCCGTCCTTGCGGTTTCCCTGCTATCACGCTGACGCTCAGCATCACGCGCCTTGCTTGCTATTTCAGACAAGTACATTGACGCCGTTTTAAACTTCTCAATGTCAGCAGGCGTCATTACCTGACCATCTTTATAACCTTGTAGCTTAGCAACATTTAGCGCACCGTCTCTTGTCCCTTGCTTGGCATACAGTTTACGAGCTTCCTCAATCGCTGTCGCTTCCGATAAGCCTTGAGACTTTAAAAAGTTCTCAACAGCAAGTTTTGATCCAAACTGATTACCTTGGACGGGCGCTTTCTCCATGCCGTACTGTCGTAAGTTGCGTAACGTTTCATCGCCATTTTTAACAGCTTGCGCCTCTTTGACAGCCTTAATCTTAGCTTGCAGCTTATCATAAGCAGATGATGCCTCGTTTGCAGCGCGTACCATGCTATTTCCTGCACTACCTGCGCTGCTCGATATGCCATCGTAGGCTGTTCTGATGCCGTGGACTGAGCGAGTGACATTATCGTTTGCTGCCTTAGCCTGACCCATTTTTTCAAATGTGACGCGGCCTGTTTCATCAACTGCGATAGTCAAGCCGCGCTGCGCTGCCTCTGTTTTGAGCTGTGCTGTCACCACATCGCCATTGGCTGCGACTGCTGCTTTAGCGTATTTTTTAAAGCCGTCGATTAACTGACCTGCTGTTGCCTCACCGTCTTTTTTAATGATGCCGTATGCCTGCGTGTACGCCTCAGCTTGTTTTGCTGCCTCTGCGCGTGTCGTCAGACCTAAGACTTTGTAGGCCTCATTGACTGAGTTTACGCCGTCTGTCAGCGCGTCCAGTCGCTCATTAGCCAAATCAAGACCTGCTGCCAGATCCTCGCCTGTAAGCTGACCTTGCTTGCCTAAATCTTCCCACATCAAGATAATATCTTGCAGCTCGTCAGTGTTTTTAGCCTTATTGGTCATGTCGTTCAAGGCAGCAAACAGCACCTCACCTGTTTGATAACCTGAGTCAGTGAGCACATCAAAACTATCTGATAGCTCTAGCACTGATGCTTTGACTTCTTTGTACTTACTGGTAAGCCCAATACCAAGACTCTCAGCTATCGACACATAAGCAGCATTAAGTTTTTCAGCTTTACTAGCTGCTTCGGTAGCAGCGATATCACTGGCAGTCATTGCCCTAACTGTTGCTTGACCTGTTTCATCAATGACAGCTTGTAGATTCTTTTCCGCCAACTCAACACGTAGCTTGTCAGATACAACATTATCGTTTGCTTTAATATTATCAAGCGCATATTTAACAAGAGCCGCTTCTTGTTGCTCAGCCGTTGCCTCAGCATCTCCAGATATTTTTCTGTAGGCTGCTTCTGAATCTGCCGCTATTTCCGCAAAGCGATCTTTTGCAGTCTTAGCAGCGTTGGTAATGGCTTGCGCCCCTGACGACTCCCAGTTTAAAACATCCTGTTCGGCACTATCCCACGTCTCTTTTGATTTTGCTTGTAGCTCATCAGCAGTCCGCTTAAAGCCATCAGATACCTCACCAAAAGTTATGCTCGCTGCGATGTTTGCTAAGTCTGACATAGCTCCGTATAGGCTAGCGACAACAAATCCAGCCGCGACCCCAATTGCGCTAAATCCATCTTTAATAAAACCGATAAATATATTCAGACCATGGAGGGCTGCGGTTATTAGTCCGACTTGTTCAGCGGCATCAGCAGACCCGCCTGTTATTGTATTGACTAAATCAACAAAGATGTCATAAACACCCTTAACTCCTTTACCTAACGTGACGACTGTTTCGACCGTATTCTGAAATACGCCCGTCAAGGCAGAAACCACGCTAGGGTCCAAATCCTCCAAGCTGTCGCCTATATAGCTAATCGCCTCAGCAAGCTTCGATGATTGATTTAACGCGCCGTCAATCTCACCGATGAAGTTAAATATTTGGTTTTTAACAACCTGTAGTGAATTAGCAACTGTATTCGGCAATGTTGCAAACTCACCGGCGATGGCTTCACCTTGCGACTGCACCGCATTAATAACCACCTCTGATGTCAGCTTACCGTCTTGTGCCAATGCGCGTAACTCACCACGAGTCACGCCCAAACCGTCAGCCATTGCTTTAGCAAGTCGTGGCGCCTGCTCCATGATGCTGTTAAATTCTTCGCCGCGTACTACGCCACTTTGTAATCCTTGGATTAACTGAGTGATTGCAGCGTCAGCACTGGCAGCACTACCACCAGATAGCTGTATGGCCTCATTAATGGTACGAGTGATTTCTAAAACCTGTGTTTGTGCTAATCCTAAATCCTCACCCGCTTGTGATATTCGAGCAAACAGTTCGCCAGTGCTTTCGATGCTACTAAATGTCTCGTTTGCAATCTGTTTGACGCCTTCAAAACCTGTGACAAAAGCCGCGCCTTCGCCAGTTGCTAGTTTGATGCGAGCTTCCAAGCTCTTAAATGCGTCCGCTGTCTCGATAATCTCAGCCACACCAATGCCGAGTCCAGCAGCAGCCAGTAGACCTTGCAAGCCACCAAACGCGCCCTTTAGTCTATCGACACCGCCACTTAGACCGCCTGTGCTGGTGTCTGTCCGTCTTATCGTATCATCAACACCGTTAAGCTCATTTTCAAGCCGTCTGATCTGCTCCTCGGCTGCGCGCGTTGCTCGCTCGATTTCAGCAGCAGGGCGGCCGCTATTGTTCTGAAAATCTACCAAAGCTCGGCTGATACTATCAATCTCACCACGTATCGTCTCAGGCACTCGAATATTTGCCATGCGATAGATAGCATTACGTGCATTGTCAGCAGTGTTAGACGCTCTGTTCATTGCGCCTGACAGCTCATTGGCAAGGCTAACACTGGCACTTCGAGCTTGTCCAAGTTCTTGCTCTAATCGATTGACATTAGCTGCTGCTTGTTCAATATCTTCAGGACTCGCGCTTGTCTGACTCAATCGTAATGCTTCAGACCTTGCTACTTCTAATTGTCTGCCAAGCCTTGTAACTTGTAGTGCTGATGCTTGCATAGCCGCCTCGATTTGATCGCCGGATAGATTGGCACCTGCACCCATATTTCTTAACTGGTCAGCCGTTGCACGTAGCTCAGCCGTCAATCTGTCTGAGCTTACGTTGCCAAGCCCTGCAAGCATGGTAGATGCGCGTTCTGTATCAGTATTCATCTGCGCTACATTGCGCTGCACCGACTGAGCATATTGCGTAAATCTGTCACGCGCCTGATTGATGCCGTTATTAAATTGCTCATTGAGCACGCGTAGCTGTACGCTAAAATCTAAATCACCTGCCATATGGCGCACCTCAAATTATGGACATAAAAAAACCCTCACTATTTCTAGCAAGGGTATTTAATTAAGTTTGTTTAATTCACTACTCGTCAGTAAATTTCATTTTATCTTCGTCATAACCTCTCAGGTTAAACTCAGACTCTACTTCATCTGATAACCCTACAATAGGCAGATAAACAGTAGCTCTATTAGATTGCGTAGTTTTGTCAAATAGCTCAGCTGATAACTGCTCATTGATTGGGGTCAGCACCCCATCAACTCTTTGCTCAAAACTGTAAGCTGATATCCCGCCATTGAACCTGATCCTAATGTCACAGCTTGGCGTACATTTAACTTGCTCAGGCGCAAAAATAGTAAATCTTTTTGATATCGTTTCATCAGCCATTTTTCGTTTTTCCAACTCAATCCATGAGCGCTGTTTAAGATTTGGATATTTTGGCACAGTATAGGTATTAGTAGCATAAATACTGGCAGATAATGAAAAAACACCATCCTCATTACTAACGCTACGATACTTCCAGTCGCCTTTGTCTGCAGGAAAGGTGCCGCCCGCACCGATCGTACCGCCATTGCCGTCGCTTACCTGTGGCGGTAAACTGTCGTAACCTCCACCACAACCACTAAGTATCAATGCCAAACCTACCGCTAATAGCTTTTTCATAACCAATCACCAAAATTATATTTACTCAATCTTAGTTGATTGTGGTTTGTTACGCTAGTCTTTCATAAACTCTTTCCAACCTTTGCTATCCGCTTGTGATACTCGCATTGCAAGCGCCATATCTTTAATGCTTTGCTGCTTATCTTTAGCCAGTGCTTTAGATAAGCCCCACCATTCGCCAAAGACCATATCTAAGACGTCGGATTCTCTGAGTCCGATTTTGTAGAATGGTAGTAAGCTGTCGTACCAAGTAAGTGTAGCTGTGCCCCCAACTGCTTTAGGGGAATGAAAATCTGACGCATAAAAAAATCGCCACTATGGGCGACGACCTCCTGCATGACGGTGAGCATTTCAAGCGGCTCAAGCTCTCTATAAAAGCTCGGCGGCTGGTCTGTCAGTGTTGAGGCTAAGACAACCGTTTCATCTGTAAATGTACCGATAAGCGCCATTAATTCACTCTCTGGCATACCTTTTTTGGCTTTCACGATGCGCTCAAACTCAGCAACAAATGGCATAAATGCTCGCGTTACTTCGTGCAAGTTTTTAACCTTAACGCGGTTGATTACAATCTCTTGCCCTGCTACTTTGATAGTTTTGACGCTATCGTCTTTTTTAATGTCTGTCATACGCTAATCTCTACATAAGTTAAGTTGGGCGCTTGCGCTACTATCTGACCGTTTTGAATAAAGACTTTTGATTGTAGCTCATAAGCGGCGCTGGATTGGACAATGGTATTACCACCGCCCTGCATCGTTACCGTATAGTTTGAGCCTTGCTTATCAATGACGGTCGCAAGTTGCTTGGCACCCTGCTCAGTGACGTTTTTGAATAGCTGCCATAGGTTGCCGCTTGCCATTAAACAATCTCCTTATCAAAGTGCCTTTCAACATCAATAGACTGGTCAATCTCTAATGCTCGATTGCTCGATAATCGACCTGTGATAGTCGTGCCTCTGACCATACCAACCCATGATTCACCATCATTAACACCGATTAGTGTAGATGGTTTTAACACGCCTACATCAGCGACCAATGGCATTGATATACCGATGTTGCCAATATCGCCTGTGTCACTAAGTATCATCTTACCTCGGCTAATAGCGGCTGCTGTGTCCGTCATTAGGTCGCTTGTGACCATAGTCGGCTGATAGCCTCCGCTTGTGCCTGTACGCTTGATTAAAGCGCCGATACCGTTATCGTTCTCACCGTAAATAGTCACGCCGTTGTAAGCGGGTTTATTCACACGGCCGCGACTACGGCTAGTGATTAATGAGATTGGCAATTCAATGCTAGGCGTTTGCGCTGCCCATTCCCAACTTGGTATTGGATAGTGTGCGAGTACGTGCAATATATCAGCGCTCATATCAGCATTGATAAAGCCACCTGCTGCCTCAGCTATCCATTGCAATGAGTTGATAGGCGTTTTGCCCGTGTAGCTGTAAGTGTTGGCTGGCACATTCCAACCGTTAACCCCTGCAAGCTGCCAATCTAAGCTAAAGCCTGACGCTATGCCATTGCGGTTTAATTCAGCATCAGCTATCTGTCTGGCACTCATGGCTGTGTCAAACTTAAAGCCGCGCTGTGTTGCGTATGGATGCGCTAAGAGCATGGCTCGTGACTTACCTTTAATCGTTAAGCTACTCTCACCAAACGACACGCTATCACTGCAATCATCTAAGATAAAGCGCCATAGGTTGCCGTTACAAGTGAAATCAACACCAATGCGCTGCTCATGTGCTGTATCGACTTTTGATAACTCAGATAACGGCACAGTGGCGCTAAATGACCATGTATAGCTATTGCTATCAATGCCAACGCTAAAGCCTAGCATCTTAATCTCACGCCCATCATCGGAGCGCACTAATGACACACTGTTTGTCACAAATATAACTCCTTGACCGTAAGCATCGCTTTTATCACTAATACTTAACTGTAGATATGCAATAGCATTAAGTGTTGCTTGGCTATTGACTGCGATACCTGCTGACTTACCGAACACTTTTGGCTTACACGTAACAACATCAAGCGTAGGATTAACGGCTAGTGTTTTACGTTTGCATGGATAATTTTCCATTGCATCGGCATCAATGGCTGACAATATCAGCACACCATGCGGCATCGTCATCGGCATGGCTAACTGACTGGACGCGCCCCTGTCAGCAATACGCCTTGTCATCGGTAATGCTAATTCGTCATTGTAAACATAGTGACGTAATGCGCCGCTACCACACTCCCAACCCTCGATGATTTGCTGTTTAAGGATAACGGTTTGTGATAAATCAGGCGCTACATAACGCAATTTGCTAAATGGCAATCTAGCTGTTTCAATAAGTAAGCGTTTCTGCTGCGCTACAAATCGGTTGTAGTCGCTAAACGTACCTAGCTTATCAGTGAGTAGCTTGGCGTTTTCACCGTGTATCGCTCGCTCAATTTGACGCTTAGCCATAGCCTCAAAGCTGTACCACTGCCCTTGACCAACCAGCTTTGATTGCTCATATTGTAGCTGTGACTTGCTAGCAATAAACGTCTGGTACTCAGCGCCTTGCTTGCTGCTATCGCCTATCAGTTTTGATTGCTCAAACGATACTTGACTACTTGAGTGTAATTGCTCGTTAGCCTCAAACTGCGCTTGATTATCAGTACCTATAAGCTTCGATTGTTGCCAGCCTGTATTAACTTGCTGCGTTAGATTATCGTTAGCCTCGAAGCCTGATCGCCTATCAACGCCTTGTAGTTTTGATTGCTGTATATCGCTAGATACGTCAAGCATGACCAAACTAGGATTGTTGCTGTCATACTCTGCCTTTGCGCTCGCTACTGGATTGAGTGTAGCGGTAGCAGTAATCGCTATATTTGTATTAACTTCGGCTAATTCAGCAGACAGCGAGGCGTTAGCAACTGGCGTCAAACTAGCTGTTGCTGTAACGGTAATATTGACCGAATTGTCTAGCTCAGCGACCGATACGCTAGCATTGGCTGTTGGTGTTAGCACTGCTGTCGCATTAACCGCTACACTTACATCATCAGCAACATCAGGCGGCGTAACTGGCGCACCAATCGCTGTACCAAGTCTACGGCTCATATTAAGCGGCAAGGCGCTAGATAACGGCTGCTCACTTGTCGCTACTGTTAGAAGTAACGGCAAGCTGCTAGATATAAAGTATAGCGGTGGCGCTATTGTGCCAAGCGGCTGCATCATACCAAGACTTAAAGCGTTGGCACTTGGCTGCTCGCTACTTAATCGCTCTAAACGCAACGGTAGCGCACCGGCAAAAACATACTTATATCGCGTTATATCGCCTAAATTCCTATCAAGCGGTAATGACAGTTTATTAGCTTTTGGTTGTACAGCAATATACCGCTCTAAAATGAGGCGCAACGTACTAGCCATTTATCACCTCTTTTATTCTAAGTTTGCCACGTTTGCCAAAGCGTTTGTTGCTCAGCGATAGTTAAATCATTAGCAGGTTTGACATAATCCCACGCAAACGGCTCATACTCTTTTTTATGGTCACGCACCATGACCAGATACTCTTTTGCAGGATCAAGACCTAAAAATAGATAGTGACCGTTTTTGAGTGATGTAGCGACCTGCTCAACCGCCATCGTTACCGCGTCTAGCAGCCATATTTTACGTGATGCAGGTTTGCCTTGCACTGTGACAATACCTGCGCCTGCGCCTGCGATATAACCGCTGTTTGCGAGTGATAGCGGCGTATAGACTTTTGCGAGCACCTGCATATCAATACTCCCAATAATCAAGATAAATCATTACGCCGACTAGAAACCGAAAGGTGTTGTCAGTAGTAGCCCAAGATATTCCGTTGCAAAAATAAAGCACAGGACGGCCGTTGAAATGAGTTGTTTTTGTACCATACATATCATCCCTATTTCTAAATGTTGATATCAGCAGTCCGGCATAACTGCCCATAACACCTCCTTCCATCCCCACATATAACTCACCGACTAAATCAACAGCAACATTGTCAGCCGGTAATTTTTCTTCATTAAAAAGCCCTTTATTAACAGACGTAAAAGAAAACCCAGTAGCATTCCCTCCTATTTTTTGATAGAACTCAGCACTCGTGCCTTTTGCGTAAAATCTAGCCGGAACATTGTTTGTTGATGACAGCCCAACACTCCAAAAAGACATATTTTCTGACAATATGTCAACTAGCGCGCTCTTTATCTGACCCATAAATGTCAGTCTTGACATAAGTTGATTGATAACGTTATTGTATAAGGTTTCAATAAAGTAAAAACCCTTATCTGATACTATCAAGTCCCAACGATTTCCTGAGTGCGCCCTGTTACTATAAGTGTATTCTTTGCTTATAGTATTATTTTTAGGGTTTGTTCTTGTATTTTTATACTGGTAATACCAAGTCGTACTCGATGTACTCGTATCATCAACACCTAGCCTATAATCGAGCATTTCAGTAGAGGTGCTGGAAAACTCGATGACATTACCTGCCTCGTTTACCGCCGTCCATCCTGCGCTTGCTGTTGATCCGTATCCTGTAACAAGACACGCTTTGAGCACCGATTTTACATCACCTGCTGTGCGAGCGTTATAGTTAATCTGTGGCGCACCCGCATCTGTGCTGCTAAATCGTAGCACAGGCTCGTTTACTGGATTTAGAAAACTCATAATCTACCCTTATTTATTTAGTACAAGCTCATACGCGCCATGCGTAATAGGCTCGCAGCCATCAGCGACATACGTTATACCAACTATCAAGTTGGTATCGTAGTCAAACGACCAGTTACCCGCTGCGTCTGGTATTGACTTACCTAAGCACCTGCCTGTTTTCCACGCAAATAACAATACGTAATCAATCGCTGTGCCGTCATAGCGTTTTGCTCTGCCTGTGATTATTGCCATATCAAATACCCATTGTTAGCGCTGTCAGCGTGACATAGCCGCCTTGATACACTTGCGACTTATCAAGCGTGACCTCAGTAGCTACGTCAAGCTCAGCGATTAGCGTGCCGTCTGCTGCCAGCACTTTTGCCGATGTCAGCACGCCCGATGCTATCGCTAGCACTTTGGGCGGTACTTTAAACGTCATGACAGCGTTGGTTATTGACTCCTGCGCTGGATTGAGTAGCGCAATCTCAGCCGCTAAAGTCTCACCGATAAACAAAGAGAGCACCGAATTGGTGCCCTCATTTAATTTATCAGCAATCCCTTGTAGCGCCGCGTTTTTTGCATCAACTGATAACTCCATTACACAGCCCTCTCTCTATCAATGTTGGCATGATAGCCAATCGTAAAGTCGTAATTGTCTTTACTACTACCCTGATGCTGCTGGATAGCGTTACCGATCCAAACTGGATACTTGGCTGCTGCGGTATTGATACGCACTACGTTATTAGCTGACCAACCTGTGCCCCATGCTGCTGCTGGTATCGTGAAATACGGATAGCCAGTCATAGGGTTAATTGGCGCTGTCAAAGTGGTCGTTGAACCTGTACCAATCTCACCGACTGTTTGGCCAATAATGCGAAACGCTGTTTGACTGGTAAACACCAGCGCCCAACGCTCCTCGATAGCATCACGATTAGTCACCACAATAGGATTGTTAGTTACCTGCAACTGTGACGTCGCAGCATCGCCAATCAATGAGTCACTCCAAACGGCATTGCTCCATGATTTTTGACTAAACACGTTATACGCTCGCGCTTGCATATCACCGGCAAGTAGCATTGAGCTAAACACTGCGTCAGTGCTGTAATCATGCGTGATAGGCGTTGATAGCGTCACACGGCCTGATATATCTGTCTCAATGACCAGCGCAATATCCATGATGCGATATTTAGCTGTGAGTGGTGCTGTATAAAATGACATATCAAGCAGTCCATTTAACGTCAAAGTACCTGCATCTAAATCAACATCAAGATAATCAAAGCTGACTTTTAAACCATTGGCATCAACCACGTTCACGTCAGACAATCGCTCAAATCCCAAATCAAACGTATCATTTGGCGCATTGGTTGGCAGTTCCAGCGTTTTAAGCTCAGTAATGGCAATACTGTCGCCTTTACGCACAAACGGCACACGACCATCGCTTGGCAAGCGTACTGGGTCAAGTCCAATAAGCTCTTTATCAAGCGGTAGATAGCTGTAAGCAATCGCGTTATAACGTATTGAGTCAGGCTTAACGTAAACAGGTCGGTTAATATATTGCGTATTGTCTCCTGACGATAGCGTGTAGATATTATTCGCGTCATACCACGGCTCATTGACCACGCTAGGATTAGCTGTCACGCCTAGTCGCTCGTAAAAATACAGCGCAACCACCCCTGCTTTAAAATCAACCGTACCGTGTGCAAAGCTGTTACCAGTTATGTTGCCTTGCTCGTCGGTTGATAGCGATATTTGCGTACCATCTGCAAGCTCAGCGCTGATCTGTAATGATGCTTCTTTAAGTGGCGCGACTGGCGTTCTAAAAATCAAATTAGCAAGCGGTACCGGATCGTTTTCGCGTAGCATTGATTTTAAGTCAACAGTATTGGCTTGTCCTGCTTGCCAAGTTGTTAGCTGCAAAACGCCTGACTTGTAATCAATTTTGCCAACAATATCAGTGCTGTTTTTGATGTTGCCGTTGTCATCGCGCAAGCTCTGACCGAGCGCATCGACAAATACTGAGCCGCTGACGACTGGTGTTTTTGACTCCATCGGTGGCGCTATTAGCAATTTATCAGCAGTCATGTCGAAAGTAGCGGCCTCCGTGGTCGATCCGACCTCAGCACTGCCATAAATCTGCACAGTGCTGATATTTAGGTTTTCGTCTTGGCTCGTGGTTGTAAATAGTGGTTTTTTATTTAAACCGCCCGCCATCACGACATCAGTAACCGTTTTTCTGCGCGAAACCTTGATAGTAAACGTGGCCGTACCTGCTGCCTTATCCAAACTACTGCTCACCAGAAACACTTTCCATTGACCGTTTACCCCATTAGTAGCGTCATACCAGGACAGCCCTGTCTGAGGCGTTATTGTATTCCCACTTCTGTACGCAACGGCTGTTGCGTATGTGGGGTATGCAACACCGTTCAATCTCAGTAATTCTTCACCAGTACCCATACTGGAAAGGTGAACTGCTACCTGAGCGCTACCTCTATCGTAAAGCTCTGCTCTAAGACTGATGTCGCCATCTATAGCGCCGCCCATATCGATAGTAGCGGTAAAGGTGCCGTCCGTAGAGTTTGGGCTATAAGTAGCGTTAATTGGCGATGTCATCGAGTCAAGCAGTTTGTCATACGATACTGTAAACTCGGTGTCTTTTGCGACTGTCTCATTGGGCGCAATATGCAGCTCTCGACCATCATACGTGCCCGTAGCATCACCGGTAATAATGCCGTTACTCATAGTTGCTGTTTTATCAGCGCCCCATGTGATTGTGATATCGCCGACCACCTCATCGTCAATAATAGCCGCATGGTAGGCAGGTGGTAGCGCTTGCTCACCATATTTAACGGTATCTAAATCGACACCAAACGAATAAATGATATAGCTAGCAGCATCAGGAATAGCAGCAGTCGTCAGCAATACTGTCTTGCCTTGCACAGTGCCACGACCGTTGCCGTCATCATCAACTAAGTTGCCGCGCCCATCATCGTGTACGAGATAGTTATTACCACCTACCGTATAAGTGATTTTAAGGCTGTTCGGCAAAGGCTCAGCACCAAGCTCACGCACATAGTTATAGCCTGCGTTGTCACCAACGACTTGATAATCAGTTTGCGCCACACGGGTAAACTCACTAGCAGGTTTATAGCTGCCTGTCACTGTTGTTTGCCCAAGATTCAGAAGGTTGTACCAGGTGATTTGACCAATGCCATACTGGATAGAGGCGTAAGCTACACTGCTGCTATCTACTAATTGACCATCTCTATCAATTAGTGATCGTCCGCCGACAAACAAGCTCAACGTACCGACTGCAATACCGCTTGGTAGGCTAAACGCAGTGCTTGGTGTCACGTTGACCGACTGATTGATGTTGATAACCCCATCGCCACGAGCCTGAGTAGCAACTTGGTTTGCTGGGTCGCGCTGCAAAATTGGCGTCTCAACTTGCGTGCTTGGCACCACTTGCGTAAAAATAGACTCAAGCCGCACCTGACGTGATTGCATAGCGACCACTGGTTCAGCCAAACGTGACGCGCTGTAATACTTAGCGGCATCAGCAATACGAGCTTCTCGCAAGATTGCACGTCTGCTCGTTGATGCGTTTTGATAAAACTCAGGCACAGTTAAGCCGTTAAATGTTTTGCTTAAAACATCACCAAACTCAATCGTTACCACATTACGACTCACAGTCTCGCTCACGGTACGTTGAAATTCACGCACTACCGTATCAACTTTAAGCGGTCTTAAGTATTGATAAAACTCGTCTGATTGGCCTTCGTTTTGCACCAATACAAGAGGTTGACCGACTGCTGGCACAGCATCTTTTAACCCTAATGAGATTTGGATGACGCGCTGACCAGTAAGCTGTGTTTCCAATAAATGACCTGCCCACTTGGTCCCAAACGCAAGATACGACTCAATTTTATCTTGAGCATCTGAGCGACGATCAGCGAAACTACTACCTTTAAAGAAAAACACACTGATATTTGGATTGTCCGGCAGCTCGGTTAGCAAAATACGAGGCGCTTGCAATAGCTCAGCATTAGCCGTCTTTACCGCTAGTGATACTTTACGCAAACGCACACGACCAATTAAGCGGTCAATATCCGACACATCAGGGAGTAAGTTGTTAGATACGCCATCGACGACAGCAATACCCGTTGGCAGACCGCCGCCATCGTCGGTATCAGCCATAATCTCAGACTTTAGTATCTCTAAATCGTTTTGAGTAATTGCCATTGCTGTCATCCGTCAAATTTTGGGCATTAAAAAACCCGCTACAATGAGCGGGCTATGGCTTGTTATGTATTAATTACTAGGTATCTCTAAAAACCTAAGCGTCACATTATAGTAATCGGTCAGCTCTGGACTTGTCGTGTTCTTGACTGGCTTAGCTTCAATTGCCTCCGCTGTCGTGTCAAATATCACCTTGACGCGCTTAACTGCCCCATCTGCTAGATAGTCTAGCCAAAAGGTAGCGCCTAGCTTGTCACGCTCAGATTTGAGCGCATTAACCGTTGCTCGTGATAGTACGCCATGACCATCAGGTGCCTGCATCGTGTAAGGTCTGCCAGCTTTACGCTCTGACTGTTCGACTATCATTGTGCCATCAAGTGCGTACTTAGTATTTGATACGATAGCTGACCAGTCGTGTTCGCCTTCTGGGTAAAGGCTGTCTGATAAGATAATAACCGCGCCCGTGGCTGTATTTGTCAGCTTAGTTTGTGCATTAGTACGCATAATTAATCCTTTTTCATTTAATTAAGCAACCGTCACGCAGTCACTTAATTAAACAAAATAGGTCTATGCGAAATCACATAGACCTATCGAACTACAGCTTCACAATTTCATACATGGCTTCTTCAGCTTCGTCATACATCAAGTCGGCTTCAAGCTCCATTTCGCTAAAGTCATCACCGATTAAATCGTAAGCATCTGCTGGTGATAGCTTTGCACGGTATGCAGTAACTACCTGCTTGTCTTTTTGACCAACTTTGTTTAGACCGTTGACGCGGATGCGATAATAATCAACATCATCTGTCATTGGCTTCATGACCGTGGCCGTGCCATAGCTGTATGCAACTTTGATCGGTGATGTGATGGTCTGTACGTGCGTCATTTCAAGAGTGCCGTACTTTTCATCAATTGTGTAGTCAATACCTTCGACCAATGCCAATGGTGTTGCAGTCGTGCTGTCGGTGATAACAACGTCGCTGACGTTCTTATGTTTCAAAAAGAGAATATCGCCAATGGCGTCAACTTCGTGCTCTTCTGCTGAGACTGTTCCCGTGGTAACTTCCGTGACCTTGGCTTGTAATGCTGCTTGCATCGCTTCAACGCGTCGCTCGTTGAGGGTTAGGCTAAAAGTAGCGGACTTGTCACCTTCTGATTTATCCCAAGTCTGGTTTTTACCTGAGTGATACTCTTTTAATTCACTCTCATTCTCGACTGAGTGATTAAAGGCTGCGGCTGATGCTACGCCAACCCAAAAGGGCTTGCCCTCTACGCCATTTTTAACAGCGGTAAAATACACCTTACCGTTACCGATAAATGCGTGTGATTGTTGTTTATCTGCCATGTTACTTATCTCCTATGGCGTAATAGTGGTTTGAAAAGTGAGTGGATATAATGCAAACGTACTAAAGTAATCAGGCCGCCCGCTGGTCGATGTGCGCTCTAGTGGGTCGTGATAGTCGTCTAGCTCATAACCTTGCACATGATTGATAACTTTACTCACAAGCTCGCCTGACGACTCCATGAGCGCCTTAACGTCTGTTTGTGCCGCTTGGTTACTCACAGCGACAACAACCGTCCATTGCTGCACGTCACGGCTGTCTATTGAGCCGTTAGCGTTAGGATTGTTGCCAGTGTTGATGACATAGAGCGCGGGTGTGACGTTTTTATTGATCTTGTTGATACTAGCGACGGTGCCAACGTGCTTAACACCCCACTCGTCAGCCTTAGCCTCTAAGTGCTCGATTAGGCCAAGACCTACTGCAAAATAATTACTCATAAGTCGACGTCCATAATCCGATTGATGATATTCAGCACACTAGCCCTATCGTTTTCATTCATGCCCAAAAACGGCCTAGCAGGTATATCACCCCACAAGTGAGGGAATAACGCTTTTTTACCGCCATAGTGCATCATGCGTGCATAAACTACATTTGTGCCCCACTTGACGCCATCAGGAAGAGCAATATAGGTGAGTGACGCCAATAAACGACCATCTTTGCGTAGCGTATCGCCGCCTTGCTCTATCGCTCGTTTAGATGGCAACCACGGTTGACGGTCTAGCCCATGCTGATTGTAAAAGCGTTCCTCAGTTTGATTGACCATCTCAGCGCCAACCAACCGGCTAAACTTTTGCATTTTTTTACTGTCAAAATACAAGTCGCCTAACCGTCTGATAATCTCGTCACCACCTGATAAATCAGCATCAAACATGGCTCACCTCACTTAATGCTAGGCATCTTGGAAAAAACGTCATCACCAAAGATTTGACCAGGATAGCTACTGCCAATTGGTACAGCAGGCTTGACGTAAGTGCTTTGCTGCTCATCAGGCGTCAACGGCTGAGCGAACGTAACATTAGCGCGACCTGCGCTAACGTCCTTTAACCAAGCAATCTCTTCTTTGTAGCGGTCTTCCGGCTCACCTGTTGCGTCGTTTTTATACAGCAAGTATCTTGCGATATTGCAGCAAACTAGCTCTAAGTTATCTGTTTTGGCGATGGGCGTGTTATATCGAGTAGATAAGAAACTATCCATCTTGCCGCTTGCACTCTTTAGTGCTTTAGCAGTTGCAGCCAACGGGTCTTCATGTAACGACTCAAGCTGACTAATTTCCAACTCACTAAAGTGACTGATTAAATCATCACGAGTCGCGTACATAATCAGTCCTTCGGAAATAGTGCGATTAGTGTTTTCTTGTCATCAGATGCGTTGTACTCAATACCTTCTTCATCAAGCAAAGCCTTTAGCTCTTTATTGGTGAGTGTGTCGAGCTCGACCACCTCATTGGTATCATCTTCTGCAGTATCGGCGTCTTCGCCTTCAGGTTCTGCAATAGCACCTTTGCTTAACAAAAACTTAGCACGTTCAGCAGTTAAGCCATTGACCGTCTTGCCATCTTTGACAGCCGCTTTTAGCTCGTCATCGGTGATCGTTGGGATTTTGTCGCCAGTGTTGTATTGGCCGACGGCTTGCTTTGCAATGTAAAATTTAGACATGATTTGCTCCATATGAGCCGCTGATAGGCGACCCATTTAATTATTTAAACAAAGGGTTTTAATTAAAGAGTGATAAAACCAGTACCACCGCAAGCACCGTTTTTATTGATGGTAACTGGCAATGGGCTTGAGTCAGCAATAAATTCATCAATCGGTGGATTATTGCTATAGACGTGATATGGCATTAATTCCATTGCTAACTTGGCAGGATTTTTGCGATGCTTAATCATGCAGTAGTAAAGCGGGTTGTTTAGCTCAGAGATTAGCCAGAAACCATCTTCAGGGATCATTAGCTCGCTTGTGCCATCTTCTTTTTCAAACTCAACGTCATACGTCCAGAAGTTGATGCCATCTACCGTACCGCGTAATTTTGCCTCAGTCTCTCCACCAAACCCACCATCAAATACACGGGTTGCATTGGTATCTTTTGACGCCGTGAATTTTTCATTAAACTCTTTATCATCTGTCATCGCATCGAAAACACGGCTAGACATCTGAGCATCAACTGGGCGACGTTTGCCATGCTTAACCAGGTTCTTAACAATCTTACGAATGTCTCGATATGGCGTAGCGCCTTCTTGGTCCCATGGAATTAATGGCGAGAAATTAAGGTCGACGTGACGACCAAAATCAACGGTTACCCCTGCGTTATCATCACCTTCAACGACAACCTTGCCATACAGCAGTGCATCACGACACATCATGATAATACGTGCGGTTAACGACTGACGAATTAGCCAGTAAGCATTAGCAGCGGCCATATCCCACTCATCTTGCATAGTAGGCGGAACCCCAATACCCTTGGTAGCTACAACTTTCATTGCCTGCAATAGTTTTTGCAACTTAGCATCAATTTTACTTAACGGCTCAACCACTACAGATGGCTTGAAGTAAGGCGCTGGAATGTGGCGGATATTTAGTTCAACTTTGTCCTTAATTACGCGACCTTGTGCTGTTGGCAGTACAGCAGGAGCAAGAGGGATATAGGTTTTGATATCACCTACGGGCACCTTATCTTCGTTGTTTAGATAAATAGGATTACCAAAATAACGATCACGAAAAAAAGTATCGACCGGCTTGCTTAAATCATAAACCGCGCCAAGTTCTTCAAAAGATGCTGTTTCAATTTCAGCGCCTTCAATATTAAAAGTAGCCATAAATATTTATCCTTATTTAACTACGCTAAGCGTGATTTTAGTTGAGCGATTAGCGTATGCACGCGCCGCTAGTTTCTGAGATGCAGTAAGCGCAACGCCATTCAGCTTGACTTCTGCAACATCAAACTTACCCGCAACATATACAGGCATTTCAACACCTGCAGCAATCTTGGCAGTAGCTTGCTCAGCAGTTACGTCAGCTAGACAGATGACATGCCAATCAGCTTGTGCGCCTGTTCCAGCATCGCTGTGAGTCGCTACGTTGGTGCTAGCAGCAATTACTAGCAAGTCACCGCGCTTGTATGCTGTAGCAGCGGTAGGTACGACGCTATCAGTGATAGGCGCGACATCAACAGCTAACGGCTGCTCAGTTGTATAGTTGAAATCAACCATTATTTAGCTCCTTGTGCTTTTGCAGCATTAACAGCTGCCATGATTGCGCTTTCGCCACCTTCGCGGCCATTTGTTGCTTGGGCCTTATCAAGACCGTCAGGTAGTTCAGGTGTTTTTGGTGTAATTGGTTTTGCCATAAACTCGGCAACGGCAAACTGTGCGTCATCCATTGCTTTAAACGCAGTAACTTGCTCGTCGGTAAACTCACGACCAGTATCGGCGGCTAGCTTATCGATAGCTGCTTGACGTGTTGATGCTTGCGTCTTTGCTAGTGCGTCCTTAGCGGCTTGCGCCTCGGCTTTAGCATCAGCAATCTTTTGATCAGATGCAGCTTTATCGGATAATGCCTGATCTTCTAGCTGCTTGATTTTGGCTTGCGCCTTTTCTAACTCGTTCAAGTCGTACTCCTCGGGGTTATTGTTGCTCTGTTTGGCTTGGCTTGATGTTGATACGCTATCTGCTATCTCATCAATCAAACCTAATTCTTTTGCGCGGGTCGCATCGAAACACCGACCTTCAAGCGATGCAATCGTGTCAGCGTTCAAACTGCGATAGCTTGCTACGTGCTCAAAAAACTCTTGAGCATTAGCATCTACACCAGACTGTATTTCTGCCAATTGCTCATCGGTCAGTGGCTCATCATCACCAAACACGGCTTTCCACTTCCCGCTACGGATATTGGTCACCGTGATACCTATTTGCTTTAGACGGCTTACTTGCTCGGTGTGTTTGACTATCGTGCCGATGCTACCTATACCTGCAAACTGTGCCGCTACGATACGGTCAGTCATTACAGCTATGCGATAGGCAGCTGAGTAGGCATTACCACTAACAAACGTCTGAATAGGCTTTGTATTGTCAGCTATTGCTTCATCAACTAAATGCTGGCCTTTAACGTATCCACCTACGCTGTCAATGTCTAGGACAATGCGCTCAACCGTGTAATCGTCATTAGCTTGCTGTATGTAGTCCGCTAAGTTTGCATAGCCTGTTACACCCCATGAGCGATAATCACTTGAGGTTTCAGGCACTAGCAGACCGCGAACATCAATAGTCGCTACGCCATTCTCAACCGTGTAAGCTGCCTCACCATCGTCATCGCTATGACGTGATAGCGCCTTGAAGTCGATAGATGCGAGCTCACCGTTTAGATCGTGGCAAGCCATGAGCGCATGACTGTTAATATCGCGCTTAATCTTTGCTTGTAAGTTCATGTTTATTCCTTACCTGGTCGATGCAAGTTATTACCGCGCTTGATATGCTCCACAGTCACCTCACCAACTCGCATTTCGTGGGCAATATCACCGCCGACAATAATCACATGGCCTGATAAATCCCTTTTTACGCAAATGGCAACACCTTTATCAACATTGCAATACAGGCAATCTTTAAGCGGCTTGCCGTCGAGTTGCACTTCAACATTATCACCGCGCCACGCTGCATATGACTCACTGTTATCAGCGTCTAGCGCAGTCGTATCGATTGTTAAAATCATAATCATCACCCATTAAAAAACCGCCCTTATCGGCGGTCTTGTTTTTGTTTCTTGCGTTTGGTGTAGATGGTCATCGCTATGTCAGCTATCAGCACAACAGCTCTGAGTATTCGTGATTTATTCATTCGCTTTCTTCCTCAATCAGCTCTTTAGCCTCATCAATCATCAAAGCAAGCTCTGGCACCGGTTGCGCTAACATCACTGTGATAGCTGCTTCAATACGCTGTCTTGATGCCAATATCGCATCTGATTGCTTGTAGTACGTGATAGCAAGCTCAGCTATCTTGTCGTTGACTAGCTTGTTCATGTTGCCTGTGTACTGTGCAGGTGTTCCACCAATCCAATCTTTATCGTTTGGTACGTTGGGCAAGTCACCATCATCGGTAATGCCTTTCGCTTGAGCTTGAGATTCAGTCAGCGAACGCATAATGCAACGACAACGATACCCATCAGGAGCATAATGCTGTTGCCAGAATGGATCATCAATATGTCTGACTACGCCATCAAGTACCTTGTGAGCTGGTCGCTGTCTAATATCATTGATACCGTCACGCATCAGATACGGACGTTCATCTTTGTTCTGTTGCTGCTGATACCATCGGCCACGACCGTAAGCGCCTTGGATATTTGTACGAAAGATATTATCTAACCGATGCTTTGGCAAATTAATATCAATATCACCGTCTTTGACCGCTTTTTGAAAGTCTGCGAATGTACCGCCACTGTCGAGTTGCTCATTAACCAAGCCCATGATGTGCTTAATCTGCTCAGTCTGTGCAAGCCCTGCGATAGATACCGCTTGTTGCCGTTGAATAGGTGTCATGCGGTCGTAGTAATCATCAGGTAGCACCACGTTACGATTAAGCGCGTAAGCAATAGCCTCGATGAACTTTACGTCAAATGCTGCTGTTGTCGTTGCCATGGTTTAAACCTCACTCGATTCATCAGCAAAACCATGGGCATCAGACACGGCTAAAAAAGTATTAACTAATTGAGTGAAGTCACTATCAGCTAGATCTTCGCCGCATCGGTTGAACAATGTCTCACGTAAACTAGCAACTTTCTCATCGTCAGTATCACCCTCGATGCTTGCGATAATAGATTTAATATCATCAGTATCAAACGGCTGTACGCTCGCATTTAGCGCATCATCTGCGACTTGCTCAAGCTCTTGCTGTTCAGGTGTAAACTGCTCATCGCCGTCAGCAGCTTTAAATGGCAGCCATGTTTTATTAGCCATTGACGTATAGCGATTGGCCTGTGTCGACGTTGGCAACTTAACAGCGCCTTGACCATCACCGTAGTCCATGTGTGAGATATGCTGCTCGTTATAGCCATGCTCATCAACAAAATATGACTTAGTAAAGCGAACACCCATCTCATGAGCTTTTTTATCAGCATCTAACTGCTCTTGATTAATAAACTTCTTAGCCACCCATTTAAACTCAGGCGCTTCAAATCCATTAGCCATACAGATAACATCAATAAACCGCTGAACGGCTTTAAGCGCGTGCTTACGGTCGCTGCTAAAGATAATCTCTTGCTGCTCTTGATGCACAACACCTTGACCGTAAGTACCGCCTTTATCCGTACCACTGGTAAGCGTCTGACCTAACAAGTAAGTCGTAATACTTTGCTTAACTACTGAATCATAGCTAACGAATGCCTTACCATCACTGGTCGCTGTAATCGGCGTTACCTCTTCATCAACGCCGATAGTCACGACACCTGAGTTATGTGCTGCTAGTAGTGCATTAGCAAATTCCTGCGCGTCATCTTCAGTTGTTGCATCAGTCTTGCCAATCAGCAAAGGTGAACCAAAACGTTCCAAGAACTTAGACCAAAAGCGCCAGCCATTGGTTTTGAAGTAATGCAACCAGTAGACACGGCTTAGTATAGACTTGCCTTTGGGGTTTAGATACGTCGGTTTATGCTGCTGGTATAGATAGCGATAGTAAAAGTCAGCTTGATCACTAATCATGATCGGCTGACTACCATCGTTTGGAAACCATTGCAGAGCGCCACCTGATAACGGCTCAAACCATTGAATAGGTTTTGACATCATGGAAGTAACTGCATTACGCCCATTGCTATCTTTGCCCCATAGCATTTCAATCACATCATAGCCGTACCACTTACTAAGCGATGAGCCTTGTAATATCGTTTCAAGATGCAGGTCTAACTGCCCATAGATAAAATCAGCAACACTACCCTCGCTTGGCGTAATCGTATAAGTAGCATTGCTTAACTCTTCCTCGCGTCTATCAATCGCTTGGTCAATATCTGGGTCAGTAAGCAATGTCTTTAACGCATGACGACTGATACCGGCCTTTTTAAGAATCTCGTCAGTATCAGTACGGATCAGGTAACGGTAAAAAGTCTTACCGCGTAGGTCTGTCACCTGCTCTTGGCTTAGCGCCTTACCTGCTGTGACACGGTAACGCGGTTTTTCAGTTATATCGTTCATCTATACGTCCGTTTGCCAGCAGTGGCTCTGTGTCGTTTATTGGATTTCTTCTCAACCATATTGTCGGCAAACACCATCATCACCGCATCAAATCGGTTCGGTGAAGGCGTGCCCTTTGGTTTTTTGTTGATCAGAATTTTGCCTGCGTTATTTTTTGAGTAGGTTGGCTGTGATAGCTCGGTAGTCAAAGTCGATAACTCCTCAAGCGTACTATCAATACTTATGATATCGCTTGGCTCAAAGTCCATACCCTCAGCGACCGCCCTGTGTGTCAATAAGAAGCGTTTGCGTAATGCCCACCCCGCTTGAGCTTTGAAGTTATCAAAAGCGTCACTGTTCTTTTTGCCAACAATGTCTTCACGCTCGGGCTTATAGATACCAGCCGAACCACGAAAAGGATGAGCATCAACATCAGGTAGCCCTAATCGTTGCTCATTCACTACCCTGGCATCACCTTTAACACCCGCACCCAGTCCGTCAGCGTCATACAAAAAGTATTCTGATTGACTGTCAGCGGTCGCCTCGACTGCCTTTTTAGACGTGGCAAAAATATCTGAATCTTTACCGCTCCAAGTCTCTAAGTAATTGAGCAATACGCCATGACGACCGGCAATAGAGTTCTTATCAATACCTTCGTCTGCTACATCAAGCGCCATCACCTTGCTACCGCTGATATCGATACCCAGTTTCTTATGAGCGTCAATAGCAGACTGCACCCATGCTGACGGTATTAATACACCCTCAACTGATGCCGCGTAATCAATGTCAATCTCTTGGGCCACTGTGACCGCATCAAGCTCATCTAGCTGCTTGTTGTACCACATGTCATCTTTGCGCGGGTCGTCGCGCCAATGAAACGTAAACACGCGGATTTTGCCGCTATGCCTACGCTGTGCAAATGAATTGCTCATACCGTTGGGTGTTGATATGTCGTTACGGCTGTTGGTGGTAGCTGATAATGAAGCATCAACTAAATGCGGACGCTCTAAGAAAGCAGCCTCATCAACAAAATACAATGACGCCCTGTCACCACGACCAATGCCGTCACCTGCCTCACCAGTAATCACACTGCCAGTTTCGGGCAATATAATGCGCTTAAAGGGGCTGTGTTTTTCTCTAATCCAGCCGCCGCGAAACTCAGGAGGCAGACCACTCAAAAACATACGGCCTTTCTCAAACAAAGCTTTAGGACTGCCGATAAGGTCGACGTATTCTTCTTTACGGCTACCAACACCGACTGATAAGCCGTGATTATGTAAGCCTAGTGAGCACGACAATCCCATCATGAGCCATGACATACCCATATCCCGCGTTTTCTCCGTAATGGACGGTTTTTGCAACCTCCAACCGTCCATCAGCCAATGAATCCACTCTTCTTGCTTTGGGAACAACAGAAACGGTATATATGATGGTAAGCCGCGCTCAATGTTGCGCGGGTCATAAGTCACGCCCCAATCAATAATAAATTGCGCGGGATTGTCACGATAAAACGCTTTGAGCGCTGGTATTTGGTCGGGCTGCTGTCTAATGCGCTGTAATCGCTCAATGCGCCACTCGAATACTTGCGCGTAATCAGGATTTTTAAAATCAAATGCAAAAGGGATAGGCATTATTTACCACCCATAATATCCTGATAGGCTTGGCTTGCTGCTTGAGCGTCACCGTTGAAGTTATTGACAACTGGAGTCATGCTTTTGTCGCTAGATTGATGATCTAATTTCTGCTTATTGGTAAACACCTCGCCCATTTCTTTGGCTGCTTGCTCAAGTAGGCTTGCCGCCAATGGTCTGTTTTTAGATTGTTCAGCCTCACGTGCCATCCTACAAAGCATATTTAATCGATACGCTTTATTAGCTATCGCGATATCACTAAAATCTTCTTGGTACTTTTTTCTAGTCGCTGCGAATAACTCCTTCCACTTCTTCGCGCAGGACTGACCAGCGCGCTTCGTTGGGTCGTAACTTTCAACTTGTTGTCTACTCGTTTCAAGACCAAAATCATTCTTGACAGCAGTTACGATTTGACTAGGTGTTTGGTAAGTCGCAAGCCCTTGTACGATAAAGGCTTTGACCTTATCATTAAGGGTTGCCATGTTTTATAATCCGTCTATGTCCTGTCAATAATTTAGCCTTTAATTTCAGGCTCACAATCTTGCAGTTTAGCCATGCGTATAACCGCTTCATCACCGCCATATCGTCTGACAACTCCGAAAAACTCTTCAACGTCATGAGCTATCAATTCGAGCTGTGGTCTACCGTCCGCTTTGAATGATGGGTCACCAAACATATCTGGTTTATGTCTCATGTGGTAAATCTCATGCTCAACCAGTGCGGCAAACTCAGCGTCTGTACAATCACGGCAATAATTGGCATCAAGCGTTACCATGTACTCAGGCACATCACCTAAAGTGTCTTCAAACCACATTTCCTGACGTGTCTTTTTCCAACCACCCGCCATCATCATCACTTTTTCGCACTGGCCTAATATCTGCTTACCAGCTTTGATGTATTCGCTCTGGGCCCACATGAATGCTATTTCAGTTACTGAGTATTCCATTAGGTGTCGATGGTCCTCGTTGAACCATTCATGATCAGGATTAAGTATCGTAGCGTGTAGCCACTCATGTATCTCTGGTGCAGCCATTAGTGGCCGTAAATCACTGGTTGGTGGCATTGGTCTTTTCAACATGCTCACCTCCAATCAGCGTGCATAAAAAAATGCCCAGCACAATCAAGTGAGGGCAAAAGGGTTTATTGACTAACTTCTATCAAATCAACGTAATACTGTGCATCGCGATACCTGCAATTAGCTCGGTCTCTTAGCTTGGTCAGCCAGTATAGCTTGGCAATAGCATTGTCTGTATCATCCCATCGATGATAAAGCTGCTTGTTTGTTAGCTCGTAGTTCATAGCCGTCCATCGCTAAATTATAGGTATAAAAAAAGCCCCATCATTTAAGATAGGGCTTGAATAGGTTTTGTATTTATCGCTTTCCGCTGCGGATGCATACAATATAACACCTTTATACTATATGTCTGGGTCAGAAGTCAAACTATTTCTTCTGTTAACATCTGCTCAATCTCACCTTCTGCCCTATCAACCAACGTCTTGCAGTGCTTGTGGCACATCTTCATTCCTGCTTTAATGCCGCCACGTCTATACTCAGGCATTGATTTAGTGAGCTTCTGTGCCAATCGTTGATAGCTATAACCGTATCGATATTTGAGCTTAATCAGCCGATAACTAAAGGCATCGTGTGTTTTGAGATAAGACATGGCGTGTTCAATATCTAACATGTCATCGTCACACCCGATATCAACACCGCCGCCATCGCTTGGCAGTATGAAGCTCCATGCTGATTTATAGCCTAACGGACTGCAACTACCAACACTGCCGCCCCCTACCGGCGCTGCTGCTATATTGCCGCGACCTACCCAGCGGCCCCACATTGTAAGTTTAGCCTTGATGCCTAGTTCATCAATCATTCGCCTTGCTCCTCAAAGTCCTGCAAAAATACCATTGGGTGTTTGCTACCAATGTCGCCTTGGGCGTTTTGATAAGTGACATAAGTTTTAGCGACTCGCAAGATGAGCACAGGCTCACCGCTTTCTTTGTTTATCCATGTTTTGTCTTTGGTGATCATCGGTTGGCCTCGCTTTCTAAATCTATCGAGTCAAGTCTTGCGTAAAGCTCAGACAGCGTACCGTTGTTAGTGATCACAATATCGCCAGGTTTTACGTTTAGTGTCTGTTCTGATACATGGCTACCCTCAATCCCCCCACGCCCTTTGATGTGAATCAATACGCCATGCTCACGGATTAAATCAGCTTCATTCTCAAAACGTACGTCTGGGACAATCAAACGTCGTCCCGCGTTCATCGACTCGAAAACCGTTAGCCAAAAATCGTCAGCTATGAGATTACGACCCCATTCCGTGCCAAGCGTTTGCAGCATGTGACGTGTAGAGACACCGTATTGGTTGCTAGGTAGGTCTTTGGCTTCATCGCTAGTATCAACGTCGATTGCGTTAAGCATGGCTTTCATAGGATCAGCGAACGATGCTGTTGACCAGTTGCTACCTAATTTATTCAGTAGGTATTTAGCAGCTGTGTCCTTACCGCTTCGAGCCTGACCTGCTATGCCGATTAATCTCATCTTACCCACGGGTATCTCCCCAAAAGTCTGTAACTCAATACCATCATCAAACGTGCAATCAATCTCACTCATAACCCAATCCTCGATAAACATTTATAAACTTCGATATACTTTTTTATACTGCGTTATTTTCGCCAATTGTCGTCTGTCATCGATCTCACATAGGACAATATCGACACGGCCACCGGGTACGATCTCCTTACCGCGATAAGTGTGTATTTCATCAACTTGACTATCGTTCTTGATAAATTGAGCTTCTTCCAATGCGTCCAGTATCAGCTTATTGCGATTGTCGATATCTGAGTCACGCTTATCGGCTGCATAGATGGTTACTTCCACTGCTATACGCTTCTCAGATGGCTTGTGAGGTGCGTGACGTCCGATTGACTGGTAAGCGGTGCGCTTAAACTCTCTTGAGCGTTCAGTGAGCGTTTTGCCCCCGCCACGGCGCTGTTTTGTGTAATCGTTTACGCTTGGTGGTACTGCTGGAATGCTTAATTCTGCTATCAGGGTTAGTCTGGTCATTACTTGTCGCCTCCAATGTAAAAGTAAGCCACTCGCTTTCTACCTCTACCGCTTTGAGTTTCAAGCTCTCTTATTTCGACAATGCCTTTGTCAATCATGTTGTCCAATAAGTCTTGAGACTGGATTACACTCAATGAGTCAAAATTTCTGATTTTATGTTTCAAATCACGTTTGGTTAAGCCTTTGGCGTTCGCCTTTTTCAAGTGAGTTATAACCAAATCGTAAGCAGTGATAATGTTGTTTAGTTTATTAAATTCATCTACAAGCGGTTTTAGCTGATCACGTTTTTCAATAGCAAGTTCGATGTTCATACTGTAATTCCTAATTAGTTAATTAATATTGTTTGACTTATCGTCTGTAGCCCATGTATATTAAGGGTTCTTGGATTAACGCTGTTTAATTCAAACCTCGTAAAACCTCTATTGTTGTCCATTCTTGCCAATTGATGCGCTCCTCTGAATGACGTTAAAACCCCTTGATATATATAGCCTTCGTAATTGTTGTCATGTTTTTTCATGGGGTACACTTGTTTTCATTAATATATATAAATAGGTATACCCCCCTAATAATAATGACAACAATTCTATAGCCCTTACTGCGTATGGAGTTTCAACGTCATTCAATAGGTCGCGACTATTCGCAACAATTGACAACAATGAAAACTAAGCTGTCTCCATATTTTCGCTATTAAAATTATCTGGCGTGATAAAACACACTCTTTTACGGCCGGGGCCAAAACTTTTACCTATCGACACCTGCATTATTTGATTCTCAATTAATAATGCTTTAAATACTTGATCACGGTCGTTTGGCTTAGTCGATCTGAACAACTTACTATTGCGCGATAAATCTCTTTGCGTTGCGCCTTTCGAGCCGGTGCGACTGACCATTTCAAGCACATTCAAATACAATCTATGGAAATCACCATCCGCCACATTGGTTGCTGCAGCGCGCATGAATCGTTTTCCATAAAAGACCACGTAAGCAATGCACCAATCAGCAATCAAATCCGTAACGACTGGATTCTCTGCGTTTTCACACACTGCCAAGGCAGTCGCTAATCGCATTGAGTTTTCAACCCAGCGGCGTGTTAGATCCGGCAGTTGGAATAACCCCTCTCTCTCTTGCGCTTCCAAGCTATCAAGCAAGTCATCAAACAAGTCCATAGCCTCATCACTAATCGCCACCGTCTTTGGCGTTGGCGTTAGATCGTAACTATCAACATTGCCTGTCAAATCAGTACGGCTTTGCGGTTGCGGATGGCGTATATCCTGCGCCCACTCTCTCAAGTGTTCTGGTACCGGCTTTTTCTTAATGCGGCGTCGTTCTGCCAATGGCTCAGAAGCTTGGATGACAACTTGTCTATTCAAGAAGCCATCCTCAATCTCACCTGTACTTAAGTTGTCAAATATCTGACCAGGCGTACCAATACCAAGTGTCGTTATGGCGGGCCAATGGATGACAATGTTTTTCTCAGCTGTCGCTTTACCTTTGGCAATATCACCAAGCTGACTGTAGTTTTTAGGGATCATGTAAGACGTGGTAGCCGAATAAGCTTCTGTTAGCGTGCTAAATGCTTCAGCCATTTGACCGTTGTTAGCTTTGCGAGCGGTCGCTAACTGCTTGCCAACTTCATCGGTAATCTGTATGTGACAAGGTGATTTGCATAGCGCGGTGTAGACTGCGCCGGGCGATGTGTTACCACTACCTGATAGCAGTGTCTCAAGCCCCGACTCAACTAAAAATGTTTGAATGGATGTTTTGGCATAGTTCTTACCAATACCCGTATCGGCAAGCAGCATGAAGAACATAGAGCTGGTGTTGTTCTCTTCAGATGCGTAATTACGACCAGCTAGTGTGCAAGCTAGTGATAGCGCAGTCAGTACCGTTATTTCACGCTGCGGTTGGCGGCTATTGCCTTCAATCCAGTCTGTGATTTCATTGAGCTTATGGACTGGTATGAATTTCAAATATTCTGGCACTTGCTCTGCGCTACTATATTTTTCAATCATCACATCCTCGGCGTCATAATCGATATCTTGCGAGCCGACCACGCCAACACCTGACTTTGTATTAATCCAGCCGCTATCCTGCGCTAATTTAAAAATGGTTGGCACGTCGACACTATCAAGGCCCTTGTGGCGAAATGAGCGCCATACTCGGTACTGATCATCATGATCATACTTATCACTACCCGCCGACCAGTCGCACCACATGCTGTAGGCACGCTTATCGTTGGCGGTATGTAATGCCATGCCGACAGTCAGCCATGTGTCACGATCATTGTTGTCAATAAATGGCAGCGCTTCTAATACGTCGTAATATTGGCTGTCATCCATACCAAAGTTGATGGCGACATCGTTGTTACTGTCTGCCGCTTGCGACGTGCTAAATGAGCGAATCCAATCAGGCAATGGTCCTGCCACTGCCCCATCTAATGGGCAACTTGACGCCTCCCAAATGTATTCGCCGCCGCTGATATGATTACTTGGCTCAGCGATAATGTAGCCGTTCAGCTTTACATCCACGCCCTTACCTAGCTTACCGGGTAATGTGCCATCAGGACGCAAGAACAAACGATGCTCACCCGCCCCGCCCGTCAGCTGGACCACATCAGCGACCAGCTCCCCATGTTCGCTTTCTAACTCTTCCATGGTGTAGTCACCACCATTGCGCGGATCAATATCGATTGCACATAGACCGCTGCCCGCTAGATAGACCGCAATGTTTGCTTCGGGATGCGTGGTAAACCAATCGGTAATGATAGCTTTGTCATCAGTAGCCGAATCTTGGCCACGCGGCGCCAATGCAGATATCGGATGCTTGCCTGGTGACTTGCACTCTGTACCGCATGCACATTTACCGTCGACTATCGACCAGCACGGGAATATTTTCCATCCAAGGTCAGCGTAAGCTAGTGCTGTGCTTAGGGTCTTTGACACCTCTTGCATATTATTCTTATTCATGGTTTAATTAAGTCCTTAGTAAGTTTTAAAAGAAAAACGAAACCCCATCAATTCGCCGTTGACTGGGGTTTTTCTTTGTCTTGAGTCTCTGCAACTTCATAGCTATGACCGCCAGAAAAAACTATCGTTTCTTTCTTTTGCTTGTTTTCCACATGGTCGAATTCACGATCCCATGCTTGATCACCTAAATGGTTCATGGCTACCGTCCTTGTAAGTGAGGATTGTCTTTGGCGTGCTTACGCTTGACGTGGTTCTTGAGCGATTGCAGTGCTGACATAGCAGTCTGTATCTTGTTCGATAGAACGTCTAACTCGTTACAGCTAATACGACCGTCTTCTAGCGCCTTGTGCATTTCAGCCATCACATCACCTTGACAAGCAGACGCTGATAACGCAGTCATGATCAGCTCATCTTTTGTCGCTGCACCATTCACTTCGCAAAACACCCCACCTAGACGATGAGCCATGGCTTGGATAATTGAATGGTCGCCAGTAAATTCCATGATAGTCAGGGCTTCATCCAAACGCAGATGATGTGTGTCGCAGTTAGGGTTTACTTTGCTGTTTAACACAGTGTTAGACATACCCATACGAGCTGCGATAGCTGTTGAACCTCCGTGTTTTTCGTTGTGTACCGTCTTGTGTGCTGCGTCTATTACTTGCATTTGCGTGTCCTATGTATTTATAAAAACGTTTTATGTAAGCCTTTCTTTCTGTAAAGTTAATTACAGGGACTAGACTTCTTCAGGTTGTTCTTCAATTTCTGTTAATTTAGGACACAGTTCATGAGCTTTAATAGCGCCCTTGGTTTTGGCTTCTGCACGCATAGCATTAAAGCTGTTAACGCCATGGACGCAATTCAACCAACCGCTTACTGTGCCCTGCTTAACTTTTAGGGCTTCCGCAGTTGGTATTTGACCACCGAAGTATTCGATCAAGCGTACAACTGGCTCGAATTTCTCTTTAGGTTTTGAGTTCATAATTGGATACCTTTATTTATTTATCCAATAATAAAGGTAAGCCTTTATTTAGTCAATACTTAATAACGGCGTGCCTGTTTGAGTAATTATAGGAACGCCTATAAAATATAGGCAAACAGAATAGGAGAGCTTTATGGAACTGAAAGACAGACTAAAAAAAGCTCGCAAGTACGCTGGACTAACTCAAAAAGAAATTGAGAGTAAGATCGAAGGTCTTAAGCAGTCTAGCTACAGTGAACTTGAGAGAGGTGAGAGCAAAAGCTCTACTAAGTTAGTGGAATTAGCGACACTCTTTCAGGTTAACCCAGTCTGGCTAGCTACTGGCGATGGCGCAATGTTGACCGAACCCCAAAAGGAGTTGGTGCAGATACTAGAGGCAGGAACTGTGTCAGTATATGATGGTAGTGACGATATGGTCTCTATCCCTATTTATGACGTTTATTTTTGCTGCGGCGATGGTAATGGCTCTTGTGAGTTTGAAAACATCAAGGGTTATAGAAAGTTACCACCTTCTTTTTTCAGAGATAGAAACATCAAGCAGGAAGACTTTAAATTGATTTGTGCTGTCAATGACAGCAACCATCCTTACATTAAAGATGGTGATGAGGTTGGTATCGTAGTAACCGATAAAGAGATAAAAGACGGTGAGTTCTATGCAATTTTGTTAGATGGGGACCGTATGATAAAACAGATTTTCAGAGAGGCTGGTGGGTCTTATAGATTAAGTAGCTTTAATAAAGCCTACCCAGACAAAGTGGTTACTCCTGAGCATAGCGAAAGCTTAATCATTGCAGGTAGACAAGTTTACAGGGCGGGTTAAATATGTCGAATACTAATAGCTGGGCTTACATATGGGTATGCCACTTCTTAAAGCACGCTAAACCAGTAGATTCTTTACCAGTTGGCTGGTGCGTATATCGTGAAGCAGTAGACTTTGAATAACACAAGGATGTGATGAATGAAACAATTAATACTAGCCGCGGCACTAGCTATGTTCGCTTTATCGTCCAATGCCGGCGTTACTACGATAGACAATCCATTTCAAAGCAATACAGTTCTGAAGGAATCTGTTGAAGTGGATCACCCTCTATTCGCTAAGGGTGCTGGTGGTGCTCAATGCAAAGGCTTACCTAGTACCTGCGGCCAAATGGCCAATTGTGAGCAAGCTAAGCAGGCATTGGAGTGTGGTAACAAACGACTAGATAGAGACAAAGACGGAGTACCATGCGAGTCAATATGCCCAGGTGGTTAATTAGTATAGCTGCCTTATCGTTAACTGCATGCTCTCCTTCTCAAGATGATAGCTACGCCCGTCAATTTGTTTCTGGTGGTGTTACGGTGCACGAAGCGTTCTGGCCCATTGATCATGATACGCCCTATCCGTTCACTACAGATGGCGAGATCTCATGTGTCTATTATCCAGATTTTGGCATTGAGGTGTATTTTCAACCTTTCGGCTATATCGAAGATTCTTCTATTGGTACGCCGCTTAATAAGGCGGCTGCAAAGTCTCTGAAGAAAGACGGCATGCTTCCAAATGTGCCGTACAGTATTAAGGAAGGTGCTGACTTGAGCGAGGCTGTAGAAGTTGGGCTGAAGATGTGCTATCAGAGGCCTGAATGAAATTAAAGATAGTTAGCTTAGTTCAAAGTTGTTAGCATTTATGAAACTTGATGAAGATGAAATCTATCGTACTTACTATTTATATTCACATTAGAAAATAAAAAACTTGGAGTTTGTATGTCTAATATCAACAACCTTACAGATCAACAGCTGGAACATGAAACAACTGTAGAAGAACAAATTAAAAAGAATCAGAAAGATTTTGACTTTGATATACGTGAATATCCTATAGAATTTCTGATGACTAAGTTCAATGCTAAAGATAATGAAAACTCGGAAATATATATTCCTGACTATCAACGAGACTTTATTTGGACAGATAAACAACAATCTTTGTTTATTGAGTCTTTACTAATAGGACTTCCTATTCCATACATCTTTGTGGCAGATATTGATAGAAGTGAAAGAATTGAAAGTGATGGAAGGTTAGAAGTAGTTGATGGATCACAACGATTACGTACTATTTACAGATACTGCGTAGATGAGTTAAAACTAGTAAATCTAGAAAGGCTTAAAGCATTAGAGAGTAAGAGATTTTCAGACCTTCCTTTATCAAGACAAAGGCGTTTTCTACGTACATCAATTCGTATGATTGAATTAACTCAGATTGATGAAGAGGGTCGCAGAACAATGTTCGATCGTCTTAATACAGGAGGTACTTTGCTAACTGATATGGAAAAAAGAAGGGGAACTCAAGATAGTCCTTTCTTAGATCTAGTTGAAGAAATGAGTAGAAATGATTTGTTTAATAAATTAGTGCCTTTATCTGCTGCGAAAAAGAATCATAAAGATGATCAAGAATTGATACTTCGATTCTTAACTTACAGCAATAATTATGAAAACTTTCAATCTCAGGTTAGAAGTTTCCTTAACGACTTTATAGAAGAGAATAAAGATATTTCGGATGAAGACAAAGAGAAACACCGTTTAGACTTCGTAACTATGCTAAATTTTGTAGAGAATAATTTCAAGTATGGTTTTAGGAAATCTGAAAAAGCTAAGTCTGTACCGCGTGTTAGGTATGAAGCTATTTCATCAGGTGTTATATTAGCTATCAAAGCCAATCCTAAGATATCTAACCAAAAAGATATTGATACTTCATGGGTTTTATCAGATGAATTTAATGATAAGGTTACCGCTGACGGGGCAAACTCAAGACCAAAGGTTAAAGAAAGAATTGAATATGTAAAAAATAAGATATTGGATCAAATTAAATGAATCATACAATTACAAACAATCAACTTAAAGCCGCCTATGATATCTATCAAGAAAGAATAACAGAAGCAAAATTATATTTAGAATTTATTAAAAAAATCGAATCAGGACATACTCAATTAACTAATAGAGAAAATGATATTTTCACTATTAACCGTGAACTTAAACACACTGTTTATGCTTCTATATATCTTATATTGTATAATATTATCGAATCTACTTCGTTGGCTATCATTGATGCTATTCATGAAGATATAAAATTAAATGACATAGAAGAAGACTACTTAATTGAAAATCTTTACGAACGGCTATTAAGACAACTCGGAAAGTACCTAAGTGAAGGAAAAATCAAGGAAGTCTTAGATCTTAAGATGCCAAAAAATAAAGCAATGTATATTCAACTATTAAACTTAGCTCACGATAAAAGTACTATTTTTAGTGGAAATATAGATTTGTTAAAAATAAAAGGAATAGCTAAAGATTATGGGTTTTCAATCTCGCCAATTCGAGGTGAACCTTACAATCCAGAAGACATACTAGTTATTAAACATCTAAGAAACAAATTAGCTCATGGAGGGTATTCATTTTCAGAGTGTGGGAAAGACATAGTTTTTTCTGATTCTAACATAGAAGTAAAAACACTAATAAATGATAATGGTAAAGATAAAGAAGTAAAACTTACATCAATAGCAAAAAAGGTTTTGTCAGTTGAAAGATTATTTAACGCATTATTCGTTAATTTAGATATATATCTTACGGAACAAAATTATCTAAACAAAACGGTGCTGTAGGCTTAGCCCTACTACCTCCCCTAAACGTACAGGAACGGCATTACCGATCATTTTGCCAACCGACTTAATGGTAAAATCACCCTCACAAAACTGGTAATCTTCTGGAAAAGTTTGGAAGATTGCAGCTTCACGCAATGATATAGCTCGATGCTGTGAGGGATGCCCAAAACGACCGTTACCAAATCCGTAGCATTGAGTTGTCATTGTGGGAGCTGGCTTGTCCCACTCCATACGGCCATAAACGCCACCATAGGATTTCCCTGATTCTTTAACGTGACATTTAGCAATCAGTTCTTCTGGCCAGTCCTTCCATGTTCCACCTGGCTTGGATGCTTTAATACGCTTCATATTAAGCTCGTTGAGCTTTGAGCATATATGCAGCGGATCTTCTTTATTTTTCTTACCAGAGTATAAGACAGGCAAATCTTTAATTACATCTCTTACAGTCACTGGCTTAAGGTGTGTTGGAGGTATAAGTTTAATATCTTTAGATAGTAAGCTAGCTAACAGCACATGACGCTTACGTGTTTGTGGTATACCATACTGTATACAATCTACTCTATTAGCCGATACGGTGTAACCCAACTCTTCAAGCTTGGCAACAAAATCATGATACACCTTATGCTTAGTAACATCTGGTACATTTTCCATAGTTACAAGTTCAGGGCGGACATCTTCAATTAACCTCATAAAGTGGTAAAGAAGTGGCCATTTCTTATCTAGAGTTGTATCTTTACCTTGGTTATATGTAGAAAAAGGCTGACAAGGAGCGCAGCCAGCAAGAAGACGAATAGCACCTTTTGAGTACCAGTTTTTAATTTCATCTGCCGTGACGTCTGCTACATCTTTATGTACAAAGGCGGCTTTATTGTTATACTCATAGCCATGACGACAGTCAGGCTCAATATCATAGCCTGCTTTCACTTTAATACCAGATTTTATGAGGCCTGCTGTAAGGCCACCTATACCACAGAACAAATCTACTGCTTCTATATTCATGTCACTACTCCTCTACGTAGGTATGATACACCAACTTGCTATAAAACTCGAGTAGCAACACAAAATTTTATTACTTTTAACTTTCTAGAAACCCACCCCACGGTGGGTTTTTTATTACCTAACCCACACCCAACCCGCCATTGAGCGGGTTTTTTTGTGCTTATATATTTAATTAAGGTCATAATATACATTGTGAACAGTTGCCGAATAGTTACCAATCGGTTAAAGTCGAGTAAATTACTAATTTATATATTCAGGCGAGCGATATGGCAGATAAGGTACAACAGAAAGTAATATTTTGTCCGAACGATGGCAGATCCACTTTACATTATAGAAATAACAAAGAGATTCACTGGTTGATGCATCTTGTACTAGCTATATTCAGCCTTGGTATATGGATAATCGGCTGGGCATTTGTAGCTATTTATCACGTTCTTACCAAACCTATTGCTGGCAAATGGACCTGCTCGCAATGCGGAGGCTTAGAAGAAGACCTGCCTAAGCATCAGAACGCGCATCATCAGCAAGCGACAATACAGCCAGAATACCCTCAACCCCGGGATATTCCCTCTACAGTTCCTGAGCCTAAACTACCGACCGAATTACCGCCATTAGAAACCTTTGCTATTGATAAAAATATCAATGGTGGCTTAATTGAGTTCTTCGGATTACAAAGGTGGTACCAAACCGCTTTTAACGATGAGCAAAAACATAGACTAGAAGAGCGCTTTGGTATTGTAGCTGGCAACAAACTAGCTTCAGGCCCAGTACGCTTTAAGTTTGCCAATGTCGATATACTGCAGTTTTTCTATGAGCTAGAAGAAAAGCTTAAGCCGCAAGAATTCAGCGATATTTATAAGTTGGTGGATGAGCAGTACAAAGTAGAAGCTGGTAAATTCTGCAAGATTGATGACGATAGATGGAATAATGAAAAATACTATAAATCATGGTTTGCACTGATGAAGCCTAGAATTGACGCACTTACCAAGTTAAAAGAAGATGACTATTTCAAACAAGGTCAGTTTGATATGGTTAATGATAATTACGCAACTCAGCCTTGCTTAGATATCAGCGGTAAAGGTTTTAATATTTTGAATGGTGAATTAGATCGTGCGTTCGATCAGCATTTCTTTGAGCCTATAGAGGGTTGTCGGTGCACTGTACGAGGTTATAGAAACTAAAAATTTATGTATTACTAAACCACCCTAGAGGTGGTTTTTTTGTGCCTAAATATATAGGTATATAGATATTTTTTATAAATTTACCGATATTTACCGATATTAAGCTTGACTTGTAATATCGGTGTACCTATAATCAAATTCATCGAAAGGGCAAACGCCTTGTGAGAAATCACTAAAACTATTTAACAGCTCAAGTATTCAAATTTAGTTATTTACATACATGCGATTGGTACGCCAGTCGTATGCAGTAAGCAACTAACAAGGACCAAGTTATGGAACGCTCAATAATCGTATTGCTTATAGCAATCATCATAGCGCCTTTAACAGTGCTACTGCCAAGAGCTTGTGCCACACAAGCTGCTAATGACCAAGCTGCTATCGAGATTCACAAAGATAGCATCCGTGACACTTATATAAGCCCCGCTGATCAAGTCTACATAGATTTTGCCAGCGACGATTTTAAGAAAGCCAATCAACATGCAAACGAAGTATTAAGACGCGCTTACAGTGAACAGTAGGCGCAAAACAAACCGAAGTAACAAATCAAAAGGAACGTAACTATGAACGCATTTATCACCCAAGCTGCTAAAGCAAACAACGCTTTCGTACCAACTGAAATCTCACCAGTTGCGCCAGTTATGGATAACGAGATTGATGTCTTAGCTCGCCACTGGCAAGAAGCAAAAGAAGCTGAAGCCCACGCCAAAGAGCGTCGCTTGAATATCGAAACTCAAATAACCGAGTTGGTAGGTGTCTCTGATGAAGGGACTACAAACGCTGAAGGTCATTTATTCAAAGTTAAGACCGTCGGTAAGCTTACTCGCTCACTGGATGATAGCGCCATCCAATCAGATTGGGACAAGTTGCCCGATGAGATTAAGAAATGCGTCAAGTGGAAGCCATCGCTTGATACCAAAAACTTACGCTCGCTAGAGTCAATGCGAGGCGACTTGGTACCAGTCATGGCGCAGTACATGACCACCAAACCTGCCAAGCCTAGCGTGTCAGTGGAGGCTAAATGAGCGGTGTTAGCTCAAGCAATATCGCAAACATGGCGATATTGGAGCAATCAAAAGTAATTAGCGAGCGAACGCTTACTAAGCGAGAACAGATAGCTGCTATGTGCTTACAGGGTTTTCTAAGCACTTGTGAGTCTGTTCAAGAGCATGAAGCTGATAAATTTTGTTCTCTATCAGTTCTTATAGCTGACAAGCTGATCAATAAGCTGGAGCGAAAAGCTAATGACTGACGTAGCTGACTGGGAAGCTGAGTGCGATTGCTGCGGTCAGGTTCCCACCATTCGAGATATGGGCATGTGTGCGGTTTGCACTTTTGGTGAAGCTGACGCACAGCAAGAATTAATTAACGGTGAAATGCAGGAGTTTACCCAAGATGGCAATTAAGCTCACAACCACGCGCCAACAAGCACAAACCAACGGCGTAAAGGTCCTTGTCTACGGACAAGCAGGTGCTGGCAAGACCGTACTTTGTGCGACCACGCCCGACCATAGCAAGACCATCATTCTAAGTGCTGAGTCTGGTTTGCTATCAATCGGTGAAGCAGATATCGATGTAGTCACTATCGAGTCAGTTGGCGACCTAATGGAAGCATACCGCTGGCTAACCGAGACCGAGCAGGGCTTATCTTATGACTGGATTTGCCTCGACTCAATCAGCGAGATTGCAGAAGTCGTGCTGAACAAAGCGAAAAAGGAATCCAAGGATCCCCGAGCTGCTTATGGCGACATGCAGGAAAAGGTAGAGGACGCTATTCGCGCCTTCCGTGACTTACCTCGTAATGTGTACTTCGCTGCCAAGTTGGAGGCCTATCAAGATGATGCAAAGGTTATCCGCTATCGTCCAATGTTCCCCGGTCAAAAGCTTAGCGCAAACGTCCCCTACTTTTTCGATGAAGTGTTTTTAATGCGAGTCGATAAAGATGAGCACGGCAATCCGCTGCACTACCTGCAAACCCGAGCTGATACCAAGTACCCAGCCAAGGATAGAAGCGGAAAGCTTGATGTAAATGAACGTCCTAACTTAGCCGCTATTGCTGCGAAAATTCGTGGCAGTCAGCAACAAACCCAAGTAACACAAACCACCGAAACTGAAACCAGTATCGAAACTAACGAAACTCAAGGAATTTAATCATGGCTCTATTAGACATGCAGTTCGACCAAACCGAAATCCAAGACGCTCACAAAAGCGATTTCGACCCAATTCCAGCCGGTACTTATACCGCTGAAATCACCCGCTCTGAGATTAAAGAAAACAACTCAGGCTCAGGCAACCGTTTAAGCCTTGGTTTAAAAATCATTGACGGCACCCACGCTGGTCGCCTCATCTTTCAAGATATTACGCTACGCAACAGCAATCAGATAGCGCAGCAGATTGGACGCAAACAAATGGCCCAACTGGTTAGCGCTTGCGGTAAGAGCTCAGTACAAGACAGCAGCGATTTACACGGTATCCCGATGGAAATCAAAGTGTCTATCCGTATAGACAAGACTGGCCAATACGACCCAAGCAATGAAGTTAAAAAGTTTGCTGCCATCGCTGGTGGTGGTCGCCCACAGTTTAGCGCACAACCGCAAGTGACTGCACAAGGACAACCAACCTCAGCGCAGCAACCTGCAGCAGCTCAAAGTGATTTACCACCTTGGCAGCGTGGTTAGTAAGTAAAAATCCGTTGCGGGAAATCCCGTAACGGACACCTCATTCTTTAATAAAAACAAATAGGAAATACCAAAATGACTATCTCAACCAACGTAGAAAATTTCATCGGTGAAGTAAACGGCGGCACATTGGCAGCACAGCTCGGACACGTACTATCAGACGTTGCCGAAAGTGTTATTGCTCATGAAGCCGGTGGTGAAATCACGCTAAAGATTAAATTGGCGCCGTCTAAAAATATCAGTCAGGTCGAGCTTGATTACGCCTTGGTCTATAAAGCACCAAAAGCGAAAAAAGGCTTCCGCTCAGAAAGCACTCCTGGCGACACGCTTATGTATGTTGGTAAAGGCGGTGTGCTATCAACTTACCCTGAAACGCAAAAAGACTTATTCAACGCTGAATAAATTTAAAAAAGGTCTATGGGAAATCACATAGACCTCACCTATCCGGAAATTCCGGATAACTCAATTAATCAATCGGAGCACAACCAATGCCAGACCTAAATAAAAACTGCGCACAAACTGTTTTTGATATTGCCCGCATGCAAGACATGACGTTAGAAAACCTTGATGCACCATCATTGGTCAGCGTCCCTGAAGGTTTTCGCTTAGAAGACACTGAAGAATACCAAGAGCATCGTAATCGTTTTCGTGGTCGTTATGACACTGAATCAAGCAAAAGCTTCGCACAATACGTTGCTGACCGTAAGACTGTAGATAAATGCTTTGTCGATAAAACCAACCTGTCAGCAATGCGCTGCCAAGCTATCTTTAATTTGGGCGACGAAGAACAAGCAGGTCATGCCGACGATGTTGCCAACTTGGTACTTCCTATCACTGACGAATTTAACGCCTTGCGCAGCCTTAGCCGTGTATCACAAGCCAAGATAGTTGACTTCATTCAAGACTATGCCCACTGCCTAACCTTCAGTGATCAAGACGAAGACAGCGAGCAATCTAGCAACATGAGCTTCAGCCATGCGCTAAAAGCATTTCGCAGCGTGACCGTCAAGACTGCTAAAGAAATGACCAGTAACGTCGGTGATTTAAATGCTAGTAAGTCGGCACTTGAGCGCATTGAAGCGGATTCAGCGATTCGTCTGCCACGCTTTGTTCACATGACCACATCGCTATATGAAGACTTACCCGAAGTGGTGGTCACTGCTCGCGTAGCCATCATAACCGATGGCGATAGCCTTGGTCTTAGCTTGCGCATCGTTGCTCAGCAAAAAGAGTTGAACGATGCAGCACAGCGCTTTGTTGATTTGGTGACAGACATCTTGCCAAAAGAAACACCAATCTACGTTGGTACTTTCCAGCCTTAGTAAAACACTAGGGTAAGCAGTCCACCGCTTACCCGCCTTTATTTTTATGTGTCAATTGGGTGTAGTTAATCACACAGTCGAACCAGTTGGCACCTCAAAATGAACGCAAACTAAAACGAACATAAGGAATGAAACGATGGCTCTACAAACGAATCAAACCAAAAAAAACAAGGTATCGACGATAGCCGGTGATTTTTGGCTCAAGTACAACCCTCACCGCAAGGCCAAAAACATGACGGGCAAACTTGCAGACGATAAGAATTCCACGCGCAAGTATAGAAGCTCAAACGTGCACTTGTTTGATGGAGGCAAAACCAATGGCTGATTTAACCAAGCACACCCCACCGACCACAGTTGACGCCTTATATGACGGCATCAAAGCCAAGCATAGCGACTCACCAAGACGTTACCTTGGGGGGTCTATCATTGGCAAGTCATGCGCCCGTCAATTGTGGTACGACTTCCGCTGGGTTCATTTTGAAGAATTTGACGGCCGCTTGCTACGCTTGTTTGAAACTGGTCACTTAGAAGAACCGCGCATGGTCAAAAATATGACCGATGCTGGTATTGAAGTTTATGAGATAGATGATCGTACTGGCCAACAGTTTGGCGTGCAATTCCATGGCGGACACTTTCGCGGTCATGCGGATGGCGTCGCTATTGGCATCAAGGAAGCACCTAAAACTTGGCACTTATGCGAGTTTAAAACGCATAACGATAAATCATTCAAGCTGTTACTAAAGGACGGCGTTGAGAAGTCAAAACCGATGCACTTTGCACAGGTGCAAGTCTATATGCAAGGCCTTGGCCTTACGCGCGCGTTTTATCTTGCTAAGAATAAGAATGATGACACGCTTTACGCAGAGCGCATCGAGTACGACAAAGCGAAAGCTGATCATTACATTGACCGCGCCCGTCGCATCATCTTTGCTGAAGAACCACCAATGCGAATCAGTGATAAGCCCGATTGGTTCGAGTGTAAATTCTGTCCCTACTCTGACTATTGCCATGGCGGTGCCGATGTTATTCCTAATCCGCTACCAAACGTCAATTGCCGTACTTGCATACACAGTACGCCACAAGATGATGGCTCATGGTTGTGCGAGCTACGTAATAGCACATTGCCCTACGAGCAACAGTTAGAAGGCTGTAGCGAACATAGATGGGTACCGCAATTGCTGCCAAATCTAAGCGTGCTAGAAGCTGAAGAAACAGCACTTGGCGCAACTGTAGTTTGGTACTGCCGCACAGGTGACAGTGATTGCTACGTGAACAACGGCAACGGCTCGATTGTTAGCCAAGCAGAATATGAGGGGAAGTTATGAGTATCATTAAGTTTAAGAAAAAAGAATATCAAGTTGTCACGTCATGCGAGCACAACAGCATCAACATCGATAGAGCCAACAAACAAATAACTTGTAGAGATTGCGAGGTAGTGCTTGATCCGTTTGATGCAATCATGGGCTATTCAGATGCGTTAGATGACTGGGCTAAACGATTGGATAAATACGCGGAAGACACCAAGCGTGATTTTGCTCGCAATCAGATAGTCGCTCGCAGACTTGAAAACAAGAAAAGAACAAAGTGTCACCACTGCGACCAGATGACAGAAATCAAAATCAAAGAGCCAACGCTTTGGGAAACTCACGCAGAAATACAAGGAAATAATAATGTATAAGCTAAGAAACTACCAAGAGCGCACGCTCACTGAATTGTACGATTGGCTGAATCGTCACCCTGACGGCAATCCTGTTGTCGATGCTTGTGTCGGTGCCGGTAAGTCGATCATCATTGCTGAATTTTGCCGACGTGCTATTGAGCAGTACCCACAGACGCGCATTGTTATGTGTGTCGCAAGTAAGGAACTATGCCAGCAAAACTTAGACAAGTTGCGTGCAATATGGCCCGAAGCACCAGCGGGTGTTTGCAGTGCTGCATTAGGTCAAAAAGACGTAGAAAGCCAAATCATCTTTGCAACCATTGGCAGTATTGCAAAACGAGCTCATGAGCTTGGCACGGTCAATCTACTGGTCGTTGATGAGTGTCATAACGTCAATACTGACAATGCGGGTATGTACCGTACCTTTATCAGTAATCTAAAAGAATTTGGCAGTCCTTATCTCTGTGTTATCGGCTTTACTGGCACGCCTTTTCGCGGTGATGGTGTATGGCTATGGCAAGGTAAGGACCCTTTATTTAAAGGTACTGCCACGCGCGTATCGATGGATGAATTACTGGAACAAGGCTATCTTGCCCCGCTTATTATTGATACTGCCACCCCTGAAACTATCGATACAACCAACGTCAAAGTTGCTGGCGGCGATTATGTGATCAAAGACTTGGAAGGCGCGGTTATTGATCCTACCATTATTCGCTCAACAGTTGATGATATGTTTACTCGTGGCGGTGAGCGTAACAAGTGGCTCGTATTCTGCGTCACCATTGCTCACGCTCAAGCAGTGCTTGATGAGATAAAAAGCCGTGGCACTATCAAGGCAAGTATCGTCACAAGCAAGACACGCGCAAGCCTACGTGATGCCATATTGCTAGATTATAAGCTGCCACATGAGCACCCTGACGGTATCGACTGCCTAGTGAATGTGGCTTGTTTGACCACTGGATTTGATGCGCCTGAGACTGACCTTATAGCCCTACTCCGTCCTACCAAGTCGCCAGTCTTATACGTACAGATTGCAGGACGTGGTATGCGAATAGCTGACGGTAAAAAGGATTGCTTGTGGCTGGACTATACGTCGACCACTCGTGACTTAGGTCCAGTCAACTTGATCAAAGGTCGTAATAAGCAAAACAGCACGACTGAGCAAGGTGCTCCGTTCAAGTATTGTCCTGATTGCGGCAACCCTAACCCTATTCATCTTGATGAGTGCCAAGAGTGTGGCGCTTTCATGCCAAGTGATAGCAAAGACCCGCACGGTTTCAAAGCAGGTCAAGCAATGCCTTTGCACGGTTTTCAAGCGCCGCCTGAAGAATGGTTTGATGTGCAGCAAATTGGCTATTACAAACACCCTGGCAAAAATGGTAAACCGCCAACCATGCGGATTGATTACTTCTACAGCGAATTAGAAGAACCAATTAGCGAATGGAAGTGCTTTGAACATGAAGGCTTTGCTTTGCGTATGGGTTGCCAATGGTGGACCGACCATATGCCACATGCTGACATGCCATTTACCGTAGACGAAGCGCTTGAGACTATCCATGATCCAAGTCAAGGCACTATCGCTCTACCAACTCGCATCATGTGCCAACGTGATCCGCAAGGCAAATTTTGGCAGGTTAAAAAGTATCAATACGGCAATACGCCAAACATGCCAAAGGTCATTAGCTATAAACCAATTACAAGTCAGTCAGAAGCTGACGACTTGATTCCATTTTGAGGTATCAACAATGCCAAAACTTAAAAACCGTGACAAGCGCAAAGCTGCCAAAGTTAAAAAACGTAATCAGGCGAAACAACAAAAACGTGAAGCTGGCGAATTTATCAAAGAATTTACTGGCTACATGCAGCTATCGTTCAAGGAAGAAACAGACGATGAAACGATACGTAAGAACGTGATTCGCTGTGGCGATTGGTTAAAGAATAGCTATCAGATATTTAAGAACCCGCGCCGCTACTTGGTAGGTGTCAAGCTCTTTAAGTTTGATAAAAGTATTGAACCTGCTGAGCTCGAATGGGCCACAGAAACCGAAATAGCAAAAGAGAATATCGTTGACCTTGCCGCACAGATGGCAGACAAAATGTCGAAAGGACACGACGATGTTGATTTTGATAACTCTTACATACGCATTTATGCGTGAAGGATAAAAATAATGACCATTTTTCACATGAAGCAATCGATAGCAGGATGCCTACGCAACAACCGCGTCGGCACTATCGACTTTTTGCAGGACGAAAACGGTAAGCCCTTATCTGACGCTGAAGCAAGAATTGAACTAAAAAAATTATTGTCCAAGGGTCACACGGTTATGCCAGCTGGCGACGACTGCGAAGGGTTTGATGTTTTTGGTGGTGGTTGTCCTGGTCATGAGCCGCTGAAGGGTAGCGATCTATGTCGCACCATGCTTGAGAAGAACAACGAGCTAACCATTGTAATTGTTAGTGACATATCTGATGAAGCAGCACTAGAACATGACCGTCAGTATTGGGTAGCTGTAGGATTCAACCACGATTCAGGTAAATTTGTTGTCAATCATGACTTTGATATGGAGTGGCCTTTTGCGATAGCTATCAATCCAAAAACAGGCGAGCCATTCACAGCTAAGGAAGTCGGACTATGACAACACATACAGAAGAAGAAATGGAAGCCCTAGCCGCTGAGCTGCTAGAAGTTGATTTGGGATGGCCAAGCGTTTGTGAGACGTGTGGCGCAAGCAAGGAGAGCGACTGTGAGTAATAACTCTGAACTACCGCCATTCATCTACCAACGCAATAAAGCGCTAGGTATTCACGAGCGTAAAGAACAAATGTCAGCATGGCGCTGGATGGACGACTCATTAAGCGTAACGCTAGGGAACGCAACCCTACATACGGAAAGCCAAGCGGTGCTACGTTGTGATAATGCAGAACTCAAACTACCAAAAGATGAGGCAATTCGTTTACGTGACTACTTGATAAACTCTTACCCATTAAGCGAGGTGACTACCAATGGCCACAATTGAAACTGATATTGATGTTGAAGCGCTCAAGAAGTCTGGTAAACGTGGTCGTGAGCTCGTTACCTTTGCTTTTAAAGAGCTAAATTACGATGGCGAAAAGCTTTTGCATACCGCCATCTATGCGGGTGCACCGCACGTAAATCATATCTATGCTGCCAGTATGCTTGGTTATAGTGCAGCCACGTTGCGTAATTGGTCCAGTCAAAGCAATGGGCCAATACAACCAAAGCGTATCAATGGCACACCTTACTGGCGTATGCGTGACATACGTAATTTGTTGGACCTTTAATCATAAAGATGGTCGGTATTTATACCGGCCTCTTTTAGTATGAATTGCTCAATCCTCCCATGCCACATTCTCAACAAATCAATGGGTCTATCTACGTAGTGCTTCTCATCAATTGCACTTGGACGATGGCCCATGACTTGGTTTACTATTCCACGCGGTACATCTACCCACTCAGACAATGTCCTGAATGATTTGCGCATGGCTTTTGGCGGCAGGCTTGGTAACCCACTCTCTACAAGCAGCGTCCGATATTTCTTGGTAATTTCAATATATCCTTCCTGCTTTACTTTACTCCCAAAAACAAATTCATTCACACGCGGCAAGTTTTGTATTGTTTGCTTGGTAAAAGGCGTCAGTGGAATAATTCGCTCCCACTGGTCAACCTTGTCGACAATCTTAATAGTATTCCATTCAAAATCTATGTCAGTCCATTTAAGCTGCAGCATCTCACCTGGGCGAGATCCGTTCATCAACATGCAGATTAAAGCTGCCCGCTGTACCTCATCAATTTGGTCGACTACGCCAAACCAAGTTTCTAACTGCTGCTTTTGTAATGCGCCTTTATGAGCACGCACACTTTGCACAGACTTATTAACCTTGCGGCTGTTGTATGTTTTGTTGGGTATCAGCCCTGCATACTTGTCTGTATCCTCTGCCCAATTCGCACAGGCTTTGAACATACGAAAGTTTTTGGCCATTGTAGTAGCGCGTGTCTCATTTTCTTTACGAATCCACGTTTCAACGAAATCAGGCGTGAGCTCAGCAAGTGACACTTCCCATATATTACCAATTGGCTGAGGCATATAAGGCTTGTCTGTCAAGTGCGGGCGCGCCGCTTGATAATGATCATTAAGATAAGTCTTTGACCATTCAGATTTATGAGTGTCGATATAGTGCGTGAACAGGTCACCAAAAGTCAGCTGCTTGCGTACTTGCTCGCGCGCAAAGGCTTTATTCTTAGCTAGGTTGTCGGCTTTGGTGCGACTTGGATCAATGCCAGATGCTAACTGTTTACTAGCCTCAGATGCAGCATCGATAGCATCTTGCAAACTCATAATAGGAAATTTACCCAAGGTGATACGTTTAGGTGTGCCGGTACCGCCAACCCTACCCTGATAGATAAATGCTTTACTGCCTCCAGGTGAAATGCGTAAGCCTAGACCTGTAAACTTCACATCCCAGACGAAGTATTGTTTGTCCTGCGGATCTAGCTTTTCAATTTTTGCAGTGGTTAGTTTGGCTTCCATGTGATTACTAATCTATTTTGTAAAAAGTAATCATATAGTAATCACATATGAAGTAAATTGCCATAAACTGAGTGATACTTTTTTGCAGTCAATAAACCTAAGTAACTGATATTACTTACATAACTTGATTGTAAAGTTAACTGCAGTAAACTGAGTGATACATTTATATGCGGACTCATAATCCTTTGGTCGTAGGTTCAAGTCCTACTGGGCCCACCAAATTCAAACCCCGCAAGCGTAATGTTTACGGGGTTTTTTGTTGTCTGCTGTTTTTAGCTGGCTAGTATTAAACCCCCTAACCCCTCTCTAGGTATACTTTGCGTATACTTCTCATTTTAGTAAATATCTATTATCATGCTATGCAACATATAACAAAATTGGCAGTGCTGACCTGGCTAAAATCAAGTTCACAAAGAAATTTATCGACAGCCTTGACTACTCTGACAAGTCAGTCATCTATCAAGATGAGGTTGTGAATGGTTTTGCTGTAAGGACTAATAAGACGTCAAAAAGCTATCTAGTTAACAAGCGCATCGATGGTAAATTACAGCGCAAAGTATTTAGTGACTGCTCTCATATAACGCTACAAGATGCTCGTGACAGGTCGATGTCTATCATAAGCGACCTTATGCAAGGGATTGATCCATTCGACAAGCCAGCGCCAGAATTGACCGCCCCTACACTAAGAGAGGCTTATGCTTATTACTTAGCGAGTAAGCCAACCCTCAAGGTTTCGTCTATCAAGTCTTATAATCGTCAGATAAATAGGAACTTAGAATGCTGGCTAGATATTTCTATGAATGACATTATGCAAGGCGATATCACTAATAAGCATTTAGAGTTAAGCAAGCATAGCTTATCTCAAGCCAATGGTACATTTAGAGCGCTTAGTGCAATATGGAATTTTTCACGGCTCAGCTTTTTAGATAAAAATGAAATGCCAATCATTAAGCCAAACCCCGTTGAGATACTGACTGCTAAAAAGGCGTGGAATACTATTAAGCCGCGCACCAGACATCTGAGTGATGACAATATGGGTCATTACGTGAAGGTACTGCTAGATTTTAAGAGTGAGGATTTTCACAATATGATGCCGCATAGCAATAATGCCCGCGATATCATGCTGCTATTTTTATGTACAGGAATACGCGCCAACGAGAACTATACTTTGCGCTGGGATTCAATAGATTTACAGCACGGCTGTATGACTATTTTAGATACAAAGAATAGCGATATTTTGAGTGTACCGCTTGGTAAAGTGATGGTCGCTATGCTCAATAATCGTAATAAGTACAAGCAAGATGAGCCGTGGCTATTCCCTTCACGGATAAAAGAGTGTGATGGCAATCTTACTGATATATCAAAGCAATACACGAATATTGGTAAGCTGGCAGGCATTCATATCACACCTCACGATTTGCGTAGAACATTTTCAACAGTAGCAGATGATTTGAATTTGAATATCTCAGTTATTAAGAGACTGATTAATCACAGAGCATCAAGATCATCAGATGATGTGACATTGCAATATATCCAAGTCAGTCAAAAAAGATTACGGGCTGCTATGAATGATATTGAAGTATTTATATTCAATGAGGCTGGCATGACTCAAGATGAAGTCATTGAAAGGCTTTACCATATCTATTAGGTCGGGAGTTTCCCAAACTTTGTGTAACTGCT
>NZ_LNDJ01000046.1 GCF_001444505.1 Psychrobacter piscatorii | reverse complement strand
AACTAGTTATCTAGGACAGCCCCTAATATTTTATTGCGGGCTTTTGTTTATTGAAAAACCACTCTATTAACGAAATAAAGTCTCATTCAAACTTGTCTTACTTGCTGCTTTGTCTCTATACTAGGTCGTAAAATCTGATTATTACTTATTAAATTTTCTTGTTGATGCTCATATCATGATGGGCTTGTCACCGAATTGAGCCTATTTATGATTGATGCTATTGTTTTTGCTATTACTATTGTATTCCCCAACCTTGCTTTGATGTGGTTGGGTTTTTTTATGCAAAGACGTGGCGAGGCGAGCCAAAGTTTCATTGATCAGGCATCCAGCTTTGTTTTTAACTACTGCCTGCCTTGCTTGCTATTCTTTAGCGTGGTCGATAGCGATGTTGATTATGGTCAGCAAGTTAAGCTAATTTTTGTTGGTATTTTGGTGACATTTGTCCTGTTCTTTGGGGCGGAGCTGTATGCCAAACGCTTCGTCAAACGTCCTGCCGACCAAGGCGTGTTCGTACAAGGTATTTTCCGTAGCAACATGGCTATTATTGGCCTCGCAACCGTTGCCAATGCTTATGGTGAGCGTGGTTTAAGTATTGGTGCCGTCTACATGGGCGTAGTCACCATATTGTTCAATATTTTAGCGGTCATTACGTTAAGTCGTGTCTCTAAAAGTGTGGATGATACTTTGATCAGTCGCAGTATTATGATCATCAAAAAGGTATTTACCAACCCACTTATTTTGGCATTGCTATCAGCATTTGCTTATAAGGCATTGCCATTGCCACCGCTTACAGGCGTCATTCATACAACGGGTGATCTATTAGCAGCGGTTGCATTGCCGCTGGCACTGATTTGCGCTGGTGCTAGTATTGATTTGAAATCGATGCTGAGTGCCTCAGGGTTATCTATGCAGGCAAGTATTGGTCGGATTGTGATTGCGCCAATCATCGCCATTGCGATTGGCTTGGCATTTGGTTTATCAGGCGTCCATATGGGCGTACTATTTTTGATGGTGGCATCACCAGCCGCAGCGGCCAGTTATGTCATGGCAAAAGCGATGGGGGGTAATGACATATTGGCGGCCAATATCTTGGCGTTTACGACGGTGGTTGGTATGTTTGGCATGGCGTTTGGTGCGGCAGCATTACGTGCGCTTGGCTTAATGTAGTAAAGAATCTAGGAAGAAGGTTCACTACATTTACTTTAACAGATACTACCATTTTTAATATATTAAGTCTTAATACGTTTTACCGCATTAAAAAAGCCCCTTTTTCAAAAAAGAGAAAGGGGCTTTTTTATATTAATTCAAATTGTCTTGATTGCGCTTTTCTTCTCGACGTTGCTTACGCTTAGGACTGGTACGGTAGGTCAGATAACCACCGATGGCCATGACTGCAAGAAATGCCAAGATATACATAAATATCGACGAGCCAATCATAAGTGATGCACCGATAACCGCAGTTGCTTCCATGTCAAAAATCCAGTTAAGGTTTGGTAATAATTATGCAAGTGTCTCATTTGATTGTAAAGTAAATAAGTTTAGCTCCGGTGTAAGTTCAAGTGAACGAATACGCGCTGCTTGATTATGTACATTAGCGGTTACAATCAATTCATCTGGTTGATGGGTTGCCAAAAACGCAGCCAATTTTGGTTTGACTGTCTCGACAGAACCAATGAATGAAACTGACAGCGCATTATCTACCATCATTTTTTCTGCTTGGCTCCAGATGCTGTCCATATCGTGCGTAGGTTTTGGCATTTGACCTGTCTCACCACGGCGCAAACGTACAAAGCTCTGCTGTGCTGAGGTAAAGTGATACTGAGCAGTCTCATCGTCGTCAGCCAGTAACAAGTTTGCAGCAAGCATGACATAAGGCTTATCTAAGTAGGCAGACGGTTTGAACTGCTCACGATAGGCTTTAATTGCTTGTCCTAGCATTTGCGGTGCAAAATGTGAGGCAAACACATAGGGCAGTCCTAAATGCGCGGCTAAGGTCGCACCAAATAGAGAAGAGCCCAATATCCAAATAGGGACGCCCGATCTGGCGCCAGGGAACGCTTGTACAGGGCTGCCATCTGTATCATTGCCCAAGAAGTACATCAGTTCTTGTACATCTTGTGGAAAACGCTCGGCGTCTTTCATTTGGCGGCGCAGTGCCTGAAACGTCGCCCCATCAGTGCCAGGTGCGCGTCCTAAACCCAAGTCAACACGGTCGCCATATAATGCTTGCAAAGTACCAAACTGCTCAGCAATTACCAAAGGCGCATGATTTGGTAGCATCACACCGCCTGCCCCAATACGGATGCGCTCGGTTTGGCTACCGATATGTGACAGCAGGACTGAGGTCGCTGCACTAGCGATACCTGGCATATTGTGATGTTCAGCCATCCAGTAACGGTTTAAGCCAGACTTCTCTGCTTGCTGCGCGGTTTGTACCGTTTGAGCAATACCTTCAGCGATGGTGTTACCTTCAGGTACTGGTGCGAGATCTAAAAAAGATAAAGGGATTTTGTTATTCATAAATTATCCAGTAGAGTGATTAATTATTTTCTCTTGATATGCTTGTCACCATTACCGATTTCAAGCCGTGTTACAGAGTAGCAATAAATCGTAACAAAGCGCCATTAGTGGGTAGTAGGTATAGCTAGCAAAAGATAAGGCTGCTGATAAGCTTGCTATCAAACATATCTATATCAAAAGTATTTGTATAACAAAACCAGTCGCACATAAAAAAGCAGGTAACCGAAGTTACCTGCTTTTTTGAAATGACATTATGTAAATGGTAAGTTTTTTAAATCACTTATTTGGCTTGATCGCCAAGCTTATAAGCCACAACATAATCACCAATCTTCGTACCTACTGAACCATGTCCACCAGCTACCAATACCACCATTTGCTCACCTTTAGAGTTCAAGTAGGTCATAGGTGTAGCCTGACCACCTGCTGGAATACGTACATTCCATAGCACATCGCCATTCTTTAGATCATAAGCACGGAAGTTGTTTTCTGTTGCTGCTGACAAGAAGGCGACGCCACCTTTAGTGATGATAGGTCCGCCAATACCAGGCACCCCCAATTCAAACTTGATTGGAATAGGAGATAAGTCCTGTACAGTACCGTTTTTGCGCTGATAAGCAATCTCACCTGTGGCCAGATCAGCACCTGCGATCGTACCCCATGGTGGCTGCTGACAAGGTACACCAAGTGGTGATAAGAATGGTCCCATTTCTACCGCATAGTCTGCGCCTTCGTTGGCATTCACACCTTGTTCACCTTTATTGGTCTCAACATCGCCAAGTGTGTCTTTAGGGATGAGTTTTGAGGTAAAGGCAAGGTAAGTTGGCATGCCGAACATCACGCCATTTTCAGGATCGACAGCGAGACCGCCCCAGTTAAAGGTACCAAAGTTACCAGGATAGACTAACGTACCGTTGGTTGATGGCGGCGTATAGCGGCCGTCGTAGTTGAGTTTGTTGAACTCAATACGGCACATCATCTGATCGATGAGACTTGCGCCCCACATATCTTTTTCAGTCAGTTTCTCAGGCGCAAAGCTCAAGCCAGAATAAGGTTGCGTCGGAGCAGCATGTTCACCAGCAATGAGGTAGCCTTGCGGTGCATCACGCTCTTTGATAGGTACAATAGGCTCGCCTGTTGCACGGTTCAAGACGTAGACATCGCCTTGTTTGGTCGGTATAACCAACGCAGGTTGGACACCATCAGCGGTATTTAAGTCAAGCAATGTTGGCTGAGCAGGCGTATCCATATCCCAAAGATCATGATGGACAAACTGCTGTACCCAGCGCGCTTCACCTGTTTTAAGATCTAGTGCGACCACAGAGGTTGCATACTTTTCTTCAGCAGCATTACGATAGCTACCGAGCTGATCGGGCGTGCGATTGCCCATTGGGAAGTAGGCCAAGCCAAGCTCTTCATCAGCACTGGCAGTCGACCATGAGTTTGGCGAGCTGGTGCGATAGACTTGAGTTGGATCATTGACATCAAAAGGTGCTGTGTTGTCAGGATCGCCTGAATCCCAGTTCCACATAAGCTCGCCAGTATTCACGTCATAAGCACGGATCACACCAGAGGGTGAGTTCACATCATAGTTATCATTGACGGCACCAGCAACAATAATAACCCCACCTGCGACGACGGGTGCAGACGTTGAGTAGTAGTAGCCTGCTTGCTGGAACGGCATGTTGTGCATGAGGTCTAATGCACCATCTTCACCAAAGTCTTGACAGCGTTGTCCCGTTTTTGGATCAAGGGCATAGAGCTTGGCATCAGAGGTTGGGATAAATATCTTGGCATCGCATTGCTTAGATGCGTTTTCAAAGGTATTACCCGCGATTTTTTGTACCATTGTATCGCTAGTGGCAGCAGATTTGCGAGCGACGACGGACGTATCGTCAGTGGCGCTATTATTAGCTGACTCAACAGTAGCAACCGGAGCGGTATTATCCGTGCCAGTTTGACCAGCATAGTAAGAGACACCGCGACAGGTTTGATGCTGACGTTGGAGGTTTTCGCCAACCTTAGGATCAAACTTCCACAATGTCTCACCAGAGTCGGCATCTAATGCCAATACCCAGTTATGCGGCGTACACATATACAAGGCGTTGCCGATTTTTAATGGTGTTGCTTGATAAGTGGTTTCACCAACGTCATTAGGACCTTTGACATCACCGGTTTGGATTTGCCAAGCGAGTTCTAAATCTTTGACATTATCAGTGTTGATCTGAGCCAGAGGAGAGTAGCGTTGTCCATAATCAGTACGACCATACGCGCTCCATTCGCCATCTGGTGTTTGTCCGCCAGTGGATAATGGGTCGCCAAGGTTGGTAGAAGTGGCGTTTTGATCGCCGTCATCGTTGGCAGTTAAATCGAGCTCGCCCAATTTGTCAGTGGCATTATTGGCCATACTACCGAAAGAGAGCAGTGCGCCCACAACCACACTGGCCATTAGTCCCCAATAATAAAGAGGACTTTTCTTAGTGTTGTTGGTGGTTGTTACTTGAGCGTGTTTCCCGTGCATCTTCTTAGAGACCCACGGTAAAAGCATTAATAAACCAAATATTAGTGGGAAACCCAAGCGAGTTGCCAGCGCCCACCAATAAAATCCAGATTCCCACAGTGCCCAAACCATCGTTATGACGATGAAAAGAGCGTAGAGGCCGTAAGCACTCCAATGTTTTTTGAACAACAAAAAAGCGGTCGCAAGCATCGCTGCGCCAGCAAAAAGATAGTAAGGACTACCGCCTAAAGAGAGCAGATAAGCGCCGCCAATGAGCAAAGGGGCGGCAAAAACTGCCATAATGATCGCTACGAGTTTTTCCATGAGCGGTATCACCTGTTACATAGAAGCAAATGGACATGCAGTGATCGACACCCAGTACAATTAAATGTCTAGGCGTCCAGCAATACATGCAGAAATAAAAACGAAATCAAACGTTGAATAACGTTATAGACTGTATTTTATCACTTATGCATAAGCTCGGTAAAGGTGGCGTAAGGTAGGACAGGCGCTCTAGTCGCTTTGTTTAGTTGTCAAATTGTTTCTGACACAGCTCCATAAAGGCGCGACCGTACTGGCGAATTTCGGCATCATCGCGCACCGCCATCCAACTGGTAAAGCGTCCGAAGTGATCGACTGGTATGGCAGTTAGGTTCTGATAGTGACTTGGTTCAAATGCCATTTCGGCAATAATACCGATGCCTAAGCCAAGTCCAACATAGGTACTAATGACGTCGGCATCAAGCGCGGCGAGTACGATATCTGGCTCTAGACCTGCTGCTTCAAAGGTTTTATCAATCGCGCCGCGTCCAGTAAAGCCGCCGTGATAGGTCACAATGGGATAGCTGGCAAGGGTTGGCAAGTCGATAGAGTCTTGCTTGGCAAGTTCGTGATCGCTTGGCACGATGACACGATGCGTCCAGTCGTAATAGCGGTAGCATCTGAGATAGTTATTGTGAAGTAAGGACTCCGTTGCGATACCGATATCAGCCTGACCACGAATCACCATCTGTGCGATGGTCTCAGGATCGGCTTGTTGCAAGATCAAATTGACTTTAGGAAAACGATCTTTGAATTCTTTAACCACTTTTGGCAAGACATAACGTGCCTGCGTGTGGGTCGTCGCAATGGTCAATGTGCCGATATTAGGATTATTAAAATCAAGGCTCAGATTTTCAATGGTACGAATCTCGACAAAGATGGACTCGATATGTGGCATAAGCGCCGTACCCATGGTGGTCAGCCCTGTCAGACGCTTTCCTTGACGAATAAATACTTCGGTCTTCAGCTGATTCTCAAGTGCCGCGATATGCTTTGACAAGCTCGATTGGCTGGTGTGCAGTACAGTCGCTGCTTGACTTAAGTTATAGCCATTAATCACCGTATGCCAGACTGTTTCCAACTGTTTGAGCTGAATTTGCAAATGTCGCTGATTGACCACTACATCGATTGCCATCACTGAATCCTATTGTGTAACAATACAAACCTTACCTATATTTGAAAGATTTGTATATGAAAGTAAAAACTTACAAATATGCCATAAGAGCGTAGTGTAAAACAAAGCTATTATTCTTGTATATAATAAATAGCTATCAATTTATGATAATTATGAATATAGGAGTAGGATTTTTAATATTAGTTATAAGTCTCTATTTTATCAAGGCAAAACAACCAAAATAGTACTAGCTATTGTGTTAGACACAAACATAAAAACAGCTGCCTTCTAAAAGACAGCTGCTCATCATCTATATACTCATCTATGACCAATCAGTTTGGCGAACCAGACTTATTTGGCGATATCGTAACGATCCGCATTCATGACTTTACTCCAAGCGCTAACGAAATCACGAACGAATTTCTCTAAGTTATCGTCCTGCGCATATAGCTCAGCATAAGCACGCAAGATAGAGTTTGAGCCAAATACCAAATCCACACGGCTGGCTTGCCATTTGGTATTACCGGTACTACGCTCACGTATTTCGTAACTATTGACCGTGTTGCTTGGCTCGTCACCTGTTTTCACGGGATGCCACGTGTAGTTCATGTCGGTCAAGTTGACAAAGAAGTCGTTGGTTAGTACACCAGCACGGTCAGTGAAGACGCCTTGTTGGCTCTGTCCATGGTTGGTATCCAGGACGCGCATACCGCCAATCAATACCACCATCTCAGGCGCTGTCAATCCCATTAGCTGCGTGCGATCGAGCAGCATCTCTTCAGGAGAGACCGCATAGTCTTCTTTGACCCAGTTGCGATAGCCGTCGTGCAGTGGCTCTAAGTCTGCAAAAGATTCGGTATCGGTCATTGCCGCTTCTGCATCACCGCGACCTGCGGTAAATGGTACCGTAACCTCTATGCCTGCATCGTTTGCTGCCTGCTCAATAGCAGCATTACCAGCAAGCACAATCAAATCGGCCAAACTTACGTCTTTATCAAAATCAGACTGAATGCGGGTTAATGTCTCAAGCACACGTTGCAGCTGCTCTGGCTCATTACCTGCCCAGTCCTTTTGCGGGGCTAAGCGGATACGTGCGCCATTTGCACCGCCGCGATAGTCTGATGCGCGGAATGTACGTGCGCTGTCCCATGCGGTAATGATTAATTCACGGCGGCTCAAATCACTGTCCAATATTTGCGATTTTAGCGCTGCAATGTCATCAGCATTCAAGTCTGCATTGCCTGCTGGAATAGGGTCCTGCCAGATAAAGTCTTCGCTCGGTACATCTGCCCCTAAGTAACGAGATTTAGGCCCTAGGTCACGGTGAGTTAGCTTGAACCATGCTTTGGCAAACACCTCATCAAAATACGCTGGGTCGTTATGGAATTTCTCTGAAATCTCGCGATAAACAGGATCTTTAATCAGTGCCATGTCAGCATCAGTCATGATCGGATTACGGCGGACACTGGGATCATGAGCGTCTAATGGACGATCTTCTTCTTTTATGTCAGTCGGCTCCCACTGCCATGCACCTGCTGGACTTTTGGTTAATGCCCAGTTGTGATTCAATAGTAATTCAAAATAGCCATGATCCCATTGGGTTGGATTGGTTGTCCACGCGCCTTCGATACCACTTGAGACGGTATCACCTGCATTGCCATTACCTTTAGGATTGCGCCAGCCTAGGCCTTGCTCTTTGACATCCGCCGCTTCTGGCTCGTCTTCTAGTGTGGTCGCATCGCCATTACCGTGACACTTACCAACGGTATGACCACCCGCGGTCAAAGCAACCGTTTCTTCATCGTTCATTGACATACGCGCAAACGTCGTACGCATATCTTGAGCGGTTTTCAATGGGTCAGGGTTGCCATCGACGCCCTCAGGGTTGACATAGATTAAGCCCATTTGTACCGCTGCTAGTGGGTTTTCGAGGGATGCACGGTCTTTATCGCTATCGTAACGGTTTTCGGTCGGTGCCAGCCATTCGCGTTCAGAACCCCAGTAGATGTCTTTTTCTGGATGCCAAATATCAGCACGACCACCAGCAAAGCCTAGCGTTTTAAAGCCCATAGACTCATAAGCCATGTTGCCTGCCAAAATCATCAAATCCGCCCATGACAGTTTGTTGCCGTACTTTTTCTTGATGGGCCATAGTAGGCGGCGCGCTTTGTCTAGGTTGGCGTTGTCCGGCCAGCTATTTAGTGGCGCAAAGCGTTGGTTGCCAGTATTAGAACCGCCGCGACCATCGGCACCGCGATATGTACCCGCTGAATGCCACGCCATACGAATCATCAAGCCACCATAATGACCCCAATCTGCTGGCCACCATTCTTGTGATTCGGTCATGAGGTTTTTCAAATCGGTTTTGACCGCTTCTAAATCAAGTTGTTTGAAGGCTTTAGCATAATCAAAGTCTGCTCCCATTGGGTCAGTCTTTTTATCTTGCTGATGCAATATGTCTAGGTTCAAGCTGTTTGGCCACCAATCAGTGGCAGCAGAGGCTGTAGTAGTGTGTGCCTGATGCATGACAGGACAGCCACCCATACTAGGGCGCTGCGGTGCGTGTGTTTGATCAACGTTTTCACTATGAATCGTCGGTCCCTTATCATCACCTTGATCATAAGTTGTATTGGTTGCGGTATCGCTGTTACCTTGGTGGTTTATCGGGCAACCAGCGGTATCTTGCGTGGTGCTTTTATCGGTTGGGGTGTTGGTTGAGTCGGACATGGCAAAACTCCTAGGCTATGGTAATAGAAAGAACAAATCGTCAATTAAGATAATCGTTGTTGATATAGAGAGCATAACGAAGCGCTTTGCATTTATAAAACTAATATATAAGAATTATATGTTTTAAATTATTAATCATTAAGTCTTGGTGTAGTACCTCATCCAGCTTGCTATTAACGCCATTGCTCTTGCTACTAGGTAGGACAGTAATAAGCTGATCAAGTTTGTATTGATCCTATCTCTATCTACATATTACCGATAACTGAAAGCGTTGTTAGACATCTTTGATGAGAGTAAGTAGTAAGAAAACTAAGGACTGGTTTAACCATAGTGAAAGATTGCTATAATCTGCGTTACTGCAGCGAAATATAAGCCGTTATGAAAGTGCCAGAATCAATGAGTTAATGCAAAAACATCTAGTCAAGGTAGCGGTTCTCAAGTACCATAACTGAATTTTGTTGTAATGATCATATTGGTGCAACGTAGAGCAATTTTTATCGATCTTTTTATGGATAACTGATTCTAAAGATTGATAAAAATTGTGCGCAGTTGTGTTATTTGTCTCAATTGTTGGTGAGTTATTATGTCTGCTGTCAAATCTGTACCACCCAAACCTCCCATCGCCAAAAAATCATGGGGCGAGGCGGCGAAAGCCTATCTTGATCGGCGTGCTATGATCATGCTGTTTTTGGGTTTTGCGGCTGGTATTCCTATTTTGCTTATTTTCTCCAGCTTATCGTTATGGCTGCGTGAGGCGGGGTTTGATCGCAGTGTAGTGACGACCTTTAGTTGGGCGGCATTGGGATATTCGTTCAAGTTCATTTGGGCGCCCCTAGTAGATGCGGTGCCGCTACCGATATTGACTAGATTACTGGGCCGCCGTCGTAGCTGGATTCTGATCGCACAGCTCTTAATTATTTTGGCGATTTATATGATGGCCAGTATCAATCCGACCGATGAGAGCAGTTTGCACTATATGGCCATGGCAGCCGTGCTATTGGGCTTTTCATCCGCCACGCAAGATATTGTGGTCGATGCCTATCGTATTGAGCTTGCCCCTGCGAGTTTTCAGTCAGTATTGTCGGCAATGTATACCGCAGGCTACCGTTTAGGGATGATTTTTGCAGGCGCAGGTGCGCTCTATTTGGCAGATTATTTCGGTTCGACCGAAGAGCTTTATAGTTACGAAGCATGGCGCAACACCTACTGGATCATGGCAGCAGTGATGGGCGTAGGTGTGGTGACCACGCTGATAATTCGGGAGCCTGTAAGTGAGCAGATACGTATTGATCGTCCCGCCTCGGACTATTCTCGCTTAGTACTGGTATTTGTATTGTCGGTCGTAGCTTTTATCATTGCTTTTGTCAATGTTGGTGCGTTAATGCCAGAGACAGACAGTGTGATGTTTGCCTTTGTACTCGAAGTGGTTCACCTGTTAGCCAGCTTACTGGTGGCATCAGTTGTGGGTTACCTGTCTGTCAAAATAGGCGTGGTCAAACAAGAAATGGCTTACACCACTTGGGTTGAACCAGTCGTTGATTTTTTCCGTCGTTATGGCAAAAAAGCATTATTGCTACTGGCCTTGATTGGGTTATACCGGATTTCTGATATCGTCGCAGGGGTTATCTCGAACGTCTTTTACCAAGACATGGGTTTTAGTAAGACAGACATTGCCAATGCTGTGAAGTTAGTCGGTGTCATCATGGTTATTGCAGGTGGCTTTTTGGGTGGTATTTTGGCTCAAAAACTGCGTATGATGCAGGCGATGATGGTCGGTGCCATTTTGGCTTGTGTGACGAATCTATTATTTGTCCTGCTCACTTACCATCCTGGTAGCTTGCCGCATATGTACGTGGCAGTGATTTTTGATAATCTAGCGGCAGGCCTTGCCAGCGCTGTATTCATTGCGTTCTTGTCTGCCTTGACTTCGATTCGTTTTACCGCGGTACAGTATGCTATCTTTTCATCGCTAATGACGTTGCTACCTAAGGTGATGGGTGGCTACTCTGGGGCTATCGTTGACAATATGGGCTATCCGTTTTTCTTTATTTTCACCTTTGCGATTGGTATGCCAATTTTGATCTTAATTTATCTGGTCGATAAACACATTGTGATTGGTGATAATGACGATATATACGGTGATAATGACAAATTAACGAAGGCAAATCCAAACCTGACCGATACCAATGAGCCACCGCGCGCTTCAGAGTAGCATTGGCAGTACTTTTATCTTTATTTACGATATCTTTAAGAGTGACTTATGACCGCATTGACCATTCGTCAAATAAAGCAGCAAATTGGTCAACTGACGAATGGTGAGACAAATCGTCAGATACCATCGTTTTGGCCAACGGATTGGCTGCTATATGTTATTGATAAACCTTCACTATTTTTGATTACTGACGAAGATTATCAGCTGACAGAGAGTGAGCAAAGGCGGTTTTATACTGGTATGGTTAAAATGCAAGAAGGGATGCCGCTCGCTTATTTGACGGGTCAGCAAGCATTTTGGTCGCTGAGTTTTGTGGTCAATGAGTATACTTTGATTCCCAGACCAGATACCGAGGTATTGGTCGAGCAAGTATTGAAATGGATCAATGCTCAGCCAGTATCTAATCCTCATAAGCGCTTACTTGACTTGGGTACAGGCTCAGGTTGTATTGCTGCCAGTTTGGCTCATGAATTAAAAAAAGACAATTGGCAAGTGGTCGCCGTTGATTTGTCGCTTGAGGCGCTCGATATTGCTAGGCATAATGCGGATTTTAATGGTGTCACTAATATTGAATTTATCCAAAGCAGTTGGTATCAAGCGCTACCTACTGATGACGAATGTCGGTTTGATGTGATTGTCTCAAATCCGCCTTATATTGATGAGGCAGATGAGCATTTGGCAGGTCTAACCGCTGAACCGATTAGTGCGCTCAGTGCACTCAATCATGGTTTGGCTGATATCGAGCATATTGTCCAGCAGGCACCGTCTTATTTGTGCAAAAAAGGACTGCTGGCTATCGAGCATGGCCATGACCAAGGGGTTGCGGTTCGACGGTTATTTTTGGAGAATGGTTTTGAGTCAGTACACACGGTACAAGATTATGGTGGTAATGATCGTGTCACAGTAGGGCAATATCCATAAATAGGCTTTATGGATAGACATTTTTAATTATAGGTTGCAAAAAATATGGCAGACGATTTGGCACAGCTATCTGATGATGAGCTGCTCCGTTATGCACGGCAAATACTACTCGACGGTTGGGATATGGATGCTCAGCTGCGATTAAAGTCAGCACGCGTGGTGATAATAGGCGCAGGCGGCCTTGGTTGTCCAGCGTCTGAGACACTGGTGCGTGCAGGGGTAGGATCTGTTCATTTGATTGACGATGATGCGATCGAAGCAACTAACCTGCAACGGCAAACGCTGTTTTTGCCAGAAGATATCGGTCAGTCCAAAGCGCTGACAGCAGCGGCTATGCTGGCACGCATCAACCCTTTGATAGAAGCTTACGGCACCGTGGCGCGGTTAGATGAAGACAATGCTTATGAATTGCTCAATCTAGCCTCTGGTAAGCCAGACTTATTACTAGACTGTACGGATAATTTTGCGACTCGTGATGTCATTAATCGCATTAGCGTACGCTATCAAATTCCATTACTCTCTGCCTCGGCAATTGCGATGCAAGGGCAGCTGGCGCTGTTTGAGCCACATCTAGACACAGGTTGCTATCATTGCGTGTTTGGCGCGCTTATGCATGATGAGGCTGCCGATGAGCGTAACTGTGCCAATTCTGGTGTGCTTGCGAGTACCACTGCGGTTATGGGTAACCTACAAGCCAATACCGCCTTGCAATATTTGGGATTAACCAAAAATCCACTGACAAACAAGCTACTCATATGGGATGGTAGTCAGATGCAGCAACGGCTGATGGGTTATAGAAAAGATCTAGAATGCCCAGTCTGTAGCAGCCCTGATTGAATACTATGTCTTTGATATATTTTTAGTCTATTTTCGAAATTATCTATTTTCAAATCCTTTCTATTACCATAGTTGTTTTTTATGAAAATTCATCGTCCGCATTTGTTAAAGCATACCTTTAATGTCGTTAACCGTGTTCGCCAAACCGCGAGTGTGGCAGGTCTGTCTGCGCTAAGAGTGGCAAAAGGGGAAAAACCTGATGCAATGCTACTCAAAGAAACCTTTGAGCAGTTAGGCACGACTTATATCAAAATCGGTCAGTTTATCGCCAGTACACCCTCGCTGTTTCCACGTGATTATGTCACCGCTTTCCAGAGCTGCTTGGATCAAACCACGCCATTGTCTTATGCTTATATCGAGCAGGTGCTAAAAGAAGAGCTGGCGACTGATGGTATGAGTCTTGATGATAAGTTTGCGCATATTGACTCAGAGCCGCTAGCCTCTGCCTCTATCGCTCAGGTTCATGCTGCCCGTCTGCATAATGGTGATGAAGTGGTGCTAAAGGTACAGAAGCCTGGCGTCGAGACGATTATGCAGACCGATTTGGGCGTATTGCATGGCGTGACCAAGTTGCTTGAAATAGTGATGCCATCGATGAGATTCGCAAGTATCGCGCCAATTATCGATGAGATTCGCCTGCGTATGCTTGCTGAGACGGATTTTATCGCTGAAGCACAAAACATCCGCGATTTTCAGCAGTTCTTAGCCGTCTCAGGTAATACACGGGTAGTGGCACCAACAGTGTATGACGATCTGACCACCAAGCGTGTATTGACGATGAGCCGCCTATATGGGGTTTCTATGGTTGATGAGTCGCTCATGCGTCAGTATTGCAGCGATCCTGCGCAAATCATGGCAGATACATTAAACACCTGGTTTGCCAGTCTCATGCTGTGCAATAGCTTCCATGCTGACCTGCATGCGGGTAACTTGATGCTATTAACCGATGGGCGTATTGGTTTCTTAGACTTTGGTATTGTCGGTAAACTCAAAGCCGAGAGCTGGCGTGCGTGCATGGGTATGATGCAAGCGATGCAAGATAGTGACTATCAAGCGATGGCACGTCATATGATTGACATGGAAATGACGCATGGTGGCAATAAAGTTGATGTGGTTGCCTTAGGTAATGATCTAGAGCGCATGATGATAACGATCATGGCAGAGGATAAGACCTTTACCAGCGGTGTGCCTTTTAACAGTAAAGAGCAAGCTGACGAGCTCAACAAAATGATGCTTGAGATTGTCGAAGTTGGCAAACGTCATGGTATCCATTTTCCACGCGACTTTGCTTTATTGACCAAGCAAATGTTATATTTTGATCGGTTTATGCGTACGCTAGCCCCTGACATGGATATGTTTAGCGATCAGCGTGTACAAATGCTAGGACAGGATACGACAGAGACAATAGCGTTAGATGTATCGTAGCGTTTGTTTTTATCTTATGCCGTTTGAATAGCCCTAATAACTGTTTTACCCCTACTTATTTTACTATTGCTTTTAATTATCTAACACAAAGGATTGTGTGCTAATTGCCACAAAAATGGCGCTGTCATGATGACTGCTATTAAAAGCCGTGTCGCTCCTACCATCACCAATGAAGCGGCCATTGCCTGTATCGGTATGTACTGTATGGCAGTTGTCATGGGCTATGGACGCTTTCTCTTTACCGCCACTCTACCTGATATTATGGTGCAATTGTCACTATCAACGACGATTGCTGGCTGGCTAGCATCAATCAACTATATCGGTTATTTTATCGGTGCCCTCATTGCTATGTTTGTGCCTCAGCGTGCGACATGGCAGGCGATGACGCTTTGGGCAATAATCAGTGTTGTCACAACAATGCTACTCGTTATACCAAATATGTCGCTCACGTTATGGTATATCATTCGCCTAATCGCAGGCATTGCAAGCGGGGTAGCGATGATATTGAGCTCATCGTTTGTGATTCAAAACCTGAGCCCCGAGCGCCGTTCTATACTCTCGGCCGTACATTATGCAGGTATCGGTGTTGGTATTAGTGCCTCTGCCATTGTGACGTGGTGGCTTCTAACATTGGGCTATCACTTTGATGTGATTTGGCTGGTTGCAGGCTGCACTAGTTTACCGCTGATATGGCTCCTCTACGCAATAAAACCCAAACCAGTAAATAGTTTGGAGTCACAGTTGACCGATTCGAAACAGCACGTCTCAGTGCATCAGAGCTATTTGAACTTCAAACGCTCTTTATATGAAGCGATTTCTGGACACTATAAAGCGCTTGCTTTGCTTTTTGTCAGTTATATATTGGCAGGATTTGGTTATATCAGCTCAGCAACTTTCCTGCCTGTTATGGCAGCGCAGCGCTTAACGACACAGACCTATGCTGGATTGATGATTTGGTTGGTGGTTGGTGTTTTTGCGATGCTATCAAACCCGTTATGGGGCGCGCTTGCCAAACGTATCGGTGAGGTAAAAACCCTAATGGGTCTCACGGTATTACAAGCGTTTGGCATGTGTTTGCCTATATGGTTTGATGGTGCGCTTGGATTATACGGCAATGCTATTATTCTAGGGTTGACCTTCGTCGGTATGGTGGCGATGACCCTCACGTTGTTTAAAAACATCAATCCTGCTTATTCTAATTTACTGATTGCATTGGCAACGCTCGCCTATGCGCTAGGGCAGTTCTTGGGACCTTTGGTGACGGTAGCATTGGCAGGAGAGGATGGCAATTTCAATGCAGGGTTACTGGTCGCTGCTATCGGATTGATGATTGGACTGATTTTGATAATAATGTTTCGTAGACAGTCACCAACGCTCGCTTAGCATTTTTAACGCCATGAGCGCTCTATACGACGCTACGGCTGAATACCTCTCGCAGCTCAAAACTGGTGTGGACTTGGGCAACGCCCTCAATACGATTGAGGCGATGCAATAAAAACTCCTCATAATGTGCCATATCACGCACTCTGACTTTAATCAGATAGTCTTCTGTACGTCCTGTGACAATACTACAGCTCACGACTTCCTCAAAACTCTGAACGCTACGCTCAAATTGCTCAAAACGCTCAGCCGTATGACGATCCATACTGACGGCGATAAACACGGCGAGCGGATAGCCCAGTTTTTGCGCATCGGTTTTGGTATGGTAGCCTGTAATGATATTAGCGTCTTCTAAGCGTTTAATACGGCGGGCACAAGGGGTGGCAGAGAGATTGACACGCTCAGCAAGCTCCGTGATACTCATACGTGCCTGCGTCTGTAACAAGCGCAATAATTGCTTATCGATGTCATCTATATCTATTGTGCCCGTACTTCCAAAATGACTTTCTGGCATTTTTAGCGCCTCAATAGTGAATTTAGTTGATTGTAACTACTAAATTGGGTTTTTTCACTAAAATCATAGAAAATAAAGTAAAAAATAGGAGGTTTCTATTTGCTAAACTTTGCTATTATTATGGTGTAACTACTCGTTAGCTCGTATGATAAATACAATTCTAAACAACAGCTAATCATCTAGCTAAACATACAAATAACCATATCATCTAAGGATTGATTATGTCTGACCAAGCCACGCATACTGCAGCCACTGGGACTGCAAAGATCACACCAAAAAATGCCGCTTTTGACTTTCGTAAATACCGTCCATTTGCCTTTGCGCCACTACTGCCAGATCGTACTTGGCCAAGCAAAACAATTGAGAAGTCGCCAATATGGGCAAGTGTAGATCTGCGTGATGGTAACCAAGCACTGATTGATCCAATGACGATTGAACAAAAAATGCGCTTTTTTAAGACCTTAGTAGAGGTGGGTTTTAAAGAGATTGAGATTGGTTTTCCATCAGCGGCGCAGGTTGAATTTGACTTTACCCGTAAACTTATCGAAGAAAACCACGTACCGGATGATGTGACGCTACAAGTATTGGTACAAGCGCGCGAGCATTTGATTGCCCGTACTTTTGAATCGCTAAAAGGCGTCAAACGCGCCGTCGTCCATGTTTATAATTCAACCAGCCGTGTGCAACGTGAAAAAGTCTATGGCAAAGACAAGGCTGACATTAAAGAGATTGCCATTACTGGCGCCAAATTATTGAAAGAATATGCGGCAAAATACCCTGAGACAGATTGGGTGTTCCAGTATTCACCTGAGAGCTTTAGTCAGACTGAGACGGAATATGCAGTAGAAGTGTGCGACGCGGTGTGTGATGTATGGCAGCCGCAGCAAGGCCAAGAGGTTATTTTGAACTTGCCAGCAACTGTTGAAGCCTCTATGCCGAATGTCTTTGCGGATCAAGTAGAGTATTTCTGCCGTCATCTTGCTCAGCGTGAGCATGTGGTCGTCAGTTTACATACGCATAATGACCGTGGCTGTGCAGTCGCCGCTGCTGAATTGGGTGTGCTTGCAGGCGCGGATCGCATTGAGGGTACATTGCTTGGTAATGGCGAGCGTACGGGTAACATGGATATCATGGTCATGGCCATGAACTTGTTTAGCCAAGGTATCGATCCCGAGCTTGATTTTAGCAATATGAGTGAAATCGTACAGGTCGTGAGCGAATGCAATAACTTGCCGCTACACCCACGCCACCCTTATGTGGGAGAGCTTGTCTTTACCGCCTTTAGCGGCTCACATCAAGATGCCATTAAGAAGTCACTCGACTACAATGAAAACAACCAAACTGAGACTGACAACGTGTGGGATGTGGCATATTTGCCAATTGATCCTGCGCACATTGGTCGTAGCTATCAAGATGTAGTACGTATCAATAGCCAGTCGGGCAAAGGTGGTGTTGCGTATATCTTGCAGCGTAATTATGGCTTTAACCTACCACGTTGGATGCAGATTGACTTTAGCCGTGTGGTACAAAAGCAAGCGGAAGCGGTTGCCCGTGAATTACAAAATGATGAAATATTACAGACCTTTGAGGATACCTACTTGCAGCAAGGTAAGTTTGAGTTACTAGATTATAGTGTCAGTAACAAAGGCGGTGAGGTGTATTTCAGCGGCCAAGTCCAGATGAATAACGACACCATTGATATCGATGGTACGGGTAATGGTCCATTATCATCGTTTATCGACGGTCTTGCACAGCATACGGGTAAATCATTGCATATTATTAACTATGCAGAGCATGCCATTAACCCGCACCATAATAGTGGTAATGGTATCGATGATGATACCAATAGTGAGAATAAAACGAATGCAAATGCCGCCGCTTATATTCAGTTGAATGTGGATGGTGAAGTATACTCCGGCATCGGTACTTGTAGCAGCACCGTATCAGCCATGCTCAAAGGGGCGCTATCAGCCTTCGCTCAAGCATTGAATGTGGAAGCTGCTTAGTATTAGATAACTATATCGTAATACTTTACTGGTCTTAATTTTATAAATATATAACACCGTAGCTCCTTGTATTCAACAAGCAAAGCTACGGTGTCATTTTTTTATGAGTAGAAAGCGACTAGATTATCGGGCATTATCTTACTTCAACGTCACTACTGACTAAGGTTTTGGTTATCGTTTGGATTAAGGTATTTTGCCCAATAGCATAATGTTACTTGTGTTTTTGGTGTCTACGACTTACGCTAATGTATATAAAATATTATAAATAAAAGGTTAATCATGGAACCTATATCATTTGCTTCATTTACATTGGCGTCTATTCTGGCTTCATTGCCAGTGAGTGGTGAGACAGTTACTGACCCGACAATCACTACGCATATTAGTCCAGCCATTGCAGGACAATGGGAGATAGATTTAGACAGTTCTATCACCATGACCAAAGAGGCGAAAGCTCAGCAAGCGGCATCATCGAATAGTCTGCAAAAAAACAGTGCAGAGCCTAAGGTGGTAGCTGATATGGATGGTGGCATAATCACTCAAAGTGAGGCGCGCATACTAAACATTAAGCCGACTACCAGTAAAAATTTAATGGCGTCAGTCAACAAGTCGAATCAGTGCCGTGAGCTATATAATTTTGGTGCGGACAATGAGATGTGGGCAGTGAGTGGCAAAGAATGGACGTATGGGCGTTATCTAGTCACACATCGTGAAGAAGGCCTGCCCGTCATCGCTATCAAGACGATCTATGATAATAACGAAGTAGACTGCTCAGGCAACCAAGTGGATCAAAGTGACGAAGCATTGATCGCGTTTTTGTACCATGATGGCAATCAGATGCAATGGTGCGCTGATCCTGACGGTACAGAGTGCTTTATGACTTTTAATAGAGTATTGCCTTGATAGACAGTAGTACTTTAGAAGTAACGGCATAGCATATTGTCAGTACCATCTCCCAAGTATCGATTATAAAAAAGCCGCTATATTGATAGCGGCTTTTTTTGTGGAAATTGATTTTTATGGGAAATGACTACTGTCCCAGTCAGTACGAGTAAGCAAACTACAGCTTAGCGCTGTTTTGATCTATGCCGCTTTCTCGGCTTTGTCTGTGCTCAGAAGCTCTCTTTCGAGATAATGAATGTTTTGCGCTTCCTTGGCAAAATTATCATCTGCTAAAATCACATCACGATGTAGCGGTATATTGGTTTTGATACCTTCAATGATCAATTCATCAAGTGCGTGTATGGTCTTAGCAACGGCTTGCTGGCGAGTTTGACCATGGCAGATAAGCTTACCAATGAGTGAATCATAGTAAGTCGGTATCTCATAGCCAGGGTATAGATGTGAATCGAATCGAACACCTGCGCCACTTGGCGCAAATAATTGATTGACAGTACCAGGGCAAGGAACAAAAGTTGCTGGATCTTCAGCATTGATACGGCACTCAATCGCGTGGCCTTGGATTTCAATCTCACTTTGACGATAAGATAAACCATAGCCGGCTGCAATTTTTAGTTGCTCAACCACGACATCTATACCAGTAATCATCTCGGTTACTGGATGTTCAACCTGTACGCGAGTATTCATCTCAATAAAGAAAAATTCATTATTTTCAAACAAAAACTCAAACGTACCAGCGCCGCGGTATTTCACAAGCTCACAGGCTTTCACGCATGCTTTTAAGATAGGTTCACGGACATCATCTGGAATATCTGGCGCAGGCGCTTCTTCTAGTACTTTTTGGTGGCGACGCTGCAGTGAGCAATCGCGGTCATACAGATGGATAGCATTACCATTGCCATCACCCAGTACCTGTACTTCTACGTGGCGCGGGTTTTGAAGATAGCGCTCCATATAGACAGTATCATCACCGAACCAAAGCTCAGCTTCTTGCTTCGCCGCTTGGACTTGACCGACCAGCTCGTCAAAGCGCTCAACGACGCGCATACCGCGTCCACCGCCGCCAGAAGCCGCTTTAATCAATAGCGGAAAACCGATATTGCGCGCTTGTTCTTCAGCATTATGTAGCGTAACGGCACCCACAGAGCCAGGCACGGTTGGTACGCCCGCTTTTTTCATGGCGTTGATCGCAGAGACTTTATTACCCATCAAGCGAATGTGATCTGCATTAGGGCCAACGAAAGTCAATCCTGCTTCTTCTACGCGCTCAGCAAACTCAGCATTTTCAGACAAAAAACCATAACCCGGATGAATAGCATCCGCGCCAGTGATTTCAGCGGCAGTTAAGATAGTATTAATATCAAGATAACTTTGATTGGCATTAGGCTTACCAATACAAATTGCCTCATCAACAAAGCGCAGGTGCATCAAGTTGGCATCAGCAGTAGAGTAGACGCCTACCGTTTCGATACCTAGCGCTTTGCAAGCTCGAACGATACGCAGGGCAATCTCACCTCTATTGGCAATGAGCAATTTTTTTATCATGGGTTCATCCTTGTCGAAGCATCAGTTATTGACTGAGTTTTGATATCTAGCATCCTGTTATTTGACTTTGATGCGATACGTATATCAAAAACCAGCCATAATGAAATTAAGTATGGCAAATATCGTTATGCTTTATAGCGTATGACAGGTTGGCCGAACTGTACGACTTCAGAATTATCTACCAAGATTTCGTCAACAATACCACTTTGAGTCGCTTCAAGAGGGTTCATTATTTTCATCGCTTCGATAATACCTAGAGTATCACCCGCTTGAACTTTTTGACCAACTTTTACAAATGGTGGGTCGTTAGGACTTGGCGCTGAATAGAAAACACCAACCATTGGCGAGTTTTCGACGCTACCCGCTTTTTCCGCAGGTTTTCCTTCAGCAGTAATAGGCGCTGCGCTAGCAGTTGGCGCTGCCATCATGGCTGGTGCAGGCGCATCATAGTGACGAGTTAAGCTGATATGCTCGTCGTCTGAACTGATTTCTAAATTAACCAGCTCACTTTCTTCCATAAGGGCGATGAGGGTGCGTATTTTTTCAATATCCATAGTTTTTATCTGACCTTGTACTAAATTCGAAAAATAGTGTAACTAAATATTGTCTAATTAGTTGCTAATGATACCTAGATTCATGGCAATGAGCAATCAATGTACAGTTGTTAACTGAGACTTTTTACATATTTTGACGTAAGCCATCTTTTTAGCAAGAAAACGTCTACGATTTATCATAGTCTATGTGACCATATATCGCTAGCAATGGTTATAAGAGGTGAGCTCAAGTCAATTGGTTTTATCCCCATAGTAGCGTTAGGCGCTTTTGTTGATAGCGCAAACGAAGGGTCAATAGAATAGAAGATAAGAATAGGCCAGTGATTAATGCCATCCAAAAGCCTTGAGCGCCAACATCAGTGAAACGCACTAAATAGATACCCAGTGGTAGGGCTACTAACCAATAGCAAAAAAGCGTGACCCACATCGGTATGGTGGTGTCTTGCATGCCGCGTAATATACCCGCGACATTGACCTGCCAGCCATCAAATAACTGATAGGCAAGGGCAAAGATGAGCAAATGCATAGACTCCGCTCTAACCGCTGGATTATCGGTAAATGCTGCTGCCAACTCTGGTCTAAATAGCCATATACCAAGCATACAAGTGAGCGCAATCAATACGGTCCAGACAAGTCCAGTGGCTTGTACTTGACGTAAGGCTAAGAGGTTTTTTTGACCATAACGATTTGAGACCATAATGGTGAGTGCCATGGCAACAGATATCGGTATCATAAACAGCTGTGACGTCACTGATAACGCTACTTGGTGTGAGGCTGTTGCAAGCTCTCCGAGCGGGCTGATAACAAGAGCGCCCAAACTAAATAAACTGGCCTCAAAAAAGATAGAGACACCAATAGGAATCCCCAATTTTAGAAGTTTTTTGATCTGTGTGCGATTTGGACTCGCAAATCCATAAAAAAAGCGAGTGCTGGCAAATTCCCGCCGCTTGGTGACGCTGGTATAAGCCGCCAGTAACAACACATTTATCCACAATACCAGTGCTGTTGCCACACCGCAGCCTGCGCCGCCCATCTCGGGCATGCCAAATAAACCATGGATAAAAATATAGTTGATAGGGATGTCTGCAAGTAGGCCGATGATGCTAATAACCGTCACTGGCTCAGGTCGACCAAGCGCTTCGCAATAACTGCGTAACACAGCATAGACAGCTAATGCAGGGAAACCAAAAGACACACCATGCAAATATTGTGTTGCTATAGGCTGAATATTCTCAGGCACACCCATGATGCCAAGGACATTGGGTGCCAAATTGACAACAATAAAACCAATAAGGCCAAGAGCGCCTGCTGTCCACAAGGACTGCTGAGTAATATGAGGAACATGGTGATGCTGGTCTTGACCGACAGCCTCACCAATGAGAGGGGTAGTGGCAATCAACACACCTGTTGCTAATAAAAACAGCGGTAGCCAAATGCCAGATCCAACTGCCACGGCCGCCAAATCAAGCGCAGATACTTGACCTGCCATGATGGCGTCCACAACCCCAAGCGCTGCTTGGCAAAACTGAGTAATCAAGATAGGGAGAGCGAGCACCCCTAAGCGTAAACTGTAGCTTTTAAAGTCTCTGAAAGATAAGGGGAAAACCATGATAAGCAACTTTTTATTCTTTGCGGTAATTGTTATTAATCATATTAATAAGCAAATACGGTCATCGCTCTCAGAGCGATGTGGTAAGAGGAGAGACGTGCCGATGATGATACTCCGATAAATAATATGAGCAAGCTTATATAGACAGAATGGAAAAATAAAAATGAAGGCACTAAAATAAAAATAACCCGTCAATCTAAGTGGTAGATTGACAGGTCATATACAAATAGGATGGTAAAGAAGCTTGACTAGGATGTCAACTTTTACAGATGCAACATAAAAAGGCACATATAATCTTTGAGCATATTTTTGCTTGGTATCCATCATCATTGATGTTCATAACTTAGTATCGATCATGGATAGCCTTTGAGTTTGGATAATCTTTTAGTATGGATGGTCTTTTATTATAGATAGCCTCTTGGTTTTGATAGTGCCTAGATAGTCTCTGTATCAGCCATTATGCTCTGGCAATACCTCAAGTGTTTCGGCCATGTCCATAATCGCGTGCCAGTGTTTGGGCTCTAATGGAATGACCGTTAATTGCTCGCAGCCCTTTCTCAGCAGTAAAGAGTCCTCAAGTGCAGGCAAAAATTTCAGCTCTGATAACGGCAACACCTCTGTAAAAGCTTGCTCAAAAGTGAGATCCACCATATACCAGCGTGGTTCTTCTTCGGTTGCAATAGGATCATAGTGACGATGCTCGGGGTGGAATTGAGTGGGGTCAGGGTAGCCCGCTTGACTGACTGTCATAATGCCAGCCACACCAGAGGGTCTTGCGCTAGAATGATAAAAGAACACTTTATCACCGACTTTCATATCATCACGCATAAAGTTGCGAGCGCGGTAGTTGCGGACACCATCCCAGCTATCTGTACCGAGCCGTTGTAAATCGTGAATACCAAAAAACTTTGGGTTTGATTTCATTAGCCAATAAGCCATATGTCTTATCCTTTGCTTCATGTTTAAATTTAATATTATCAGGGTGGTTTTTTATTACCCAGCTTTCAAGCGCGCCGCAAATGTAATGGTTATATTCTGAATACAGCGCTGCGCTTTGGATGCTGTACTGGTAATATCTCTTTATATACTGCCTGCAAGTTACCATGGTGAATAGGGAATTTGTGCGTGGCTTTATGCGTGGCTTTGTTAATAGTTTTACGTTAGTTAGGCTTTTCTTTATATCATCTAGCCGTTATCCTAGCGATACTTTTGATACTGATCATTATTGCCCATTACACAATAAGTTTATTTATGTCCAAAATGAATGCTGATAGCTCGCCAAATAACCTTGATACGTTACAACTCACAGAAAAGATGACAGAGACTAGCGTTGTAGAGGTGACGAGCATTCCACTGTCGCTCTATATCCATATCCCGTGGTGTGTGAAAAAATGTCCTTACTGCGACTTCAACTCGCATGAGCTTCCTATAAACAGTCAGTTGTCTATGTATGATGATTATGTCGATGCGCTCCTTTTGGATGCGAATATGCAACAGTCATTGGCACAAGGGCGTAAAATCAGCTCAATATTTATTGGCGGTGGCACACCATCACTATTGCCAATTGCTCAGTATCAGCGACTGTTCTCTGGTTTGCGGTCAGGTTTTGAATTTGCAGAGGACATTGAGATTACGATGGAGGCCAATCCAGGGACACTCGAGCATGCGCCATTTGCTCAGTATCTAGAGGTTGGTATCAATCGATTGTCTATCGGTGTACAGAGCTTTGACGCTGATAAGCTTAAAGTGCTTGGACGTATCCATGATCCTGTACAAGCGTTATCAGCGATACGCGCTGCTAAGGCTGCTGGATTTACGCGAGTCAATGTCGATCTCATGCATGGTCTGCCGCAGCAAACCATGAACGAAGCATTAAATGATATTCAAATGGCGCACGATGCTGGCGCAACGCATATCTCTTGGTATCAATTGACGATTGAGCCCAACACGGTGTTTTATCGTAGCCAGCCTATTTTACCCGATGAAGACAACTTGGCAGATATCGAACAAGCGGGGCAAGCGCTGTTGCAGCAACTGGGGTACAGCAATTATGAGGTGTCTGCGTGGGCGGGCGAGTCAGATAAGCCTTGCCGTCACAATATCAACTATTGGCAGTTTGGCGACTATCTAGCAATAGGTGCTGGTGCACATGGTAAAGTGACGATTGATTGTCGCGCAGACAGGGGTAGCGCGCCGTCAAAGGAAAGTGATAAATCAGAAAACGATTTGTTAGCAGAATCTGGCATCTATCGTTTTAGCAAATCACGTTTGCCAAAAGATTATGTAGGAGATATAGAGACGGAAACATCCAAGAGCACTCAAAACGTACCAAAAATGGTTGGTTGGCAAGCAATCGATACAGATGAGCTGGTTAGCGAGTTTATGTTAAATGTACTGCGCTTACATGGCGGTGTCGCTTGGGCGTTGTTTGAGCAGAGAACAGGGCTTAAGCTTGAAAGCGTTACCACACAAGTAGACAAGTTGATTAAGCAAGGGCTACTGATAGATAGTAAAACTCAGTTACAACCAACATTGTTAGGTCAGCGTTATCTCAATCAAATACTGCGTGCTTTTTTATAGCATCTGATAAAGTGTATGTGCAGTAACTACTTAGGATAAAGAATTCGTGACCAAAAAAAAGGACTTACAAAATAGTAAGTCCCTCAAAAAATCTAAAAAAAGCAGACCTTAGATTTTATCTTGTACGTCTTGTGCGCCGCCAGTTACAGCATTTCCGGCGCTTGATACGTCTTGGCCAAGGCCTTTAAACGTGTTGCAACCAGTTAGAACAAACATAGCAGCTAAAGATGCGATGATTACTTTTTTCATAATAGTATCCTCAAAGATAAATGAATGGTTATAAATAACAACAGTGACGCTAAGTATCTTGCTCAAGCTTCACTGAAGGGGTATTGGATGAGACAGTCATACATAAATGCTATCGCGCTATCCATTACAGACATCATAATGAAAGTTAAAAACGCTGCACAGTATCAAAATGTAATTATTGGCAGTAAACTGTAACTTTTAATTACCTATCGCTCATAAATTTAAATAATAGAGCATCGACTAGTTGCGGAGTAAACAAATATGACCATTCATATCGTGTTGGTCGCCCCAAAAATGCCGAGTAATACTGGCAATATCATTCGACTGTGTGCCAACAGCGGCGCGCAGCTGCATTTAGTCAGACCGTTAGGGTTTGAGCTTGATGATAAGAAACTACGCCGCGCAGGCCTTGATTATCACGAATACGCACATTTGCAGGTTCATGAAGATTGGGCTGCAGCGAGGCAAGCCTTGCAAGCCGCCGACTGCCATATTGTCACCGCATTGACCACCAAACTGAGCAAACCATTCTATGATTATGATTTTGGCGGGCAAGCAGACAGTGAAAAATCTGACAATGACATGCCCAATATCGCGCTGGTATTCGGTTCTGAGACAGCAGGACTGGCAGATGATATACGGGAAGATATCGGTGCTGATAATTGGTTGAGATTACCAATGTTGGCTGATTCGCGTAGTCTCAATTTATCCAATAGTGTCGCCATATGCTTGTATGAAATATGGCGACAGCAAGGATTTTTGGGTGATGAAGGACGAAGTGTCGGTTATGAAACGCTGACAGTCTACGATCCGAAATAGCGATCCAAAGTAGCGATGTACCAAATGAGCCGATCTATATGACTCATTCATCAGTGCTCACTTGGTAAGCAGCTACAGTTGAAAAAGACACTTTTATAGGCAATTGGGCGGCTTTGGCAGTCCAGCTAAACGGTTGACATGGCGCGCAACCAATCCTGTATTAAATAGCTGTTGTAGTTTTTGATTGCTAATATCGTGCTCAGGCAAAGTTTTCTGTAGCCATTTAATCAATGGGCGTGTCGCTGGTGCATGATTAAATTTGACAAAAAATGCGCGCACTTGCTGCAAAATCTGCAAATGCTCACTCGTTAGGCTGACATCTAGCGTGTCTGCTAGTTGTTGTGCGATATCAGGTGTCCAAATCGTATGGTCACACAAATGCCCATCTTGATCTAATGCAATATCGGTCGATGCTGTGGCAGTATAAGTTGTCGTAGAGGTATGAGTCGTCATAAGGCAATCGTCACCACTTTATCAAACTGGCTATCCTGAGATAGGCTAATCCATTCTTCATCCGTTAAAATACCAGTCAATTTGCTCTCTAAATTTAGCTTGCCAGCAGTGTTAACTGTCAGCTGCGATATATCATCCGCTAATGCATAAATACCTGCAATACTATCTATTTCACTATCATTCAAATAAGCATTGAGCCAGTCGATAAAAGCGGCTGTGGTACCAAGTAAGATAATACTGTCGCCAGTGCGCCAAGTGCGAGACATCTCTTCAGCACTGCGCCTGAGGGTATTCATCGTGCTGTGTAATTGATATAAAGTTGCCATAACAGTGTCCAAGTGTGTACTTTATTATTTTATAAGTTTGATTATATTGCCAATTAAAAAGTTAAAATCTGCTCAAAATCTTGCGAGCGGATCATTTCTGGCACCAGCATGAGCTGTGAAGTCAGATCTACTGGCAGCATCCCAATCACCCAACCACTAAAGACATCATCAGGTAGCCAAGCCGCTGGCATGTCGTAAAGATCAAGCGACTGAATCATACCGTGCAAACGTGATTCAGGCTGCATCAATAAGCCAAAAACAGGTGCATCCAAGTACAGCTGCACGTCATGACCGAATGTCGCTAATGTCAGTGCCAGAGCGCAGCCTTCATAGCTTGCTGCTTCGGTGGGTGTATGCAGCTGGATTAATAATCTCATCATGTATTCCTAAATATGTTTATCGCAGGCTAATGTCGTAATGGATACGCTATCAAAACTGTATTAAGCGGCAGCCATCCTGCATCATCAGAGCGAGCTCACTGAGTCCCACCAACGTAAATCCTGTCGCCAGATTGTCACCATCAAGCTGATGGCGGGTACTGTTATCTGTGTCACTCACACCGCGGCTAAGAGCTGTGCTAACACAAACAGGCAGTGGCAACTGATATTGTTCAGCCAACATTTGCCATTCTTTGGTCAAATTCATTTGATCAGCGGACTGCCAGCGTAGCCGATTCGCCAGATGCGCCGAATCCCCATAAAAAAAGACATTGAGCAATGGCCGTTTGGTGATAGGATTGTCGATGTCTTCTTTATTGACGATATCGTCTGCATGACTATCGATATTATGATCAGCCGATGCGCTCTTAAGATACGCGCGCGCATAACGTAATGCTAAATGCGCTAATGGGTGACTAGGATCAGCGGTAATGAGTAGTAGCGGGGTAGTAGTCATAGGGGACAGTATCACATATTATAAATAAGCGTTTAGAGAGTGTTATAAGGGTGAGACAATATTATTGAAAGGCTATAAATGTTTTGTGTAAAGTAATCTAATCGATTTATAGTCGAACTTTAATATTTCTTAATACCATTGAGTCAAAACGCTATTTTTATTGAGTATAAAGGTGCGCTGCAATGAAGCTGTCTCAAAGCATTTTGATTAAAGATGTTTATGCTACCATAAAGCGACTCAAAGCAAATAGAGTCACTGTTACTAAACAGGGTTTTATGTTTTGTAATGATATATTGAGTATGTTCATCTGATGCTGTGACTGTCTCGTAAGAAAAAACAATAAACTTATGAGTTGGGTTCACGTAGTCTTACCATTCTATGTAAGGAGTTTTTGTCACTATGATACCTGCTATGCCCTCACGTATGAACAGTGGTACAGATTATCAGCCGACAGCAGAGCAACTGCAAGTACTGCAAACAGCCAGTGAGTTTGCTTATCAAATTTGGGAGAGCCGAACGGTTTCCTGCCAAACATTTTTGCGTAGCTACCCACTGAACAGTACGCTGACTCGTCAGCAAATCGATGATCTGATACAAGATTATACGCTAGATGAAAACTATCAACTCGCCGATGAAACGAAAGTCATGAGTGGCTTACGTAATTTGCGTAAGCTGTTAATGATGCGCTGGATTTGGCAAGATGCCTTGCAGATGATTAGTCTTGAGCAATTGACTGATGAGCTATCAGAGTTTGCAGGCGGTTGTATCTCCTTTGCCAAGGACTATACCTATCAGCATTTGATTGCTAAATACGGTGAGCCAACCTTTATCAATGAACAAGGCAATGTGCAGATCGATGATATGGCCATCATGGCCATGGGTAAGCTTGGTGCTCAGGAACTGAATTTATCGAGCGATATTGACCTAATATTTGTACATCAAGCGCGCGGCGAAACCAATGGTGACAAGGCAAAGGGCACGCGTAGCATAGACAATAAACGTTTTATGACTCGTCTGGGTCAAGGGATTATTAAGCTGCTTGATAATAAAACGGCTGACGGCTTTGTCTTTCGGGTTGATATGCGTTTGCGTCCATGGGGCGATGGCAGTGATCTGGCCATCCATCTCTCAGCGTTACAAAAATATTTTGCCCTGCATGGACGCGCGTGGGAGCGCTTTGCTTGGCTAAAAGCACGAGTCGTTGGGCAGATAGATCAGCCATTTTATGATGCGATTCAGGCGCTAATCAAACCATTTGTCTTTCGCTATTATGTGGATTACAGCGCGTTTTCAGCACTCAGGGAGATGAAGTCGCTCATTCAAAATCAAGTTGCACAGCGTGAAGATCTAGACAATATTAAGCTTGGCGCGGGCGGTATCAGAGATATTGAGTTTATTGTACAAGCGTTTCAGCTGATCTATGGTGGTCGGCATCCTCAGCTACAGGTAAAGCCTTGTTTGGAGGCGATGCAAGTGTTGCGTGAGCTTGGATATCTAGAGCAGATTACCTACGATAACTTACAAGCCGCGTATCGGTTTTTGCGTCGACTTGAGCATGCGATTCAAGCCATTAACGATCAGCAAACCCAAAGACTGCCGCATGATGCTTATTGGCAGCATAATCTTGCAGTGACGCTTGGGTTTAATGATTGGCAGGCATTACTGACCCAATTAAATGCTCATCGAGACAATGTTAATGTGCCATTTGAACGTATGGTGACAGAGCGTCAAGTACCTGACAGTGATGATACCGATCTAGAGCCTGAGCATTTAGAAGCGCAAATTGCGCGTTTAAATGAGGTACTAACAAAAGAAAATCGCGAGTTATTGCAGAATTTTTGGCAATCAAAGATGGTTGCCAACCTCAGCGAGGAGGCCCGAGAGCGCTTAGATGATGCGTATCCTGTCATTGTCCACGCGCTATTAGCCCATCAAGAGCAGCAAAAACTTGCCAATGCTGCCTTACCGCGATTGATTGCATTGCTTGAAGCCATTTGCCGACGTTCAATCTACTTGGTCATGATTGCAGAAAACCCCAATGCAACGATTGAGCTGATTCCGATGCTATCGGCGAGCCCGTGGATTGCAAAAGAGTTGGCACAGTATCCTGTATTGTTAGACACCTTTTTACAGCAACACTATCGCCACCTGCCAGATAAGCCTGAGCTGCGTGACATCCTGCGCCAACAGCTATTGCGTGTCGAACCCAATGACGAAGAAGAACTACTGAGTGTGCTGCGACTGTTCAAAAAAAACCAAGTGTTGGCTGTGGCTGCCAGTGATGTGTTGGCTGAGCGTCCAATCATGAAAGTCTCAGACTCATTGACCTATATTGCTGAAGTGGTACTAGAAGCCGCGCTAGAGCGAGCATTTGCCGAAATCGTTAATCGTTATGGCTATCCTATCGGTCAAGATGGCGATCCAGTCACTGAGGCTGACTGCGGTTTTGCGATTATCGGTTATGGCAAGCTTGGTGGTTTAGAGCTCTCGTATTCTTCCGACTTGGATTTGGTATTCTTACATAAGATAAAAGAGCAGGGCATGACCACTGGTGAAAAGTCAGTGAGTGGCATGAAGTTTGCCGCACGTCTGGTACAAAAGCTGATGAATTATCTCAATACCCAAACGCGAGATGGTAGGGCATATGAGATTGACATGCGTCTGCGTCCGTCGGGCAACGCTGGCATGATGGTCGTATCTTGTCATGCCTTTGAAACTTATCAAATGGACAAAGCGTGGTCATGGGAGCATCAAGCACTGGTGCGCGCTCGGGCGATTTGTGGTGACAGACGAGTGACTGCACGCTTCTGTGACATTCGCCGAGATGTGCTGGCGCTGCCGCGGACGTTAGAGCAAGTACGCTCTGAGGTCACTAGCATGCGCATAAAAATGCAGAAGCACTTAGGCACCAGCCAGTGGCAACAGCAAGCGGGCAAGTTTCAACTCAAACAAGATACAGGCGGTATTGTAGACATTGAATTCTTAGCGCAGTTTGCGGTATTGGCCTATTCACATGAGCATCCAAGCTTGACCAAATGGAGCGACAATGTCCGTATTTTTGAAGAAGTTGCTTCACTTGGTATTTGGGAGGAGCAAGTCTGTCAGGAGTTGACCGATGCCTATCTGAGAATACGTGCTGCTACCCATCAACTGGCACTATCAGAGCAGTCATTATTGGTCGATGAGTCGCTTTGGCAAGAGACACGCGCACTGGTACAAGCACAATGGCAGCATCTAATGGGCGTAGAATCTAACGAAGAATAATTATGAGATTTGTTTTTATTAAGGCCTTGCTGATAACCAAAGAGGCGCTTAAACTGTAAGGCTTCATACTAGCTGGGAGCCGTAATTAAAAACTATAGGGTCTCAAACCAAAAGATTTCATTTGCCAACACGGCCAGTGATATAATCGGTCACACATCATTATAATACAGTCAAGTGTTCGTCATAATGAAGCGGTATTTGAGCAATAAAAATGAACGCTGCAGTATTATCACACGATGTTGATCACTACTATTAAATAAAACCTACTTAAAAAAGTTAGACGTCAGTGCTAGCATAAGGACTATAAAATGAATATGGCAACACAAGATGGTAAGCTTTGGATGAATGGCACAATAATTGAACAACCAGATGCCAACGTTCATGTGCTTACCCATAGCTTGCATTATGGCATGGCTGTGTTTGAAGGCGTACGCGCTTACCAAACAGCTGACAACCGCACGGCTATTTTTCGTCTAAAAGAACACACCGAACGTCTCCTTGGTTCGGCAAAAATCTTTCAAATGGACGTGCCGTTTGATGCAGCCACGCTAGAGCAAGCACATAAAGATGTGGTCAAGCAAAATAACTTAGCAGAAGCCTATATTCGTCCGCTTATTTGGGTAGGTGCAGAAAAGCTTGGCTTATCTTCGCGTGATAACAGTATCAATGCTATGGTTGCTGCTTGGCATTGGGGCGCATATCTTGGTGAAGAGGGTATCAAAAACGGTATCCGTGTCAAAACCTCATCATTTACCCACCACATGACCAATGTGACCATGTGTAAGGCCAAAGCCTCGAGCAACTATCCTGTGTCTATCATGGCCAACCAAGAAGTCACTCGTAATGGTTATGACGAAGCTATCTTGATGGATCCGCAAGGGTATGTATGTCAAGGCGCTGGCGAGAACTTGTTTTTAGTCAAAGACGGCGTACTACATACCCCAGACTTAGGCGGCGGAGCACTTGATGGTATTACTCGCCGTACTATTATTCAGTTTGCCGCTGATCTCGGTATCAAAGTCGTTGAACGCCGTATCACTCGTGATGAGTTCTACTTAGCAGATGAGATCTTTATGACAGGCACCGCTGCTGAAGTGACACCTATCCGCGAATACGATGATCGTACTATCGGGAATGGCGGCCGCGGACCATTGACTGAGAAACTCCAAACCCTATACTTTGATGTGGTTCATGGTCGTAACGAGCACTATATGGATTGGTTAAGCTTTATTGATTAATAAAGTCGTTAGTTTAAAGACCAAAAAGGCTGAACATAATTGTTCAGTCTTTTTTTTATGCTAATATAGCCATCATATTTATTCTTAAGATTAAAGTGAGCAATCCATGCCAATAGATTCTAATACAGCAGATAACAATAATATCAAACAAATTATTTGTATTAAATGGGGTACAAAGTACGGGGCTGATTATGCCAATAAACTGTATGGCATGGTATCTCGCAATATTACACCACCGTTTCGTTTCGTCTGTTTTACCGATGATACCACCGATGTACGTCCAGAAATCGAATGTCAAGAATTGCCACCATTAGATGTCACCATGCCAACCAACACACTTGGCAAGTGGCCAAAATCACGTTTGTGGGGTGAGAAGTTAGGTGATTTGACAGGAACAGTATTATTTGTAGATTTGGATGTGATTATAGTAGATAGCCTCGATCCTTTCTTCGAATACGGCGAGCCGGACGATGTTATTTTATCTTATAACCCAAGTAACCCGCTAGAGCGCCTCGGCCAGACTTCTTGCTTCCGCTTTCAGGTAGGGTCGCTTGTCTCACTACAAGAAAAATTCAAAGCTGATCCACAAGGCATCGCGGACAAATATCGTTTTGAGCAGCGCTTTGTGACGCGTAATGCGCCAGGCGGTGTCAAGCTGTTTCCAAAAGCATGGGTTGCGCACTTTAGACGCAAATGTCGTCAACCGTTCCCACTTAACTACATCAAAGAGCCAAAGATTCCTAAAGGTGCTCGAATTGTTATTTTCCCTGGCGACTTATATCCTACACATGCGATCGAAGGTAGATATAATAAAAATGCTGCTAACAATGCCAAAGATCACTTAAAAAGATTAACTGAGCCCAAAAATCTAAAAAGACCGCTACGTCACTTGCGTCATTTTATCTTGCCAGTAGGGTGGATCGAAAAGTACTGGAAAGAATAAGTCCCATTATATATTTGAGTATTATCGCATTGCATTAGCAAAGATAAATATTAGTCAGTGAACGGATAAAATTATGAATACAGAAGATACTATTAAAGTCTTTGTTGGTTGTGACCCAAATAACTGTGATCTAGAGCAGATGATGGTATTAGATTATAGTATTCATAAACATACCAGTGTACCCGTTGAGATAGTATGGATGCAGCTGTCACGTGATCCTAATAGCTATTGGTATTCTAATCCTGAGACTGGAGAGGGTTGGAATACCACTAAATGGTCAACGCCTTTTTCAGGCTTTCGCTGGGCAATTCCAGAGTACTGTCAATACTCTGGTCGTGCCATCTACATGGACGCTGATGTCATTATTTTAGATGATTTGGCAAAGCTGTGGCACCATCCTATTGAAGGACAGTCTGTTGTAGCTGCTAAGACTAATGCGGATATGACTCGATTGTGTACATGCGTATGGGATTGCAAGGCGGCAAAAAACATTGTCCTACCAATTAAAAAACTCAGGAAAGATCCCAAAAGCCATAAAGAAATGATGGCTGTATTTAAAGATAATAATCAGCTCATTGAGCCTTATCAGGATAGTTACAACTGTATAGATGGCGAAAACTTAGCGTTAGAAGATATTAGGATTTTGCATTATTCAGATATGGGTACGCAGTTCAGTCATAAATATTCATTACCTAGAGTCAGTGAAGAAGGTATCGAGCACTGGTTTGACGGTGAAATAATGTCGCACCCGAGGCAGGATTTATCTGAGGTTTTTGATGAATATTATGACGAAGCACTTGCTGCTGGATACGATTTAGACAGTTATAGGGTGGAACCTTTCGGTCATTTTCCTAAAAAATCTCAAGAAGGTTATACCGGTAATAAGGTGACTCGTCCACACGCTTCTAAATCATTTTTTTCGAAGCTATTTAAACGCTAGTTTTTTAATGAAGCAATGATAAGCCTTTCTAAGAAGGTGAAAAATTACTCCATAGGTTATCGTGTATGAAGCAGCATAAAAAAACAGTGTTACTCGTTATTAATTGTCTACAAGGCGGTGGTGCGGAACGTGTCGTATTAACATTGGGGCAAGGGTTTTATGAATTGGGCTATGAAGTACATATTCTAAGATTTAAGCCGTTAGTACAGTATGACTTAAGTCCGAATTTTAACTACCATGTACTTAAGTTTAAGCCGTATAAACTTATACCAGGGGCACAAAGACGTGACCAGATTTTTGCACGTGCTGTTGATAAATACGTGTCGAAAAATATCGGTCAGCCTGACATCATACTGTCCAACTTAGATCGTGCCGATAGTATTCTAAGTAATAGTAAACTGCCTAATATCACTTATATTATTCATAACACAGTATCACTACTCTATAAGTTTAATAAAAATCACGACGCTGAGCAGTTAAAGCAAAGAATGATAGATATATATGCCAAGCATCCTTGTGTGTGCGTCAGTGAAGGCGCTCAAAAAGATTTTGTTAAGAGCTTTGGTCATATTACGCCAACCACTGCCATTCATAATCCAATAGATAAAAACAGTATTCAACAACAAGCCGATGCTTTTGTCCCTGACTACCAAAACTATATTATCCATGTCGGTAGTTTCAAAGATGCCAAGCGTCATGATGTATTGGTAAATGCTTATGCAAAAACAGATCAATCTATGCTTTTACTGCTCTTGGGTCAAGGGAAGCATAAAAGTGAAACAGAGCGACTGGTAACAGAGTTAAGCCTAGAAGACAAAGTAATATTTTTAGGATTTCGTGATAATCCCTTCCCTTATATCAAAAATGCGCAGTTTAAGATACTGACCTCTGACTGGGAGGGTTTTGCTTTAGTTATTGCCGAAGCTCTTGTGCTAGGTACTCCTGTTATCAGTACCAACTGTCCATCAGGCCCAAGTGAATTACTACCAGAACGTAACTTAATGCCGATGGGCGATGTTGATGCCATTGCCGCAAAAATGCAGCAAGCGATGAGTAATCCGCAAGCGTTTCGTGCGCCATTCGATGAAGCGCTGCTACCAGCCAAAATAGCAGAAAAATACGTAGAATTTACCCAAAATCTTTAGCTGGCAAAACAGTTGGGCCGCTACATCTCTAAGTCTAAATATTTATTTTTAAGAATACTTAATAAATGATTGATAATACTACAGAAAAAAAAGAAAATTCGAATAGTAAAGAAAAAGTGCTATTGGTTATTAACTGCTTGCAAGGTGGCGGCGCTGAACGTGTTGTTCTGACTTTAGGACAGGGATTCTATGATTTGGGTTATGAAGTACATATTTTACGGTTTAAGCCCCGTGTAGATTACGAGCTTAATCCAAAACTAAACTACCACTTTATTGATTTTAAGCGTTATAAACTGATACCAAAATTAGAACGTCGTGACAAAGTTTTTGCGTTCGTAGTCGATCGTTACATTTCAAAAAACATTGGTCAGCCTGATATGATACTGTCTAATCTAGATCGTGCAGATAGTATTTTAAGCAATAGCAAACTACCTAATATATTTTATGTGATTCATAACACAGTGTCTTTGTTATATAAATTCGATAATACGAATGCTGCTGACACACTAAAGTCAAAGATGATTAACATCTACTCCAAGCATCCTTGTATATGTGTCAGTAAAGGTGCTGAAAAAGATTTTGTTGAAAGCTTTGGTAATATTACGCCAACGATTGCCATTCACAATCCAGTCGATAGAGATTACATTCAAAAGCTAGGTGACGTATTTACTCCTGAGTACCAAGATTATATTGTTCATGTGGGGAGTTTTAAAGAAGCGAAACGTCACGATGTGCTGCTAAAAGCATATGCTCGAACAGATCAGTCTATGCCACTATTACTGCTAGGTAAAGGAAAGCTGAAAGACGAAATAGAGCAATTGGTAGTAGAACTCAACTTAGAAGAAAAAGTAGTATTTTTAGGTTTTCAGGAGAACCCTTTCCCTTATATAAAGCATGCTAAATTTAAAGTGCTAACCTCTGATTGGGAAGGTTTTGCCTTAGTGATTGCCGAAGCTCTTGTATTAGGAACCCCTGTTATCAGTACAGACTGCCCATCAGGTCCAAGTGAGTTACTACCAGATAACAACTTAATGCCGATGAGCGACGTAGATGCTATCTCTGAAAAGCTTAGCTTAGCGATGAAAAATCCAGAGCAATTCTTTTCTGAGTTTGATGGGTCGCTTTTACCTATCACAATAGCCAAAAAGTATATTGCATTCGCATCTGATTCTAAAATCAAAGAATATTCTTAATTCAACCACCACTTAGACCAATCGTCTCTGTGTAATGCTCGTAATGTGGCAAACGCACTATCAGTATGCTGTAGTTTTTCGAAAACAGATAACAGTATACTAGTGGCCAATTTATCAACTTTCTGAAATTTATTATAGCGTTTTCGCATATTTCTCAAGCTATCATCGGTGCCGATACGAAAATAAGTAAGACCATCGTACAGAGGCAAGTCACCAGCATAAAGCATATCGGTTTTTTCAGTTAGCAATGGCATAGATTCAGCATTAGTGGATAACTGCAGAAAGTTTTTGGTTTCATAAGTACGTAAAGTATTCATTAGAGTTACGACATTCATCAAAATAGCTGCTCTATGAGTATTGTTTGAATGATCAATAAACGTATCGCAAGCAGAGACAATCCAGCGCAACGACAGATGTGTCAATAAATAGTCGCTCTCTGCTTCCCATAGTCTTTCAAATTCAGCGAATGTTTTATCTATTTTGTACTTACGGCGCATTAGTATAATAAGCGTGTTGTGATAAAAGCAGAGCTCAGACTCACCAAGCGATTTGTATTTCAAGTTATTCAAATGGTTTTCTAAATCTGTGCTTTTACGCTCGTTAGTTAACGCTTCAATATCACACATTGATTCAGTAATGGTTGTTGCTTTCATCTCATCAAAGCTTCTATCATTATAGGTTTTGATAATCTTACCCGCATTCAATCTTTTTTCGCTTCGAAAGATCAATATCAATTTTCTCTGCCAACTTGAATGTGTAACCATGTTATCAAAATCCTTTAAAAATATATAAAGATATTAGCGCCTTAATCTCTATGATATAAGCCTTAGAGATCATTGTTATTTGTTTAAACTGAATAATATTGTCTATACCAATCGACAAATTGTTTGATACCTTCTTCGATACTGGTTTCAGGCTTGAAGCCAATGTCCTCTACCAATTCATCTATGTCGGCGTAAGTAATCGGTACGTCGCCTGCTTGCATGGGCAATAAGTTTTCCTGTGCCTTTTTACCACAAGCATCTTCAATGGCAGTAATAAAACGGCGCAAAGTGACAGGCTGATTATTACCAATGTTGTAAATCTTATAGGGAGCAGCTGCAGTCGTAATAGTAGAGTACTGGGGTGAAGGGGCCTTATTAATTATACGAATGATGCCATTGACGATATCATCAATGTAGGTAAAGTCACGCTGCATGTTACCGTTATTAAAAACGTCAATTGGCTCACCAGCTAGAATTTTCTTTGTGAAAGAAAAATATGCCATATCAGGTCGACCGTAAGGACCATAAACGGTGAAGAACCTTAATCCTGTCGTAGGGATATTATATAAATGGCTATAACTATGTGCCATAAGCTCGTTCGATTTTTTGGTAGCGGCATATAGACTAATAGGAAAATCAACACAGTCAGACGTCGTGAATGGCTGCTTAATATTCATACCGTAGACAGAACTGGAGCTGGCATAGATCAGATGCTTGATATCATGATGGCGGCAGCCTTCAAGTATGTTAACAAAACCAACCACGTTTGAGTCGATATAGGCATTTGGATTTTCGATAGAGTAACGCACACCTGCTTGGGCGCCCAAGTTAATGACAATATCAAATTGGTAGGTGGAAAAAAGCTCAGACATGGCTTCACGATCAGCAAGGTCTAACTTAATAAACGTAAAAACTTCTGGATCTGATATCTCACTTAATATTTTCAACCGCGCTTTTTTTAGAGCTACATCATAATAATCATTGATATTATCAACACCAACAATGAAATAGTTTTCATTAGGCAGTTCTATTTTTAATAGTGCCTTAATTAAATGAAAACCAATAAAACCTGCCGCCCCAGTTACTAAAACTTTCATTAATCGCTCCCAAATAGATCCCTAGTAAATACTTTATCCGCCACATCTTTTATCTCATCAGATAGGCGGTTTGCGACAATGACATCACTCATTGATTTAAAGGCTTCTAAATCTTGAATCACACGCGAATTAAAGAAATCATCTTCTTTCAATACAGGCTCGTAGACAACGACTTCTATACCTTTTGCCTTGATACGTTTCATGATGCCTTGTATGGCAGATGCTCTAAAGTTATCTGACCCACTTTTCATTACTAGGCGATGTATTCCCACGATTTTTGGCTGTCTTTCGATGATTTTATCGGCAATAAAGTCTTTGCGGGTTCTATTAGAATCGACAATGGCCTTTATCAGGTTGCTTGGCACTTCATCGTAATTTGCTAATAACTGCTTAGTATCTTTGGGCAGACAGTAGCCGCCATAGCCAAATGAAGGGTTATTATAATGATTGCCAATACGAGGGTCTAAGCCAATCCCTTCGATGATTTGTTTGGTCTCAAGTCCAAAAGTTTGCGCATAAGTATCAAGCTCATTAAAATACGCTACTCGCATTGCCAGATAAGTATTAGAAAATAATTTAATGGCTTCTGCCTCTGTTGGCTCAACGAACAATAGCGGTACGTCTTTTTTGATTGCGCCTTCAAGTAATAAATTGGCAAATATTCGAGCCTGCTCAGTCTGTGCGCCTACAATGATACGTGAAGGATAAAGATTGTCATGTAGTGCCTTACCTTCTCGCAAAAACTCAGGCGAAAAAATAATGCGATCAGTGGCATAACGTTCTTTGATACTGGTTGTGTAACCTACTGGCACTGTAGACTTAATAATAATGGTTGCTTGTTGATTCACTAACAGCACTTGCTCAATGACGGCTTCTACTGTGGAGGTATTGAAATAATTGGTCTTGGTATCATAATCAGTCGGCGTGGCAACGATGATGAAATCTGCATCTTTATAAGCTTCTTTGGCATCCAGCGTTGCAGAAAAATTGAGCTCTTTGTTCAATAAAAAATTGTCGATATCTGTATCTTCTATAGGAGACTGCTTATTATTTAGCAATTCTACCTTTTCAGCGACAATGTCGACAGCAACGACTTCATTATGCTGTGCTAACAGCATTGCATTCGATAAGCCTACGTAGCCTGTACCTACTACTGCTATTTTCATAATATATCCAAGTGATTTTTGAGCTTTTATTGGTTTAGATCAAGAGGAAGTGAAATTAATCACCATTCAATCTTAAACTAAATTTATTTATCGGTGCTTGCTATCAAAGAAGCAGGTAGATAAGCCAAGAATTTGTGCCTCATGGCTTGACTGATTTTTTTATATAAGTCTGACTCAAGAAGATCCAAACTTTGAATACAACCATATTTAATAGTTTTATCTTCTAAGGCAAGAATAAAATCTTCTACGCTATTCTCATTTTTTAAATAGTTGATAGAGGTGTTAGGTTTTAAACTTGCTTCGCCTTTTTGAATTTTTAGATGATTCATTAGCGTTATAGGATTCACTTGGGCCACATCTCTAAATTTGTATTTTATCTGCTCAGTCAATAATTGCGGATGATTCAACAAATGGGACTTTAAGATATTTTTATCGACAATATGAGGGTAGTGATGAATTTCAAAAAACTGATTCATGCCCAGTATTTTAGCACTTAACATTTGCGCGATAGTATGCCTTGGCTGTATTGGTGTGCCAAACAATTTAAAGCGTGATTTTCGAAAATTGAGCTTGGCATTCAAAGCAGCACTTTTACGCCACTCACCATGAATGATTAGCTTCTCACTGTCTAAAAAGTCATCTATCGTCACTGGTTGATTAAAAAAGAAATCATCGTTCATATAGATAAAATAGTCAGACAATCCTTGGATATTCCAAATCATCGTCTCAATTGATCGAGTGTTGAAGGTCGGTAAAAATTCTTCATAACCCGAAAATATCTCTTTATGATCGACAATACGTATTTTATCTGCTGCACAGATATTTTGCTTGGCAAACTCATCAATAAACGCAGGTTTTTGTTGGTCGGTGACCACATAAATATGACGGCAAAAAGGCACGTATTTGATGATAGAGGCAATATTGTAATATATCTCATCGTCACTTGCGAAGCGGGTGGCAGTTATGGCATCTGACGCCACTACTTTGCCTGACTTATAGTTTTCTCTTTTTTGTTTGAGTATAGGATCTGCGCCATCCACCCAAGCGATGACCACGTCTAATGTTTTCTCGTCAGGTTGCTGCATGACTGATCCTATTTTTTGTGAATGTATTCTATTGATAGTTTCAATGGTGACATTAGTCCAGCTATGATATTTACTGGCATCGTTATTAGCAAGATCTAACTGGCTTATAAAATCAACAATATTCATGATTTTTTACGCGTCAGTTGATAAGACTAGCTTATACTGTAGTGAATAAAAGTAGATGAGACTAGCATAAAGAACCAAAATCCTGCAATCATTGTGAACATGGATGCCTTGTATGACTATCATTCAAAAAACCAAGTTGAGATGTCAATGCCCATCATTCTATTTATTTTAAAAGCGCTTGAAGGCCGCGGTGCTGAGCGGATGGTGACTACATTGGCAAGCGCTTATGCAAAAATGGGTCATAGTGTTCATATTCTATGTCTAGAAGAAACACAGGATATGCCGCTAGATGCTGACATTCACTATCATATCATGCCATACGATGAGGTGTTTTCTGAGCAAGATATTGAGCCAAACTCTAAGCAGGCACAGGCTTACGAGGCAGTCGCTAAGCGCATTGATGAGTATGTGCTTAGCCAAATAGGGACACCAAATCTGATATTGGCTAATATTTATAAAGTGAATTGGATTATGGCGTACAGCCAATTACCCAACATCGTGAATGTGCTGCATACCGCGCTATCTAAGCAGTTTGAGTATCAATTATCTGATAAACCACTACAGACGATAAGTCACTTACGTATGGTCTATGGTGCTCATCTCTGTAGCTGTGTAAGCGACGGCGCTCGCAAAGATTTAATCTCACTTTTAGGAGACATCACTAAAACCACAACCATTTATAATCCTTGCGATGCCACTTGGATCCAAAGCAAAGCGTTACAAAAACCACATATCGAACAGTTTGGCTTAGCAGATAAACAGTATATTATTCATGTGGCCTCATTCGATACGATGAAAGGTCATCGAGATTTGCTACAAGCATATGCGAAAACAGAGCGGAAGCTGCCATTAGTATTGGTCGGTAAAGGCAAGCTTGAGGCAGAGATTAAAGCGCTGGCGTTTCAACTTAATATTAGTGACTGTGTTAGGTTTTTGGGCTTTCAGACCAATCCTTATCCGATCATTGCCTCAACGGCATTGATGGTGCTCACTTCCAAATTCGAGGGTTTTGGTTATGTCATTGTAGAGGCGCAAGCACTTGGCGTACCAGTGATCAGTACCGACTGTCCATTTGGTCCAAGAGAGTTGTTACCTGTCAAAAACTTGATACCTGTCGGTGATATTGAGGGATTGGCGATGCTCATCGATCAAGCAGTAGACAATCTGACGAATTACATAGTGCCGCTAAATCAGCAGCTCTTACCGAATCATATCGCGCAGCAATATTTAGAGTTCGGTGTAGCGTTGAATTCATTAGATAAGAATGACTAAAGATCATCAAATAGAGATTTGGAGACAGGGGAGTGATTGATCACAGTGACACCATGCGCCTTATAGCTCCTGCTCAATAAATTAAAAGAAGGCACAATGCGCTCGTTCATGACTTTGTTCAGCGTGCTTGGCGCGCGGTTATTGTTATTTTCGTAAAATCGCGGCTGATCGCTATTGAGTAAGTCAATCCCGTATAGGTGAATGGTCGCTGCATGGCGTGAGAAAGCCAGTTGTGTGGCTACGTAAGCAACCGTACCCGCCTCGACAAATCCATGAGTGACATTGAGTGAGACCCCGATCTCAGTAGAGCTATGACTGCTATCAATAACAAAATTCGGATGATTGATAAAGTAGGATAAGGGCATTTTCTTATTTAGGCGTTTTTTCTTAAATATGAGCTTATTAAAAGAGAGTTTGTTCGATTTGACGCCCCACGGCCTGTCTACTGGATACAATACCCGCATGGCGTGATGATACGTACGCATGATATCAGGGTGAGTCGTGGCCATCGCTTCAAAGACGGCTAACGTTGCATATAAAGGTTGACCCGTATAATACTGATGTAAAATTTCAGGTTGATGATTGATAAAGCGCGCATCACTAATGACATAGCCGGCGACATGAGTAAATTGATGCTGTCTGGTAAGGCTAAGACTACCATTAACAAAAATAGTGGGCGTGTCTAATAGTTCTGACAATGCTAATTGTTGTACAGATGGGCCTGAGGCAATAATATTGACGTCTTGTCCAAGCAAACTTTGCTCTGCTTCATTGGCATTAAAAGCACTAATAACGATGAGCTCGTTATTAATGTTGAACCCAGCGGTAGCAGGTAACCTTAAATATAACGCCATACTATGTTCCAGTCGTTGACCTCAAATAACTTGTATCCTAATGCATTGCCTGCAAATTGTTTGGACTATTGGTGAACTATGTAGACATGGCTCATGGCTATATATTTACTGCCAGTATTGCTTTAACCATGGGCTTGGCTTCACATGTCGATACCATTTACCGCCACTACCAGCAATCGCATCGGGCGGGTTAATCTCACCATGGAAGATAACGATTTTTGCATCATCCGGCAGAGTAGGTGTGCGTACAAAGTTAAAAGGAATCGGCGCAATGCATTGGTACTTAAAGCTGACACACCATGTTTTATCCCAATACTCTAAGTGGTGATGTTCACGCAAATAGTTAGAGAGGTAGGCCTGCTCGTGACGTACTTGGGTGCGAATGGTTTCAAAGTTCCGCTCAAAATTGGACAGCAAATCAGGATAAGTATTCATACCAATATTAAAGCGATAAACAGAGCTATTGCCAATCATGCGCCAAGGTTTTTTCCAGTCACGGATGATGACGACACTGTCCTCATGCTCAGCTTGATAAGTAAAAAACGCATCGATATTATCGACAATGACGATATCAATATCTAAAAATAGCGCCACACCTTTTAAATCATACAGCTCAGGCTTAAAGGTAGTCAGTTTTTTCCAACCACGTTCAGGACCTGCTGGTAAATCCATATCGGGTATAGGATAGCAGGCAATCGCAGGGTCAATACCTGTGCTGTCATCGGTCAAGCAAACCATTTGGAAATCTAAGGTTAGATGTCGACTAACCATGTTGTAGAGACGATTGACGTATTCAGGACCATATTTGTCGCCCCATTTCATACAGATGATATAACGCTGTTCAGCAGCATTTGTGCTGGTTTGATGAGGGTCTATAGATAAGGTCTTAGTTACGTCAGATGTCATAATGCACTCGTATTGAGATAATAGTCAGATAAATGAAGGACTAATAAAAGTAAAAGAATATAGAGTTCAGCCAATATTAGCATAGCTGTGACTGATGGTACGTCTAAATCAGTAAACGATAGTACAGTTATTACTTGCGATTATCGATGTTAGTGTCATCAGTAAAAGAACCACTTACATCGTTACCAGAACGACTACCAGTAGCGTGATGAGACCGAATAAAGGCTGCTAAAGTGGCTTTATCTTTTCGGTAAGGATTGCCTAGATTTGGTATGCGCTTAAAACGTCGATAGCCCCACATATAGTGACTATAGTTGTCTTTAATCATATGCTCCATGGCTTGATTGAGTGCGTGAGTCGCTACTTCGGTATTGCGATCATATAGCGCTGGATCGTCGAGCTTATAGCAGTAAATATCAAAACCGCGTCCATCATTACGACGAATACAAGACAAGCCAACTAAGGCACATTTGGTTTTGCTCGCCAGTTTTGAGGCAAGTGTACTGGTTAATGTTTTGATACCAAAGAAAGGAACGACTACGCCGCCTGACGGATCTGGGACGTGGTCTGGTAATACAATACTAAAGCCGCCTTGCTTGAGGGTTTTAAACACGGCTTTAACACCGCTACCATCGGTAGGCACCAACGTTGCATTGAGACGCGCACGACCTTGCAAGATAAATTCATTAGCGAATCTGCCGTCTACAGGCTTGTACATAATAGTTGGCGAACCAAACTGATTGAGCCACGCGTTCATCATCTCCCATGTACCGAGATGAGGGACGATAGCAAGCATGCCATTGGGATTGGCAAGACCTTCTAGTAGAATATCTTTATTATGGACGTCACGAATCTGGGCAATACTCCATTCAGGTGGCATTGCCCAGCTTTTTATAGATTCGATACTGCTCAGACATTGATGATAGATGATGTCTTTGGTCAGCGCTCGTTTTTGCGGCTCAGACAATTTGTCCGTAATCAGCGCCATATTAATATGAATGGTACGCATGATGCTGAGACTTGGTATCTTGACGATAACCCAAGCGACAAAACGTGCCAGCATCTGTAGTACAGACAATGGCACGAATTTGAAAACATGATACGGATTCATAACCACTCACATGGCGATGAATCGCGTAACAAGCACTGTAGACAGCAATAGTACATCATCAAATGTTTTATTGAGCAGGTTTGTTGGTGTCAGCCTGTGCTTTTTCACGCACACGGATACCAAGATCACGTAGCTGCTTACTATCCACTCCAGCAGGTGCTTGAGTTAGTGGGCACTCAGCAGTTTTGGTTTTTGGGAATGCGATCACATCACGGATAGAGTCAGCGCCTACCATAAGCATAATCAGGCGATCCAAACCAAACGCCAAGCCACCATGCGGCGGTGCACCAAATTTTAGTGCATCAAGTAAGAAACCAAACTTGTCTTCTGCCTCTTGCTCGCCGATACCCAAGGCTTCAAGGACGGCTTGCTGCATATCATAAGTATTGATACGTAAGCTACCACCACCAATCTCAGTACCGTTCAACACCATATCGTAAGCGATAGATAGCGCAGACTCTGGGTTGTTTTTCAGCTCCTCAACAGAGCCTCTAGGCTTGGTAAATGGATGATGCATTGACGTCCATTGACCGTCATCGGTTTGCTCAAACATCGGGAAGTCAGTCACCCATAGCGGCGCCCACTCACAAGTTGTCATTTCAAGGTCTAGACCGATTTTCTGGCGTAATGCGCCGATTGCGTCATTCACGATACTGGCTTTATCTGCACCAAAGAAGATAATATCGCCATCTTCTGCAGCAGTACGCTCGATCAAGCTCACAAGTACATCATCAGTCATGTTTTTGATGATTGGTGATTGTAGGCCAGACTCTTTGTCCACACCATTGTTGATGCTGCTTGCGTCATTGACTTTGATATAAGCCAAGCCGCGTGCGCCATAAATACCAACAAACTTGGTATAAGCATCGATTTGCTTACGGCTTAATGAAGCGCCACCAGGAATGCGAAGGGCAGCGACGCGACCTTTAGGATCGTTAGCAGGACCGGCAAATACTTTGAAATCAACGTCTTTCATCAAGTCTGCAACGTCAACCAGTTTCAGTGGAATACGTAAGTCAGGCTTGTCTGAAGCATAGTCGCGCATTGCTTCAGCATATGTCATGCGAGGAAATTGCTCGAACTCAACATCCATCATGGTCTTGAACAAATGCTTGATCAGACCTTCGTTGATGTTCATGATCTCTTCTTCGTTCAAGAAAGATGTCTCAATATCGACCTGTGTAAATTCAGGCTGACGATCGGCACGTAAATCTTCATCACGGAAGCATTTCGCGATTTGATAATAACGGTCAAAACCTGACACCATCAATAATTGCTTAAATAGCTGTGGTGACTGCGGCAGGGCAAAGAAGTTACCAGGACGCGTACGTGATGGTACAAGATAATCACGCGCACCTTCAGGCGTAGCACGAGTCAAAATAGGGGTCTCTACATCCAAGAAACCATGATCATCTAAATAACGACGAATCGCTGACGTTGCCTTGGCACGGAATACCATACGCTCTTGCATTTGCGGACGACGCATATCGAGATAGCGATATTTTAGACGTAAGTCTTCTGACACAGTCGTTTTTTCGTCATTCAATGGGAATGGCGGGGTTTCAGATTTGGCCAGTACTTCAATTTCTTTGCCCAATAGCTCAATTTGGCCACTGGTCATATTGTTATTTTCAGTACCTTCATAACGACGACGTACGCGGCCAGTGATTTTTAGTACGTATTCAGGACGTACCGCATCGGCCGTTGCAAAAGCTTCTGGTGTATCAGGATCGACAACCACCTGCAAGATACCCGCGCGGTCACGCATGTCTAAGAAAATCACGCCACCGTGATCGCGACGACGATGTACCCAGCCTACGATACTAATGGTTTGCTCAAGCAAGCTCTCGGTTACAGCTCCGCAATACTCGTCTCGGTATTCGCTTTGCGTCATAGTGCTTTGCGTCATAATATTGTTATCCAGTTATCAGCCCAATTCGAAGTACAATAATGCAGCCATTGCTGTGCGTTTCAAGCGATTTGCAAAAAAAACACACAAACAACGCGATCAAGACAAAGGGTCATCACGTTGGCTGCAGAAAATTTGATATAAACGCATATTATGCCTAATCTACCTTTGTTATACAACCGGCTGAGTTCAATCAAAGCGTAGCCATGCATTGGTATCGGCTGTATTCATTGAGCGATATCTATATTAGGTTAAATATTGTCATTTTGCTTGAAAATACCAGCGAGCGTGCGCATATCAACCGTACCTGAATAAAAACATCTATATTGATATACCTACTGACTTGAGGATTTGTAATCATGCTATTTCATCCACCAAAAAACCCTGTTGAGCTAAAAGTAAGACATTTAAATGAAGCGCAAAAACAGCGCCGTGAAGACTTAATGGAAGCCACCCAAGGCAAAGCTGCGCTTAAAGCATTCAAAAAAACAATGGCAAAAAAAGCCAAGCAGGCGCTAAAAGCAAAAAGTAAAAAGCAGAAAAAAAATCCTGACAATGCCTCGCAAGTTTTCGTCCTGGATTTTGAAGGTGATATCAAAGCCACTGCCGTTAAGCATCTGCGCGAAGAAATCAGCACCTTAATCAGTACGGCTAACAAAGGCGATGAAGTGATTGTACGCCTCGAATCAGGTGGCGGTTTGGTGCATGGTTATGGATTGGCAGCCGCGCAATTGGTGCGCTTAAAGGACGCTGGTCTAAAGCTAACGGTCTGCGTCGATAAGGTAGCGGCAAGTGGTGGCTACATGATGGCGTGCGTGGCAGACAATGTGGTGGCAGCGCCATTTGCGATTATTGGCTCAATCGGCGTGGTGTCACAATTGCCAAACTTTCATAAATGGCTCAAAAACCATGATGTCGATTATGAGATGTTTACGGCTGGCGACTATAAACGCACGGTGACTGTGTTTGGCGAAAACGATGCCGAAGATCGTGCCAAATACCAAGAAGAGCTAGAGCAGACGCACGAGCTATTCAAGCATTTCGTCAATACCTATCGTCCAGAACTTGATGTTGCCAAAGTGGCCACAGGTGAGCATTGGTATGGTGAAGATGCGTTAAAGCTTAACCTGATTGATAGTCTGCAAACATCAGACAGTTATATTTTAGAGCGTATGGAAGACAATGAGGTGTACGCATTACATTCACGTCAGAAGCCGACGCTGGCAGAGAAGCTGGGCCTTGCGCAAGCAGCAGAAGCGACGCTCAGTATGGCAGTGGATAAACTGCCAGATGCGCTCGCACGTTTTGAGTCAAACAGTCGCTTGAATATTCTAAAATAGTGTTAGATATCATTATGATGTCTGATAGCTAGTATCTTAGCGGTCATATGTTCATCAATACACTGTTTGTATTTTGTAAAAGGCGTGTCCTAACGGGTCGCGCCTTTTTGCTGTTTAATCATAATTGCTGTGTTATAAATGTAGGATACAGAAAACAGTATACGTCCGTACACTAAAGCTCGCATTAAAGATCTAGCAGAGCTTTTTGTCAAAACCTGATTTAGACAATCAATAAAGAAAAGGAAGTCATTTATGTCTAGCGACAATTTAATGTTTACCGCAACGGAACATGGTCAAGCCATGCATGCCAAAGTCAAAGCGTTCATTGAAACGCATATTGAACCCATCGAAGCCCAATTCTGGGAAGAATGTCATAAGAAAAATCCTGATGGAAATTGGGAAAACTGGGAATGGCCAGACGCTTATGACAACCTACGCAAACAAGCACGTGAAGCGGGTTTATGGAACTTGTTTTTGCCTGACGACACCTTAGGTGCAGGGCTTTCAGTCACTGACTATGCACCGATTGCAGAGCTGACGGGTCGCAGTTTGCTCGCGCCGCATGTGTTTAACTGCAATGCACCTGATAGCGGCAATATGGAGCTATTATGGCGCTATGGTACGCAAGAACAGCAAGACAAATGGCTCACGCCGCTATTAGAAGGTGAGACCCGCTCAGTGTTTTGTATGACTGAGCCTGATGTGGCCTCAAGTGATGCCACCAATATGCAAGCAACTGCTGTGGTCGATGGTGATGAAATTGTCATTAATGGTAGCAAATGGTGGTCATCGGGACTTGGCGATCCTGCGGTTGATATTTTGATTGTCATGGCCTATACCGCGGATGAAAGCGCAGATCGTCATCATCAGCACTCGATGGTACTGGTACCAGTCAATACTGCGGGTGTGAATATTAAACGTATGCTTAAAGTGTTTGGCGATTATGATGCGCCGCACGGTCATGGTGAGATCAGCTTTGATAATGTACGTGTGCCCGTCAGTCACTTTATTGGTGGGCCGGGTAAGGGTTTTGAGATTGCGCAAGGTCGCTTGGGGCCAGGTCGTATTCATCACTGCATGCGTTGTATCGGTGCGGCTGAAAAATCACTAGAATTGGCTGTTAAGCGCGGCATGTCACGTACCGCTTTTGGTAAGCCATTACTACAATTGGGCGGCAACTTTGAGCGTATCAGCGATGCCCGTATCAAGATTGATCAAGCACGCTTACTAACCCTTTACGCGGCGCAAAAAATGGATTCTCAAGGAACCAAAGCGGCATTGACTGAAATCTCTGCGATCAAAGTGGTTGCGCCAACGGTGCTACAAGAAGTGGTTGATATGGCGATTCAGATTCATGGTGGCATGGGTGTGTGCCAAGACACATTGTTACCAAATTTCTATGCGCAAGCTCGTGTGCTACGGTTGGCAGATGGTCCTGATGAAGTACATAAAACCATGATTGCCAAGCTGGAGCTAAAGCGTCAGGGCTTTAGCCGTTCTAAGTCTAACAAAGCCTAATATTAATCAATGGGTGTGAGTAAACCTTAAGTTGCTCACGCCACTATTGCTGAAAATAAAAAATTGGAAATTCACTATTAACGATTTAGTAGTGAATTTTTCATCACTATGACTGTTTTTTACTACTAATTTTTTACTACTATAAGTATAAGTTATAAAAATAACTGATCACATGATAAGGAATGTCACATGTCAACTGACCATAGAGTATTAGATAAAGGCGGCGCGGTGCGTGAGGGTGAGGAGCTTGATACCCAAGCTATCAGCGCATGGCTACGTAGCCAAGGTGTCGATGTCGTAGGCGAGCCTACAGTCACTCAGTTCTCAGGCGGGGCTTCTAACTGGACGTATCGCTTACAATATGAAGGCGATGATAAAAACCAAGATCTTATCTTACGCCGTCCACCAAAAGGTACCAAGGCAAAATCTGCGCACGACATGGTACGCGAATATACCGTTCAAAAAGCATTAAAAGATGCTTATCCTTATGTGCCCGAGATGATTGCGCTGTGCACGGATGAGGCCGTCATTGGCGCTGACTTTTATGTGATGGAGCGCATGGAAGGGATCATTCCCCGTGCCAATTTACCAAAAGGGGTCGATCTAGATCCTGAACAAATCCGTCTACTTTGTACCAATGTTTTGGATGCGTTGGTAGAGCTACATCAGATAGACTATACAGAGCATCCTGATTTGGTTGATTTGGGTCGCGGTGATGGCTATTGCGCCCGCCAAATTAGTGGCTGGGACAAGCGTTATATCAAAGCAAAGACACCCAACGTCCCAAGCTTTGCCTTGGTCAGACAGTGGCTCAAAAAGCACACGCCTGCTGATAGCAAAACGTGCATTATTCACAATGACTGGCGCTTTGATAACGTCATACTCGATGCAGACGAGCCGACTAAAGTTATCGGAGTCCTCGATTGGGAGATGGCAACCCTTGGCGATCCACTAATGGATTTGGGTAGTGCGTTGGCTTACTGGATTGAGGAAGACGACAATATTGTCATGCAGCAGTTTCGTCGCCAGCCAACTCACTTAGAAGGTATGATGACGCGTGACGAAGTGGTTGCTTATTATCTAGAAAAGTCTGGACTACAGATAGATAACTGGACCTTTTATGAAGTGTTTGGGCTGTTTCGTCTATCAGGTATCATTCAGCAAATCTACTATCGCTACTATCATAAACAAACCACCAATCCAGCATTTAAAAACGCGTGGCTTGCCATACATGTCATGCATGCCAAATGTCTCAAACTGATTGCACAATATGAAGGCGAAGCGCTGTTCAATGCACACGTTCAGCCATATTTAGAAGACAGAGGAGTCGATGCGGCAACGATTGAGAAATTGCCAGACCCTGTACAAAAAGTAGTGAAAGGCATTTTACCAAAAGGCTATTTTGCTAAGCCCTCTGATTCAGCTGAAGTATAAGAAAAACCGCAATTTGGACAATATAATAAAAGGCAGTATTTTATGACAACCATACTTTTAGCCCGTCATGGTCAGGCTTCTTTTGGTCAAGAAAACTATGATCGGCTGTCAGAGCTAGGTGAAACCCAAGCAAAAATGCTGGGTCAACACTATGCAAATACCCAGCGCCGTATCGATGCGATATTTACGGGTAATCTGGTCAGGCAACAAGACTCTGCTCGCCATTTTTGGCAAGGGTATCAACCGTTTGCTCAGGCCAATAATGACGACATGGCCATTGCGACAGCCATCAACTTTGATGAGCATGACAGCTATATTTTGCCGCAATTTGACGAGTTCAATCACAAAGATGTGTTTGTGAAATCCGTTGGTGATTTTGATAACCAAGCTGAGATATCCGCTGAAATTGCCAATGCTCAATCACCAAATCGGCGTCTTGCTGAGCTGTTTGATCAAGCGATGCAGCGCTGGCATGGTGGCAACAATGATCAGGATTATATTGAAAGCTGGCCGAAGTTCAATGAGCGAGCGCAGCAAGCGCTTGAACAAGTACGTACAAAGATAGCCGATATGTGCTTAGACCAAAATAGCACTGTATTGGTCTTTACCTCAGGCGGTGTCATCGCTGCCATTACCGCACAGCTACTGAGCCAAGGCAGTCAAACCGCTTATCAGTTAAATAAGAGCTTAGTCAATACGGGCGTGACATCGATCACCCTAAAGAGTCACCGCGCGCATTTATTGTCTTTAAATGAATACAGTCATCTATTTTCTGAAGGCAAGCAGTTTGTGACGTGGCGATAATTGAGTCAATGGGTTTGGATGCGCTTTTATACACAATCGCCACGTATTTGTAGAGCATTAGCCATTACAATGAACGATTTTAGTCAACCAGTTTTTGTCGTTGGTACAGAGAATCTATAAAACTGGAGTGTCATTTAGAGTCGATACAAGGGAGGGCTTATGCAACACAAACTGCTTAATTTAGTCACTAAAAGCGCCAAACAAAGTAAAGCTCAGGTATTTAGCGCCGTTCAGCCATCACGCTATCTAAAAGACCTAGACAAACAGCAGGTTGGTCAAGGCAAAACCGTCCTGATCACAGGAGCAAGCTCAGGATTGGGCGAGGGTATGGCAAGATTGTTCGCTAAGCTTGGTTATAATCTTGCTATCTGTGCGCGCCGTACTGATCGTTTAGAAAGCCTGCAGTCAGAGCTGGTAGCAGCATATCCTAATATACGCGTTGAGTACCGAGCGTTAGATGTCAGTGATTATGATGCTGTTTTTAAGGTATTTGACGCATTTGCTGCTGACTTTGGCACTATTGATCGTATCGTGGTCAATGCAGGGATTGGCGATAGTCGCCGTATTGGTAAAGGACGTTTTGATACCAATCGCCGTACCGTTGAGATTAATTTCATCTCGGCATTGGCACAATGCGAAGCGGCGATGAATATCTTTCGGGCTCAAAACAGTGGTCATCTGGTCGTCATGTCGAGCATGTCAGCGATGCGTGGCCTGCCTAAGCACCTGACAGCTTACGGCGCGAGTAAAGCAGGTTTGGCACATCTTGCAGAAGGGATTCGTGCTGATATGCTATTGACTAAGCTACCTATCAAGGTGTCTACCATTTATCCCGGTTACATCCGTACCGAGATTAATACGAATGCCAAGCCATTGCCGTTTGAAGTAGATACTGATACCGGTACCAAAGCGATTGTTGCAGCGATTGAGGCAGGTGTGGAAGAAGCGTGCGTACCAAGCTTGCCATGGTCGATTGTAGGTCAGGCAATGAAGCGTTTGCCGTTGCAAGTGATGAGCCGATTGAGCTGATACGATAGGCTCGTTCAACATAAGCAAAAAGCCCACTATGATTAAAGTGGGCTTTTTTGTCTCTATGGCAAAATCATAATATATAGATTACAACGTTTGCGGATTGTCTGATATGTGCTGCTCACGCAGCTTTTGACGCAATACTTTACCGACATTACTTTTTGGTAGTTCGCTGACAAACTCGATATGACGCGGGCACTTATAACCTGTTAAATTGTCTAATGCAAACTCTTTGATGTCTTCTTTGGTGACGTTGTTGTCTGCAGGCACAATATAGATTTTGACGGCTTCACCTTGGTTTTCATCAGGGATACCAATCACGGCGCAATCAACGATACCTTCATGGTCAAGCATGACCGCTTCAATCTCATTTGGAAATACATTGAATCCTGACACCAAAATCATATCTTTTTTACGGTCTAGTAAAGTGAAGTAGCCTTTTTCATCCATGCTCACAATATCGCCAGTACGGAAGTAACCATCGCTTGTGAAATCATTGGTATTGTCTCGATTGAAATAGCCTGACATGACGTTTGGGCCTTTGATGCACATCTCACCTGCCTCATGCATGGCGACACGTTGCCCATTCTCATCAACGACGATGATATCGACACTAGGAACTGGTATGCCGATTGTACCGTTGAACTTACGATCAGTAATGACGTTGGCGGTACCGCCAGCAACCCCTTCTGTCATACCCCAGCCCTCGACCATAGGGCAACCAGTCACCTCTAACCAACGGGCTGCTGTTTGCTCGGTTGCCGCCATACCACCCGCCTGAGTGATACGCAGTGAGCTAAAGTCCAATTCTTTGAAGCTTGGCTGATCAAGCAACCCTTTGAACAAGGTATTGACCGCAGGGAAAATATGGAACGGTTGTTTTGATAGCGTTTTGATAAACCCTGGCATATCACGCGGATTGGGTACTAGAATAAAAGTGTAGCCTGAACGCATACCAAGTAAGCTGAGCATAAACGCAAAGATATGATACAAGGGTAGGGCCATGACCATGTTGATGTACACCTCATTGATATCTGAGGTCACTGGACGGTACCATGCTTCTGATTGCATCGCCGCTGCGACGACATTACGCTGCGTCAAAACAGCACCCTTAGACAGACCCGTTGTGCCGCCTGTGTATTGTAGAATCGCTTTTTGTTGCAGCGTGGTTTTGGGTGCTTGAAGCGGTAGATTACGTCCTTTTTTCAGTACTTCAGGGAATTTCGTGACGTTGTACTTAGGGTCATTTAGATTGTATTTAGGCACTAAGCGTTTGACTTGACGGATAACGGTATTTACCAAAATACCTTTTAAGCCCATCATATCGCCCATTTTTGAGAGTACAATACGCTTGATATTGGTCTCTTCAATGACTTGCTCTAGCGCTTGAGCAAAGTTATCCACCACAAAAATCACCTGAGCGCCTGAGTCATTCAATTGATGACGTAGCTCACGACCTGTATATAGTGGGTTGATCGGGGTACAGACGTAACCTGCGCGTAAGATACCAATCATGATTGGTAAATATTGTGGGACGTTTGGCATCATGAGTGCCACGACGCTGCCTTTAGGTAAGCCTTGAGCTTGTAACCATGCTGCTACTGCCAATGATGCTTTGTCAACGTCATCATAAGTATGAGTCACACCCATGCAGATAGTCATCGGATGCATACGAAAACGGTTGAAGCACTCTTCATACAACTCTATGAGGCTTTCATATTGATCAGGATTAATGGTCTTGGGTACGTTTTCTGGGTATTGAGCAAGCCAAGGTTTATCTACTGTCATGCCAAGCGTCCTTAAATTAAGATAAGTTAAGGGTCTATAAAAAAGTAGTCACATCCATGTCGACGATATACATCAGTGCCTTTTGAGCGATGAATTGTCGAGTGCTATCCTTTGTTTTCACATACTGCTAACGTACAGAGTCCTCTATAAAATTTGATTCAACTACCAAGAATGAGCTACTAAAAAATAAGCATCTGAGTAGATCAAATAACGGGTTACTGTTTCTAAAATTGAAATACCTTTCAAATCAACAGTTTTGACGTGTCTAAAGTCAATATTCGATTAATCTAAATCGACAGAAAACTTAGTGACACATTGCGGGCTTACATTAACATAACTACAACTAAACTCGTTACAGGCATACGAGAACTTGATAGTTTATATTTGGGTTTGATATATGAAAAAATATATGTTGGAGAGTGAAGGGTATACAGAATCGATCAGAGTAGATAAAAATTTGTGCTCGATACATTTAGCTTTCAATGAGACATTCAAAGCAAATAGGCGCAACAAAAAAGCGCCTTATTATTGATATAGGGCGCTTTTTTCAAGAGAAGTTACTTATTGTTGAGGGTGGTCTGCATGATGTTTCTCACGCAGTTTTTGACGTAATACTTTACCGACATTACTCTTTGGCAGATCACTCACAAATTCAATATAGCGCGGACATTTATAACCCGTCAGATTGTCTAATGCAAAATCTGTAATCACTTCCTTAGTCACGTTATTGTCTGCAGGAACCACATAGATTTTGACTGCCTCACCTTGACGCTCATCAGGAATGCCAATCACAGCACAGTCAATCACCCCGTCGCAGTCTAGCATCACAGATTCAACCTCACTTGGGAATACATTGAACCCTGAGACCAATATCATATCTTTTTTGCGGTCTAATAAGGTAAAGTAACCTTTTTCATCCATACTCGCGATATCGCCAGTACGGAAATAACCGTCGCTTGTGAAATCATTAGTGCTGTCTCTATTATAGTATCCAGAGGTTACATTAGGACCTTTGATACACATCTCACCTGCTTGGTGCGTGCCCACACGCTCACCATTTTCGTCAATGAGAATGATGTCAACATTGGGGACAGGTATCCCAATTGTACCGTTGAATTTGTCATCGGTGACGAGGTTCGCTGTACCGCCTGCGACCCCTTCTGTCATACCCCAGCCTTCAACCATAGGGCAGCCTGTCACCTCCAACCAGCGCTCGGCTGTTTGTTTGGTGGCCGCCATACCACCAGCTTGAGAGATGCGTAATGGCGCAAAATTCAAGTTTTTAAAAGAGGGTGTATCAAGCAGGCCCTTAAACAACGTATTGACCGCAGGGAAAATATGGAACGGCTGTTTTGACAAGGTTTTGACAAACCCTGGCATATCACGCGGATTGGGTACCAATATAAAGGTGTAGCCTGATCGCATACCGAGTAGGCTTAGCGAAAACGCAAAAATATGATAGAGCGGCAATGCCATGACCATATTGATATACACTTCATTGATGTCTGAGGTCACCGGACGATACCAAGCTTCTGCCATCAATGCTGCAGCCACGATATTGCGCTGGGTCAGTATCGTGCCTTTAGACAGACCCGTTGTGCCACCTGTGTACTGCAAAATCGCTAATTGATCTAAAGTCATTTTGGGTGCATGAAAAGGCAAAGTTTTGCCTTGCTTGAGCACATCCGGGAATTTAGTAACTTCATGCTTTGGATCGTTGAGCTTGTATTTGGGTATCAAGCGTTTGACTTGACGGACGATGGTATTCACCAGCATACCCTTAAGTCCCATCATATCGCCAAGTTTAGATAAGACGATACGTTTGATGGCAGTCTCATCGACGACTTGCTCAAGAGCTTGGGCAAAATTATCCACCACAAAAATCACTTGAGCGCCTGAATCATTTAGCTGATGGCGTAGCTCACGACCTGTATAGAGTGGGTTGATGGGGGTACAGACGTAGCCTGCACGCAAGATGCCAATCATCGTTGGTAGATATTGCGGTAGGTTTGGCATCATCAATGCAACGATACTACCTTTAGGTAGTCCTTGCGCTTGTAACCATGCGGCGATGGCAAGAGAAGCGTTATTGACATCATTATAAGTATGCGTAACACCCATGCATATACTCATTGGATGCCCGCTAAAACGCTCAAAGCACTCCTCGTACAACTCCATCACGCTGCCGTAAGTATCAGGATTAATCGTCTTTGGTACACTTGCCGGATATTGGTCAAGCCAAGGTTTGTTTGGCATCATAGTCAGCGTCCTTGCAGTTTGATATAGGTGAATGTTTTTTAAGAAAGCAGTCATATGCATATCAATATCACAAATCAGCATCAATGTGATTAACCTGCTATTGGATGCAATAACGTCCGTGTCTGCTTGCTTTTGTTGCTGTTGCTCAATGCTAATTAACTACTGATGGGTGAGTTAAATGAATCAAACAATTAGATAATCCAATAACAGAAATAATATGTATTTCAAATAGATATTATCTAGTTTTTGCAACTGCGGTATCAAAAAAACGATACATTTAAGCAATAGAGTAGCATGGATAATGTTGGAGACAATAATAGAAAGCAAGACTGAGCAGTACATAGATAAAGCTGAAAAATTTGATACATGTATGATGTTTAAGAAATGAGCCATAGTAAGGCGTATTTTTGAGCTGGTAATGAATATAAAGACAGGGCAGGCTATTTATTAATGATGAGCAAAGTGATTGACTGTTTAGATGAGTTAACGAGCTTATGTATAGTCGAACCACTATTAAAGTGTT
>NZ_LNDJ01000045.1 GCF_001444505.1 Psychrobacter piscatorii | reverse complement strand
TTAACAAGCAAATGTCCCTCAAAGCCATAGTATCTCTCTTGCTTAGCGGCGCAGTAACTAAAAGCTGCTAAGTCTTGATAGTTTTTATGCCGATAAGCGCGTCCATAATGACAGACGGGTATCGGAAAGCCATCCATAAAATGAATGTTGTCACGGCCTTCAATTTGACTGACTTTATCTTGTATCTGCTGTTTGACTTGCCACAGATTGGCGCAGTGCTTTGCGAAGTTAGGGTATGAGCCGATGGCTGGAAACCAGTCTTGCCAATGCTGGGTAAAGTATTGCCAAATTTGTTTGTCTTGATCAAGGTGTAAAAATTCACCGACCATCTCCATGCAAATAACCTCAGGATCACTTAGCTTTGGCGCGTAACCTGCACTTCGCAAGGGTTTGGTGACGACTATTTTGTAATATTGCTCTACCATTAAATAGATATTGATGATAAATTCGTCTATGGGCATCTCACAACTCCATTGTATTCTTGGTCGAAAACAATAGATTAGTGAGGTGCTCTTCTTTTTTCAATCACTTTCGAAGTTGAGAGTGGGGT
>NZ_LNDJ01000044.1 GCF_001444505.1 Psychrobacter piscatorii | reverse complement strand
TTTGACAGCCAAGTGTAAATCTATATAATACACACCCACAGCAAGGGGACTTACTTAGATAAGCCCAGCTGATTAAGTTAACATTGAGTGTGACAGCTGATGTTAATGAAGCAATACAGAAACTCTATTTAAAGAATTTCTCTTGTAGTAGAAGTTATACCTTATATTGGGTACTGAGCTTCTAGAATTTACGAAAATGTAAATTGTAAAATTCGGTTCCTATGCATAGTTTTTAGAATTTTCCCTTTAAGGAAAATTCTCTTGCAGAGCTAAAAAAGCAGTGCTTTTTTTATACGCTCTTCAGGGTGATTAGCTCAGTTGGTAGAGCGTCTGCCTTACACGCAGAATGTCGGCGGTTCGAATCCGTCATCACCCACCACTTTTTAGCAAGTGGGCTCTTTAAATAAGAGCAAGAAGCTAAGACGACCTAAGCAGCGGTAGTTCAGTTGGTTAGAATACCGGCCTGTCACGCCGGGGGTCGCGGGTTCGAGTCCCGTCCGCTGCGCCATATTTAAAACGAATTTAAACTCTCGAGTTTAAGCAAGTTTCGCCTCAAACATTAGATTGTTTGAGGTTTTTTTGTGTCTG
>NZ_LNDJ01000043.1 GCF_001444505.1 Psychrobacter piscatorii | reverse complement strand
AATGCAATATAATGATTATAATGAAGCCTCATTGCATTAAATCGATTTTTATATGACGCTGTGATGTCTTTAGATAAAGATCGAAGGGCGTTTTAAGTGGGCATAATTGAACGAAATTGAATGATGAAAATACACCGTTCTTAACACAGCTACGTAGTAATAGAGTACCTATTTCTGCAAATAAAGCCTTCTTGCCTCGCGTGTAAAGCCTTATATATCAGCTGTTTATGAAAAAAAATAAAATAAAATACCTCAGCTATGAGCCTGGCTTTAACACCCGGTAAACAGTAGCTACGCCAACACCAACTGCCTTAGCGATTTCCTCTTTTGTCATATTGCCTTGACTGTCTAATTCTCTAATACGATTGTGTTTCGTTGTATTAGGCTTCTTACCGGAGGGCTTATAGCCACTGTTAGCCAATCCCTGCTTGATACGCTCTCTACGCTTGTCGTTATCAAGCTTTGCCATCGTTGCTAATAAGTCGATCAGCATATGGTTAATCACTGTTAGGATCTCACCTGTCATGCCATTATTAACTGTATGCGTCGTTGGTAGATCAGCCACCACCAATCGCAAGCCTTTGTCTTTGATACGCTGCTTTAGAATTGCAAAATCATCTTGAGATAATCG
>NZ_LNDJ01000042.1 GCF_001444505.1 Psychrobacter piscatorii | reverse complement strand
GAGTAGGTCATCGTCAGCTCTCTATTCTAAAAAGTCCCCACTCATATCTGAGTGGGGGCTTTTTTTTATCTTGAACTTATCTGACTTCCCTAGAAAATCTATTTATTTAAATGGTTTTATCTTTCGCTCGTATCAAAGCAGTTCTTCAACTCTTTCCTTGCCCAAATCATCACTAGCCTCTTATACCTAAAAGCCCCCGCTCACTCGAAAGAGGGCTTTTTTATTGATAATAATTTATAACTATAGATGGTCAACTGAAAGTTTATTGGGATAATCTGATGATATTAGAAGAAACGGATAAATTGTATTTATATGACAGCTATGAAGATGCATATCTCATCGATAAAGAAAGCAGCGATATCTTATTTACTGATAGTTTTTACGTTGGTCCATCTTGTGCTTTAATTGATCCAAATAACAAATATGCAATCGTAGCTGGTAAGCATTTAACTCTTTGGGACTGTTATGAGGGAAATAATAAGCTCACAAAATTTGAAACAGAACAGTTTGCTGGATAGAAAGACTAAGGTTAATCAATGAAGATACTATTCAAATATTATTAGATCCATGGTTCCAATACAGTGCTATATGGGAATTAACAGTTTCTAATAGACCTCTTGCAAAAGTCATAGGTTTAGCTCGAAATTAATGATACCAGCAAAC
>NZ_LNDJ01000041.1 GCF_001444505.1 Psychrobacter piscatorii | reverse complement strand
AACTGGTACTTTTGCAAGAGATCTATTTCATAATCTGGATCGTCACAAGAAACATCAGCCAATATTTTTTGTAACGTAGAATGACTTTTTAGGCGACTAATAATATTTCTAGTATTAGTCTCAGAATAAGATTTTCCTATATATAAAACTTCTAAATCCCTTAAATCATCATTATTATTTTCATTACCGACAGCTATTGGAAATAAATTAATAGGAATATATCTTATTTTATCCCTATTGCTATTAAGCATATAGATATTTACATGAGGATATTCAGAGATTTCTATATACTTTGTATCTTCAGTAGGAGTAAATGGGATTTCAATACTATTACTATGTACAATACCTTTTTTTCTGTAAGAAATTTTTATATCCAATTTTTTTTAAATCTTCTGAGTAGTCTAGCTCATCAAACCAAATTTTTGGTAGTTTTGTTATTAAATATATATAAGATTCATCGATCACTTCTTTAAAACCATTATTAGCTACATCTTTTTCAGATGCGATATTTTTAGCTGGTATCATTGTCCATGCTCCAGATGAGAAGCTTATCGCAAACTCTGAAGAATATTTCATTTTTCTATCATCCATTTTCTTATCCCTATTTTTTAAATTTTTTATAATAATATACAGATATCAATTAAATTAGCAAAAGTTATAGTCTAATCCAAATAAAACCGATA
>NZ_LNDJ01000040.1 GCF_001444505.1 Psychrobacter piscatorii | reverse complement strand
GCAAGGAATCAACGCCATGAATCAAAAAACTGCCCTTTTTGTCGTGATAAACACACCAAGAAGAATGGACGCAAGCTAGGTAAACAACAGTATCAATGTCTAGCTTGCAGACGGCAGTTTTTAGGTGGCATAAGACTCAATAACCAAACCCTTTGGACAGAATACACTCAAGGTAAACAGACCTACAAACAACTGGCTGATAAGTACCATTGTAGTCTTAAAACCATTCAAAGACGCTTAGACACAGTCAGTATTGACTATCAAGTTAGGCGACCAAAGACTGCCAATATCATCATGGACACCACTTACTTTGGTCGTAAGTTCGGTTTAATGGTTTTTATGGACAATACCACTAAAGCCGTTCTTTATTATGCGATAGTGAGTCATGAAACCAACAGTGCCTACAAGCAAGGAATTGATCATCTAGCAACGCTGGGCGTTGATATACAAAGCATTACCTGTGATGGTAGACGAGGACTGCGTACGTTATTCACCCGTATCCCTTGCCAGATGTGCCAGTTCCATCAAGTGCAAATAGTGACTCGCTATCTGACTCGTCGCCCTAAAAACAGTGCCAGTATTGAGCTTAGACGGCTCACTTTAAACTTAACACAGCTTAAGAAAGCTGACTTCATAGAGCGCTTAGATCACTGGTATTTAACTCATGAAGCCTATCTTAATGAGCGTAGTACCAATGAAGATACTGG
>NZ_LNDJ01000039.1 GCF_001444505.1 Psychrobacter piscatorii | reverse complement strand
TAGAGGTAGTTATGGGGTCGAGCTGATTTGTAGAGTACTACCGATTGCCCCGTCAACCTATCACCGTACTAAAGACTTGGAGAGCTACCCTGAAAAACGCTCACTGCGCAGTCAACATGACGACTTTTACATCAGCGAGATTAAACGTATCTGGCAGGACAGCAAATGCCGCTATGGTGCGCGTAAAGTATGGCAGCAGATGAAAGTTGACGGGTTAAAGGTTGCTCGTTGTACCATAGAGCGTTTAATGAGACAGCATGGTCTACAAGGTGTCTGGCGCGGTAAGGGTAAAATAACAACTCACAGCCGTGATGATCAAAAGCGTGCTGATGACCTAGTCAATCGTAACTTTAGCGCTCATCGCCCTAACCAGCTCTGGGTGGCAGACTTTACTTATATCAAGACATTGAGCGGCTGGGTCTATACCGCTTTTATTATTGATGTGTTTGCCCGTGCTATCGTTGGTTGGAAGGTATCTAATCGTATGAACACGAATATGGTGATGGCGGCGTTAAATCAAGCAATAGCAGATAGAAACTATCCCAAAGATGTTATTCATCACAGTGATCGAGGGGTTCAGTATTTATCCATTCGCTATACTGATAAAATGGCTACATGCGGTGTTATAGCTTCTGTCGGTACGACAGGCGATTCATACGATAATGCATTAGCTGAAACGGTCAACGGGCTTTATAAGTCTGAGGTGATT
>NZ_LNDJ01000038.1 GCF_001444505.1 Psychrobacter piscatorii | reverse complement strand
CCCGCCTCAGTGCAAGCCCAAAGCCAAGAACAACGTATTAAAGAGCTTGAACGCGAGAATAAAGAGCTCAAGCAAGCCAATGAGATTATACGTAAGGCTGCTGCTTTTTTCGCCCAGGCGGAGCTCGGCCGCCCACACAAGTAATGGTTCAGTTTATTGATGACTATAGAGGTAGTTATGGGGTCGAGCTGATCTGTAGAGTGCTACCGATTGCCCCGTCAACTTATTATCGTGCTCAAGACTTAAGCGACAACCCACACAAGCGTTCACTACGCAGACAGCATGACGACTATTATCTCAGCGAGATTAAACGCATCTGGCAGGACAGCAAGTGCCGTTACGGTGTGCGTAAAGTCTGGCAGCAGATGAAAGCTGATGGGTTAAAGATTGCTCGGTGTACCATAGAGCGATTAATGAGACAGCATGGCTTACAAGGTGTCTGGCGTGGTAAGGGCAAGATTACCACCAACAGCCGTGACGACCAAAAACGCGCTGATGACTTGGTCAATCGCAACTTCAAGGCGCATCGTCCTAACCAGCTTTGGGTAGCGGACTTCACCTACATCAAGACAACGAGCGGCTGGGTATATACTGCTTTTGTTATTGATGTGTTTGCTCGCGCTATTGTGGGCTGGAAAGTTTCTAATCGCATGAACACCGATATGGTAATGGCGGCATTGAACCAAGCAATAGCAGACAGAAACAATTCC
>NZ_LNDJ01000037.1 GCF_001444505.1 Psychrobacter piscatorii | reverse complement strand
TCGCCCAGGCGGAGCTCGGCCGCCCACCGAAATAATGACTCAGTTTATTGATGATTACAAACACCTCTATGGGGTCGAGCCAATTTGTCGAGTATTGCCGATTGCCCAATCAACGTATTATCGCGCTAAAGACTTAAGCAACAACCCACACAAGCGCTCATTGCGTTGCCACCATGATGACTTCTACATCAGCGAGATCAGGCGCATCTGGCAGGATAGCAAGTGCCGCTATGGCGCTCGTAAAGTCTGGCAGCAGATGAAAGCAGACGGCATTCATGTCGCTCGTTGTACTATTGAGCGACTAATGAAGCAGCACGGTATGCAAGGGGTTTGGCGCGGTAAGAGTAAGATTACTACCAATAGTCGTGATGATCAGCTGCGGGCGAATGATTTAGTCAATCGTAACTTTAGCGCCCACCGCCCTAACCAGCTATGGGTTGCGGACTTCACTTATATCAAGACAACTAGCGGCTGGGTATACACGGCTTTTATTATTGATGTGTTTGCTCGCGCTATTGTGGGCTGGAAGGTGTCTAATCGCATGAACACCGATATGGTGATGGCAGCGCTCAATCAGGCCATTGCATACAGGAATAATCCTAAAGATGTGATTCATCATAGTGATCGCGGGGTTCAGTATTTATCCATTCGCTATACAGATAAGATGACGGACTCTGGTGTTATTGCCTCTGTTGGCACAACAGGGGATTCTTATGACAATGCCTTGGCCGAGACAGTCAATGGCCTTTACAAGTCTGAGGTGATTCATTATTTAAAG
>NZ_LNDJ01000036.1 GCF_001444505.1 Psychrobacter piscatorii | reverse complement strand
TCTATAATACGCCCTCATCAGACGGACTGGCAGTGAGAGATGTGTAGATTACACATTAATAACGCGGTTAACCTGGTGAAACAAATTATAAAAAGTCTTGACAATTCAAATCATTATGATAAGATAGTCGGCTCGCTAGATAGCTTAACCGGAGACGGAAAAGGCAGATAGCGCTAGTAATACCCTATATATCGATGGCTGGACGACAGTGATTGAGACTATTTAAAAGCATAACTAAAGAACAACTTGTGTGGATTTTTGCTGATTCAGAATGCTAAAAATAAAGTTGGTCGACTATCTTTTCGGTAGAACACTAACTATAAAAATTATCATTTAAGACAGCAGAAAAACTCAAAGTTAATTCATTACGAACATAATTACGAGCGATTTTGCCAGATTAGATGAGCCAAGTTTAGAAGCTTCTTTAAAGAGCTTCATAGCAAGATTAAACTGAAGAGTTTGATCATGGCTCAGATTGAACGCTGGCGGCAGGCTTAACACATGCAAGTCGAGCGGAAACGATGATAGCTTGCTATCAGGCGTCGAGCGGCGGACGGGTGAGTAATACTTAGGAATCTACCTAGTAGTGGGGGATAGCTCGGGGAAACTCGAATTAATACCGCATACGTCCTACGGGAGAAAGGGGGCAACTTGTTGCTCTCGCTATTAGATGAGCCTAAGTCGGATTAGCTAGATGGTGGGGTAAAGGCCTACCATGGCGACGATCTGTAGCTGGTCTGAGAGGATGATCAGCCACACCGGGACTGAGACACGGCCCGGACTCCTACGGGAGGCAGCAGTGGGGAAT
>NZ_LNDJ01000035.1 GCF_001444505.1 Psychrobacter piscatorii | reverse complement strand
GTCGAATGTTCAACACGCCCTAATGATAAAAATAACAGCACGTTAATTTAAATTGGTTAACTCTAAGACGTCTTATTCGCTATGATGTTACTTATAAACGAATATTTAAAAAACAGCTCAAACCTCTATCATACCGCTAGGGATGACACAATAGAGAATAGCAGAATACTGAGCATTGACCCGTCACCATTGTGGCTATACAGTGTACGCCTTATTTTGAATGATACGTTTTTAGCGCTTTCGTATTAGCACGCACTTTATTAAAAAGCATTCTGATATTTCAGTACAAATACTTTATTTCAGCATCATTTATTCGCTTGCTAGCAAATCGTTTATAATAGTATGACCGCTTTATATTCTGAGCGATAAAATCTATTGATGATGTCCGTTATTTTATAATACCTTACATTCTAATTAATGGCTTATGTGACTTATGAAATTCACTTTATCAGCGCTACCGACTGCTATGATGACAGTTGCACTCATGAGCGGCCCTATAGTGACTTATGCGAGCACGGGCTCAGATAATATAGAATCATCAGATGACATGACACCGGTGACTGTGACAAAAATTGTGGATGCCGATGGTCAGATTAATAATCAGACAGCTCAGACAGCTCAGACAGCAATGGCACCTAGTCATACATTAGCAGAGACTCATGCTGAGCACAGTGCATTAAACACCCTTATCGATCCAATCACACACAAAGCCGTGGATAATAGCTATCCATTAGAAGTCTCTAGCTTTTTAAGCCTAGAACAAGCGCAAAAGCTTTTGGTTCAAGTCTCGCCCAAAATAGCGGCCAATCAAGCAGCCATCGCTGCCAGCGAATACCAAACTGACGCCCTCAGAACCATCGACAACCCCCTCGTATTTGCGCGCGTCTCTGCCAGTGCTTACCATCTTGATGAGGATATAGATCTATCGTCTCTTAGAAACGGTATCGTCAACGAAGTAAATAATACCGTCGATAACGCGGTTCCTCCGATTGCAGACCTGCCAGATTTACCAAACTTTGGGGAGTTGGTCGGTGAGCGAATTCCAGACTCTTATAATATTAAGCGCTCAGGATCGACGACGGGCGCAGGTCTTGGTGTGGTCTGGCCTATTTATACAGCTGGACGTACGGACGCATTGACTGGCGCCTCAGATGCACGCACACAAGAAGCAGTCGCCGATAGCATCCTTGATAAAAACGAGCTCTATAATACGTTAATTGAACGGTATTTTAAGGCCCAATTGGCGATCATTGCCGCTTACTTACGTGAGGATGCTTACGATACCTTGCAGCAAACGGATCATATGGCAGAACGCTTGTTTGAAGAAGGCTTTATTTCGCGCGTCGATAGACTAGAAGCACAGTCTGCGCTTGCCGATGCCAAAAGCGAATCCGTCAATGCCAATAATGACGCGCGCTTAGCCATGATTGCGCTACAGCGATTGCTACGTACTGATTACCGTATTAAGCCGACAACGCCATTATTTGTCTCTAGCCGTCCCCTACCGGATGTTAGCTATTTTCAGGATTTGGCACTGAATAATCATCCAGGATTACAAAAGGTCGCCGCCAAACGCGCGCAGGCTCAGCAGTTGCATGCATTATCAGATACTGGCTACAAGCCGACAGTCTTGCTATATGGTTATGGTCAGCTCGAAAAAGACCCAAGCTGGGTCGCTGGTATCTCTGCCAGTTGGAAGCTATGGGGCGGACTGGATAAAACCGCGTCATTGGCATCAAGCAATGCTCAAATACGTCAAGCAGATCTTTCTGAGATTGAAGTCAGCGACAACTTGCTACTGCTGGTAGAAAAAAACTGGCACGATGTTAATAATGCTCAATCACGCTATCAAGCGCTACAAAGTAACGTTGATTTGGCTGCAGAAGTGTTAAGATTACGCCGCTTAGGACTACAAGAAGGCGTGAATACCACAGTCGATGTGGTACAAGCACAAACGCAATCGCTCAAAGCACGTACTGAGCAAGCGCAAGCTGCCAACAGTTATGTACAGTCATTGGCCGCACTCATGCAAAGCTGCGGTACGCCACTTGCTTTTAACGCTTATCTTAATGCCGCTGATATCCAGCTGCCGACTTTGTACACTGAATGATGATTGTATATGAAAGCTTATAAAGTATACGAATAAGCGCTATGTCGTCGTTTCAACTTTTAAGTGTTATAAGGCTAATGAGCGAATATATATACCAAATCAGCATGACGCTATCAAAAAATAACGCTCAATAAACCATACTATAACTATAGTGAATCACTGTTTTATGAAAAAACCAACGTCCAAATCGATAAATAATTGGCTACAAACTTTGCTACAAACGTGGCCTATTGCGAATACCACTAATGTTTGGGCACATTGCGCCAGTGTCGGATTTTTTGGTTTTTTATCCATCTTTCCAGCAATGGCGGTATTTGTGCTGATTTATGGTCTCGTATTTTCACCCGTTGAGATGCAGGAGCATATCTCCATTTTGCGTCCGTTTATACCTGATACAGTGTACGAAGTCCTCAATTCGCGCCTGAGCGAGTTGGTCTCTAATACCAAAACCACGCTGACATTTAGTCTGATCATATCGACCTTACTTGCCCTTTATGCTGGCTCCAAAGGCATCAAATCTTTAATTGCCCTTGTCAATCTCGCTTTTCATATCACCCAAGAGCGCAGCTTTATACAGGGCACGATTCGAGCAGTGAGCCTGACCTTTGGTGCAGTAGTCGTCTTGATAATAGCGGTGTCTTCTATTGCTATTATCCCTGTAGCAGCGAATTACTTCCCCTTCCCTCAAGTGGCTGAAACGGTTGCACTGTGGGTCAGATGGCCTGTATTGGCGGGTATTATCTTTTTAAGCTTTTTAAGTCTTTATCGTCTCGCGCCAAATCGCGATGCCGTTGCACTAAAAAAACTGGTACCAGGAGCAACGCTCGCGACCATTCTTTGGATTATATTGTCCGTACTGTTTTCGATTTATGTGCAAAACTTCAACAACTATAGTGCTGAATTTGGGGCGCTATCAGCGGCGGTGGTCATTATGCTTTGGCTGTATTATTCAGCCTTTATCGTCGCTTTTGGTGCGATTTTTAATTCTGAAGCCATAGACAATGCCAAACCTTATGCTGTTCGAGTGTACTAATCATAAATCCTTTGTTCTCAACTTTGCTGCTTTAGGAATCACACCGTCATGACTGAATTTCCAAACGAATCAGACAACTCAAATAAATCAGTTGATTCAAACGAGTCAGTGACCTCTCAAGATACAAAAGCCTCCGTCGATCCAGTAGAAAATGTATCTAGTGGGTCTGACGTTCCAGAGCAATCTGTACCCGCTTATAGTCGTGGCAACGCAAAAGCTGATAAATCTGCTCGTATGAAAAAGATATTGCTCGTACTGTTTGTATTAGGTGTTCTTGGCGCAATTGCATACGGTTTATATAAAAGCAATCAGCATAATGAACCAGAAGTCATTACCCTCCAAGGTCAAATGCAGATGCAGCAAACCTCTATCGCTGCAAAGGTAGCAGGCCGCATTGCTAACATTATGGTGACAGAAGGTGATACGGTTACGGTGGGTCAACAACTCATTGAGATGGATTCGCCTGAGATTAACGCCAAGATCAATCAAGCACGTGCTGGTAAGCAAATCGCACAAAGTCAATTGGACAAAGCAGAAAACGGGGCACGCCCGCAAGAGATCGCTCAAGCCAAAGCCGCTTGGCAAGCCAATAAAGCCGCGTCTGATTTGGCAGAAAACACCTATCAGCGTGTCAATCGTCTGTATGAAGAAGGATTGATGGCACGGCAAAAACGCGATGAGGCTTATGCCCAATACCTAGCCACTCAAGACCAAACTGAAGCCGCACGTTTGCAATACGATTTGGCATTAGAAGGTGCTCGCAGTGAAGACAAATCAGCGGCTACCGCTCAAGTCGCACAAGTTGATGCCCAGCTAGATGAAGCACTGGCAGCAAAAGAAGAGGCCAATCTAAAGAGCCCTATCGCTGGTGTTGTGGACAATGTCATCGTTAGTGCTGGAGAAGTCATCGGTCAAGGCGTTCCTTTGCTGACGTTGGTGGATACCAATGACCAATGGGTAGTGCTCAATGTCACTGAGTCGTATTTAAACCAGTTCGCTATCGGTCAGACATTTACAGGTACTATTCCCGCATTATCATCAGCAGATAAGCCTTATAGCAAGCAGTTTACTGTTTATGCGACATCGACCTTATCTGATTTTGCCACTTGGCGACCAACCAACAATGATGATGGTTTTGATGTGCGTACCTTTGAGGTCAAAGCACGACCATCTACGCCTGATACTCGCATTCGCTCAGGAATGAGTGTGGTTGTGCATATTAATCCTATCAATCAGAACCAAGAGTAGGCCATGCACTTGACTAAGTTAAGTGAGGCTTTTTTACGTAGCGCCGCTTATGAGCGCCGTTTTTTAGCCAAAAACCATTGGGACCTTAGTATGGTGGTATGGATACCACTAGCCACAGTGCTGCTGATTTGGTGGATATTTTCACAGACTCAGATTACTGACTTACCCATTGGAGTGATCGATCAAGACAATAGTGCTGTTGCCAATACTACCGTACGTTACTTAGAAGCCAGTCCTACGCTTACGGTTAGACAGCTTTATTATTCACCAGCGGATGCAGAGGCTGCGATCTTGCAACGTGATATTTATGCGGTTGTCATCATTCCTGAAGACTTTTCGCGTAACATTTTATCTAACAAGCCTGCCCCTTTAATCCTACAAGTAAACGCCCAGTACGGTACGCACTCTGGCATTATTCAAACGGCTGTCCAAGCAGTCGCTAGCACCTTATCCGCAGGGGTAGAGATCAAGCGATTGGTAAAGCAAGGCGTAGGGCCGTCGCAAGCCATGACTGCTTACTCGCCTATCAGTACCCAGCGTATTAGTTTGTTCAATGCTGCAACCAATTATCAGCAGTTTTTGGCATCGACCGTCATACCTGCACTACTACATATATTAGCGATGGTCGTCGGGGCAACCACCATTGGTCGCGAGCTGCGCGATAAAAATATTGGTCACTGGTATCGCTTTATCAGTACAGGTACACCTGACTTAGCCTTGGTTAAATCCTCTAAAAAAGCAGCTGCGTTAAACACCACACAAGATAGCACCAACAACACTGCACCATCATCAGACTCAAAAATGCCCAATTCGGTGAGTATATCAGTATTGCTATCCGGTCTATTGGGTAAGTATTTTTGGCCAATATTGGCCTATAGCTTATGGTCGGCTTTGGTATTGTGGCTTGTAACGTCGAACCAAAATATAAGCATTGGGTCAATCATCGCAGTATATATCGGCCTATTGTGTTTGATGATACTGTCATTCTGGCTTGGTGCTATTTTTACTTTGAACTCCTTTTCACTGCGTATGGGTTTGTCAACCACTGGTTTTATTTCAGCGCCTTCTTATGCCTTTGCTGGTGTGACCTTTCCTTATATTGCGATTAGTGATAGCGCGCAATACTGGTCAAATGCATTGCCACTGACACATTACCTCAAGCTACATATTGCCCAGTTACAAATGCAAGCGCCGCTTGCTATATCCCTACCCATTGTCTATGGTTTAGCGGTTGCTACCATGATAGCCATGCTACTTGCAGCCTTATTAACCAAACGCGCATTGGCACATCCTGAACGTTGGGGAGCACGCTAATGTCCGCACAATCAAAGCTCAAGCGCAAAGAGCCTCAATCAGCCATCGCTCCAACATCTCAAACATTTTGGACAAGCTTTATTCAAACGTTCAAAGACGTTTTTGGGGATAAAGGCGTACTTTTGATGTTGATTATCGCCCCGATTATCTATGGGTTTTTCTATCCTTGGCCCTACTCAACTGAAGTGGTCAACCATGTACCAGTGGGTATTGTTGATCATGACAATAGTAACTTGTCGCGCACGCTCGCCCGTTATGCAAGTGCCAGTCCATATCTAGATACTGAGCACTTTATCAATGAACAAGCGGCCAAAGAAGCCATATGGTCCGATCAAATTGCAGGCTATATGGTGATTCCAAGCGGCCTTGAAGAACAAGTCATGTCAGGACAGCAAGCGTATGTTAGCGTCCTCGGCAATGGCGGCTACTTTATTTTAAATAAGAACGTCCAACTGGGATTCTCTAAAGCAGTTGGTACCGTATCAGTGGGGATCAAGGTAAAGAAAGATATCGCGAAAGGCGCTTATGCACCTACCGCAGCACAGAGCGCTCAAGCAGTACCACTACAAATCATGCCACTTTATAATCAAACTGAAGGCTACGGTGCCTACGTCGTACCAGCCGTCTCCGTCATTATCTTACAACAGACACTATTGATGGCAACCGCCATGCTGATTGGCACTTGGTATGAGCAGCGGCGTCATGCGACGAGTATACGTGGCTGGCTAGGACGTATCACAGCGCTGAGCACGCTAAGCTTTATCATTGGCTGTTTTTATTATGGTTGGGCGTTTGAGCTACATCATTATCCACGTGGGCAAAATATGCTTGGAACGCTATTGTTTTTAGCACTGTTTTGTCCGACAGTCGCAACGCTCGGCTGTGTACTTGGGCTATGGTTCCGGCAGCGTGAGCGCAGTATGCAGATCTTAATCTTTATCTCCCTACCGATATTTTTCTTGAGCGGCTATCCATGGCCAGCAGACCAGTTGCCCCAAGTTTTGCAAGTAATACGCTGGATCGTACCAACTACCCCTGCGATCAACACCTCTGTACAGCTTAACCAAATGGGTGCCAGTATCTCTCAAGTCGCTATAGGATTTTATGCGCTGGCTGGCTTGTGGTTGCTCTATTTTGTTTTATTGCTATTTTTACGCAAGCGTATTCCGCAAAAAAGAGCCTACTTATAAATCTTCAAATCAATTAAATCTATGAGCATAAAAAAAGCGCCTACTAACATTAGCAGGCGCTTTTTTATACATATAACACTTTTACTTTGAGTCATTTTTAAACATTAAAATACTCGGTTCAAACCGTTAAGCGCAGCCACACGGTATGCTTCTGCCATCGTTGGATAGTTAAAGGTCGTATTTACAAAGTACTCAAGCGTATTGTTGCTCTTACACTTCATCACAGCCTGACCGATATGAATAATCTCCGAAGCGTGGTTCCCGTAGCAATGAATGCCTAAAATCTCCAACGTATCACGATGGAACAATATCTTTAGGACACCCGAGCGTTCACCAATAATTTGGGCACGTGCCAGATGTTTAAAGAACGCTTGACCCACTTCATACGGAACTTTCTCATCTGTTAGCTCCTGCTCTGTTTTACCGATACAAGAGATTTCAGGAATGGTATAGATACCAGTCGGTACACTAGATACTGGTTCCGCATCACTGTCACCAACCATAAATGCAGCGGCACAGCGACCTTGATCGTAAGCAGCTGAGGCTAGTGATGGCCAACCGATGACATCACCAGCAGCATAAATATTATCAATACCAGTACAATAAGTATCATCTACTTTTAGCTGACCACGGCTATTTGCTTTTAGTCCAATGGCGTCTAAATTCAGGCCTTCTGTATTACCTGAGCGACCATTTGACCAAAGAATGGCGTCAGATTTGATGCGCTTGCCACTTTTCAGGTGGAGCACCACATAGTCATCATGGGTCTCAAGATGATCAATCTCTTCATTACTACGGATAAGGACACCGAACTGTCTAAAGTCATGCGCGATCGCATCACTGATTTCGCTGTCTAAATAGTTGAGCAGCTGGTCTTGGTTGTTGATTAAATCAACCTTGTAGCCAAGACCCGTAAAGATAGACGCATACTCACAGCCAATCACCCCTGCACCATAGATGATGATTTTTTTGACCACATAATCCATTTGCAAGATTTTGTCAGAGTCAAAAACGCGTGGATGGTTAAAGTCTAAAATATCAGGACGGTAAGGGCGACTACCGACAGTAATGATGGCTTTATTGAAAGTAATAGTTTCGTAGACATTGTCGTCGACTTCAATGCGCAGCGTATGAGCGTCAATAAAACTTGCCCAACCTTGAATAACTTCGATACGGTTGCGCTCATAAAAACGGGTATGCGTACTGACTTGACGACGGATTACTTGACGCGCCTTAGCCAATACTTCATTTAGCGGAACTTGCTTATACTCCATCGCTTTGGTAAACATCGGGTCGCGACGGAAGTTAATTAAGTTAAATACTGATTGGCGCAATGCTTTACTAGGAATTGTACCGACGTGAGTAGAGTTACCTCCTACTTGATCACGCGGATCGACGACGACCACTCTTTTACCAGATTTGGTCAGCTTCATGGCAGCGGCTTCACCAGCAGGACCTGCACCTAAAACCACCGCATCATACTCATACTCGTGATCGTCACTTTTTAGTCGACGAGAATCTTTGGTAAATCCAGATTTGATATCAATACGAGTGTCATCAAGCGGGTTGATGAGATCAGGGTAATGCATGATATCTTCAGTGACCTGCTCATGAGTCTGCTCGATTTTCTGTTTTGTGTCTTTACCTTCAGTATGCTCAGGATTGGGCGAACGACCATTAGTTTTATTCGATACTTCAGTATGGACGTCTTTACCAGTATCATTGGTTGCGTCACTTATATTCTTACTTACCATCATGTCCTCTTTGTGTATTGTTTGCTCTATTAATATCTATGTGCACGAGTTAATATTTTTAATATCCAAGCAGCTTAGTAAAGTTGTATTCACCATAAGGCATGAATATACTTTTTACAAACTTGATGACGATTACATATTATAAAATTAATAGTCCATTACCCAATGCGGCGTTTAAGACCTGTCATCTGTAATATACGCGTGGCGATTTCTTCAACAGACATCTCTGATACATCTAAGCTTGGGATACCATGTGTGATATAAATTCCTTGTATCGCGCGCTGTTCTTGCTGGCATTGCTGATAACTTGAGTAACGACTGCCCGCACGGCGCTCTTGGCGTATTTTTACCAAGCGATCGGTGTCAATGAGCAGGCCAAACAGTTTGTCTTTATGCTCACGTAGTGCTTTTGGTAGTTGATTGTCGTATAGGTCATCTTCGGTCAGAGGATAGTTAGCCGCTCGAATACCGAATTGTAATGCTAAGTATAGAGAAGTCGGTGTCTTACCAGAGCGTGACACACCCACCAAGATAATATCGGCTGCATTATAATGACGAGTACGCGCGCCATCATCGTTGTCTAAGGCGAAATGGACCGCATCGATACGCTCTTTGTATGTCTCAGAATCAACATCATCATGCGCATGACCTGAATGACCATCTGGCTCTACACCAGTCTCTTCTGCAACACGGCCAATCAACCCCTCGTACATATCCAAATTACAGCTGTGTGCTGAATTGATTTTTTCACGAATCTCAGGATTGACGATCGTATCAAACACCAACGGCAACGACCCATCACGCTGATACGCCATGTTGATTTGCTCCACAGCATCGTCAGCACGCTCTAAGCTATCGACGTATGGCAACACTCTTGTCTCAAAAGGAACCGAGGCAAACTGACTCAAAATAGCGCGTCCGAGCGTCTCAGCCGTAATCGCGGTACCATCTGAGATAAAAAATGCCGTTCTGATGGCTTGTGAGCTGTCCAAGTTTAGCGCATGATGATTTTGGATAGTGGACTTGACTTGTTCAGATGGATTGCTTGAGTACATAACGTTGACACCTCGGTTGAAAACTCAATAATGATCTTCATTTCATTTTTAGTATTGATCTAATAGCATTTATCTAACTTTGGCTGCCTTATCTCTTTTAAATGCAGAACGATGGCAGCGCTGCTATTGCATATTTATATAGCCGTATGCATCACTTATCTATCCGCTACATTATACGCATATTAGCTTCTTAATAGAAATCAATGTTACAGGCGTACACTTAGCACCAACATTGTTTTTCATCTTGTCGTCATAGCCAATCCACCTCTCATCAAGGCGTTTTTTATGGCATTTCCTATATATAAACATAAGATTGAAACATAAATTATAGAAATACTCTAAATATGGCTTATTTGAATACGTCTATTTTATGCAGTAATTGGCTTTTGAAAGCGCATAACATCGTCACTAGCAATGAGATTTTTCATCTAAGTAAATACGAAACTTGATTAGACTGGCCTTACTCTGTGTAGCAAATCCTACAATTTGTGTATTTTTAACAAGTTTTTTGGTAAAACCCCTCGAATTCCTCCTAATATGGCGGTATAATTCACCGTTATAATCTTTACTAAATAACCTTATTTTCTGGAGTTATCATGGCAGCGCAATCTACAGCACTTGTAATCAATCTTGATCAGCTAGGAAAAGACGACATCGAAATGGTTGGTGGCAAGAATGCCTCACTTGGCGAGATGATCAGCCATCTTTCTGATTTAGGCGTTAGTGTTCCAGGCGGCTTTGCCACCACATCAAACGCATTCAATCGCTTTTTGACAGAAACAGGTTTACTAGAAAAAATCAACAACGAGCTAAACACATTGGATGTCAATGATGTTAACAAGCTTGCGGCGACTGGTAAAAAGATCCGTACTTGGATTATTGAGCAAGAATTGCCAAAAGATCTTGAGCAAGAAGTACGCGAATCATTTGAAACCATGAGCGGCGGCGAAGACATCGCTGTTGCGGTACGCTCTTCTGCGACTGCTGAAGATTTGCCAGATGCGTCATTTGCTGGTCAACAAGAAACCTTCTTGAACATTCGCGGTATTGATAACGTCCTAATTGCTATTAAAGAAGTATTTGCCTCTCTATATAATGACCGTGCAATCTCTTACCGTGTACACAAAGGTTTTGAGCACGAAGGCGTTGCATTGTCTGCTGCCGTACAGCGTATGGTACGTTCAGAGACTGGTGCGGCTGGTGTTATGTTCACGCTAGATACCGAAAGCGGTTTTGATCAAGTTGTCTTCATCACCTCAAGCTATGGCCTAGGTGAAATGGTTGTACAGGGCGCGGTTAACCCAGATGAATTCTACATCTCAAAACGTCTGCTAGCCGATGGTAAGCCTTCTGTTATCCGTCGTAACCTAGGCAGCAAACACAAGAAAATGGTTTATGGTGATGAAGGCAGCACCGCAAAATCAGTGAAAACGGTCGATGTTGAAAAACAAGATCGCATGCAGTTCTCTTTGACTACCGAAGAGCTGACCTCTCTTGCCAAGCAAGCGGTCACGATCGAGCAGCATTATGGCCACGCGATGGATATCGAATGGGCAAAAGACGGTGACAGCGGTGAAATCTTTATCGTTCAAGCACGTCCTGAAACCGTTAAGAGCCGTCAAGACAGCAATGTCATGGAGCGTTATGTCATCGACACGACTGGGGCAAAAGTATTGTGTGAAGGTCGTTCAATCGGTCAGCGCATCGGTTCAGGTAAAGTCCGTATCGTTACTCACCTAAACGAGATGGACAAAGTAGAAGAAGGCGATGTACTCGTATCAGACATGACTGATCCGGATTGGGAGCCAGTTATGAAGCGCGCTTCTGCTATCATCACCAACCGTGGTGGTCGTACCTGTCACGCAGCGATTATCGCGCGTGAGCTAGGTGTGCCAGCCATCGTTGGTTGTGGTAACGCCACTGAACTATTAATTGACGGTCAAGAAGTGACTGCGTCTTGTGCTGAAGGCGACACTGGTTTCATTTATGAAAGCCAAATTGATTTTGAAGTACAGACCAACTCGGTTGAGTCTATGCCAGAGCTTGCATTTAAAGTCATGATGAATGTTGGTAACCCTGATCGCGCCTTCTCATTCACCCAAATGCCAAACGAAGGTATTGGTCTTGCGCGTTTAGAGTTCATTATCAACCGTATGATTGGTGTGCATCCAAAAGCGCTGCTAAACATGAACAGCTTGCCACGTGAGATAGCGCAAGCCATTCAAGAGCGTATCGCAGGCTATGCCTCACCTGTTGACTTTTATGTTGATAAATTGGTTGAAGGTATCTCAACCCTAGCCGTTGCCTTTATGGATCAGCCAGTTATCGTTCGTATGTCAGATTTCAAATCAAACGAATATGCCAACTTACTTGGTGGTAAGCTGTACGAGCCATCAGAAGAAAACCCAATGCTTGGTTTCCGCGGCGCTAGCCGTTATGTCTCTGACAACTTCCGTGACTGTTTTGAGCTTGAGTGTAAAGCGCTAAAACGTGTTCGTGATGAGATGGGCTTAACCAACGTTGAGATTATGATTCCATTCGTCCGCACCACTGGCGAAGCGGCGCAAGTAATCGAGTTACTTGAGAAAAATGGTCTAAAACGCGGTGAAAATGGTCTACGCATCATCATGATGTGTGAGCTACCAACCAACGCACTATTAGCAGAAGAGTTCCTAGAGTACTTCGATGGTTTCTCAATCGGTTCTAACGATTTGACTCAGTTAACGCTTGGTCTTGACCGTGACTCAGGTATCGTCTCTCATCTATTTGATGAGCGTGACCCTGCGGTTAAGAAATTGCTCACTATGGCTATCGACGCTTGCCGTAAGCAAAACAAATATGTCGGCATCTGTGGTCAGGGCCCATCAGACCATCCAGATCTAGCGTTCTGGCTAATGGAGCAAGGTATCAGCTCAGTATCACTAAACCCTGATTCTGTGCTAGATACTTGGTTCTTCCTAGCTGGCGAAGAAAAGTAGACCGTTACGTTCAGTCGCAGCGGTCATTCACACAGTCATTAAAGATACCACTATTAGGGTCTATTTGATTTTTTCAAATAGACCCTAATATAATGTCTTAAGACATGACTAACTATGCAGGCAATTATGCAGATTTTCCTTGCTCGAAATAACGTACAAGCTGGTCCATACAATTTGGAACAGCTTAATATCATGCTGGCATCAGGCGAAGTATTGCTTGATGATTTAATCTGGCATGAAGGCTTAGATCAGTGGCAGCGCGTAGGAAATGTGACCAATAATCAAACGGTTTATCGACCGACTGGTGCTACTACTCCTGATGCGAATGATTCTATTATCAATAATGTGACCGTCTTCCCTGAAGATACCAGCAATACTAAAGATAATAATTCAGTATCATTAGATAGACTATATGGCAAGCCTGAACGTTCTAAAAATGTGAAGGCCGATATGACGACCAATCGTCATCAAACGCCGCACAACAATGTCTCATTAAACAAGTCGACTCTCAAAAAGGCTGTTGCAGACAATGATAAAGTTGTCGGCAACGTGGTACTTGCGCCAATCATGTCACGCGTATTGGCGACTGCGCTTAATGGGCTACTGTATGTATTGGCCATATTGCCATTAGTAATGGCATTGACCAAAATGGATGTGGACTATACCAAGTTTCAAAACATCCAAGATATGGATGCTGCCTATCAATATTCAATGTCGTTGATGGAAAGCATTCCAAGCAGTACGCTCATGATGTCGCAAGTCATGGTTTTTGGCTTGTTTGCACTGCAGCTGGTATTTATTACCATGCGTGGTCAATCCCTAGGCAAAGTAATCACTGGTATTCGGGTTGTGGATCAGACCACACATCGTCTACCCTCGTTTATCAAGCTGGTCGGTACACGTACGTTACTGTTGTTTATTATTTATAATTTACTGTTTTCGTTTACTAGCTTTTTGGGTTTTGTGATTATTGCTATCCATTATTACATGGCATCAAAGAGCCCTGAAAATATTGGTTGGCATGACAAGCTTGCCAAAACCTTAGTGGTCAAAGCAGACAGTAGCCAACTGGTAAAGAAATCAAAATCTGAGTAATATTTTATTCACTATATTGTTTCAGATAAAAACGCTGCGCAAGATCGCAGCATTTTTATTGAGTAACGCTTATTTTCCATCTTTTTATATCTTATTGGCAGTAGCTTAGTGATTAACCTTTGTGTTAATCGCCAAGTACTGTTATAATACGGCGCTTTATAAACTAAGCTTATTTCTTACTATATTTTTAAGAACTTGGGTTTACCTTATAAATCTCCTTGCTATTGACATAGGGTCAATAGCTACTAATCCGTAAGGAGTCATAATGCGACATTACGAACTGGTGTTACTTGTACACCCAGACCAAAGCGACCAAGTGGTCGGCATGGTTGAACGCTATATCAAGTTGGTTCAAGACAACGGTGGTGCTATCCATCGCCTTGAAGATTGGGGCCGCCGTCAATTGGCTTATCCAATCAACAAGATTCACAAAGCTCATTACGTTCTTTTCAACATCGAAACTGACGGCGAGACTTTGGCTGAACTTGAAGAATTATTCCGTTATAACGACGCGATCATTCGTAGTCTAGTTATGCGCCGTGACGAAGCTGTCACTGAAGAGTCGCAGTTAGCCAAGAATGCCGATGAAAAACGCGCACGCAAAGCAACTACTCGTCGTCCAGACAATCGTGAAAACGATAATGACGACAACGACAACAGTGAAGACTAATTAAAGGAGAATACTCATGGCACGTTTCTATCGCCGTCGCAAATTCTGCCGTTTCACTGCTGAAGGCATCACTCACATCGACTATAAAGATGTTGAATTGCTAAAACAGTACATTAGTGATAATGGCAAAATCGTACCAAGCCGTATTACCGGTACGTCTACTAAATATCAGCGTCAACTAGCGACTGCTATCAAGCAAGCTCGTTATTTATCGCTACTTCCATACACTGATAACCATCAAGGTTAACCGCTAACTAGGAATGACTCATGCAAATTATTTTGTTACAGCGTATCGTCAACCTTGGTAAACTCGGTGAAACTGTCGATGTAAAACCAGGTTACGGTCGTAACTTTCTTATCCCTCAAGGCCGCGCTCTACCTGCGACCAAAGCTAACATTGAAAAGTTCGAAGCACGTCGTGCTGAGCTTGAAGCTGAAGAAGCAAAAGAGATCGCTACTGCTCAAGAGCGTGCTGATGCACTAACTGACGTTAATGTTATCATGCGTGCGAAATCAGGTGACGAAGGCAAGCTATTTGGCTCTATCGGTACTCGCGATATCGCTGAAGCATTGACTAACTCAGGTCTAGAAGTTGACCGTGCTGAAATCAAGCTACCTGAAGGCACACTACGTCAAGTGGGCGAATACAATGTTGATATTCAGCTACACCATGACGTAACTGCTAGCATCTTAGTTACTATTCTTTCTGAAGATGGTAACAACGAAGATTCAGCTGACGAAGAAGAAGCTGACGAAGATTATTCTGAAGAGTAATCTTCTAGATAATTAGACTCAGTCTATAAAAAAGCCAGTGACCTTGTGTTGCTGGCTTTTTTTATGTCGATATTTTATACATGTGATCGTAATACTTTCGCATTACATCAGAGTTTTCTTGATGCCTTGTAAGTATCAATCGATTACTAAAAGCTGTATTCAATACTATTTGTCAGCATAATATCTTGCAGTAACCATTTGCAACAACTCACTTAAAAATGCTATACCAACCAACAAGATACTATCTATATAATTGTATTCGCCATAACGAGTAGAGTTCATGCTCTATTTTTATACTATTCATTGATAGAGTACTTTAATATGACCAGCACTGATGAAATAAACACTGACGATAAACTACTTTGTGTCAAAGGTAACGATTTCTATTCAGAGGGTGAGATCTATACGGTAGGTAGAATCGTAAATGACAAATACTTTCAGATACTGACCAGCGGCGATGATGATCACTGGTATGCAACGCTAGATGATAAAGGTATTTACGTAAGCTTCGATTCTATGATAGCTACTGACAATAAAGCGTTCTTCGATAAGATTGCTTAGATTGGAGTTTATATAAAAACTCATCTTGAACAAAAAAAATAAGCGATACCTTATAAAAGACTGGCCATCTATAGTGGTCAGTCTTTTTTTAGTGAAAAACCTTGGTTAAATGCGGTCTGAAAATCGAAAAAGCGATAACTCTGCAGGCATAAGAATGCCACTACTCTCATCAGAAAATGTTCATATCGCCATAACGAACAGCATCTCTTTGACAAATGTATTTCCTAGTGACCCCTATTTGCTATAAAATATGCCCCTTCAAAATTTCGTATCGTTATTGATGCCTGTTTGCGTGAATAACTCATTAAGATATAAACCATATTGAGACAGTGATGATTGTATTTTGGCTTGTGCTGACCATTCTTTTTATTATTTTCGCTACCGCAAAATTGAAGTGGCATCCTTTTTTAGTGTTGATTTTGTCCGCTTTTTTGGTCGCGCTATTTTATCAAGTACCACTTAATACGGTCGCAAAAACGATCTCTGATGGTTTCGGTGGTATTTTAGGCTATATCGGTCTTGTGATTGTGTTTGGTACGATTATTGGCTTAATCCTTGAAAAAACAGGGGCTGCTATTGTGATGGCAGAGTCAGTCATCAATGTATTGGGGCCGCGCTTCCCTACCTTGACCATGTCTATCGTCGGTGCAGTGGTTTCGGTGCCTGTATTTTGTGACTCTGGCTATATTATCTTGAACTCTCTAAAAGAGTCTTTGGCTGAGCGCTTACATGTATCAAGTGTCGCGATGAGTATTGCCTTGGCTACTGGTCTATACGCTACCCACACCTTTGTCCCGCCTACGCCAGGCCCAATCGCGGCGGCAGGTAACTTAGGTCTAGAGTCAAACTTAGGTTTGGTCATCATGGTTGGTGTGGTCGTGACTGCAGTTGCTGTACTGGCTGGTTGGTGGTGGTCGAATCGCTTTCTTAACGCTACGCCTGATAATATCAATGCCACAGATGCTCAAGCAGCGACCCTACCTGAAGGCATAAAAACACGCGATGACTACAGCAAACTGCCTTCAGCAACAATGGCGTTTTTACCTATCATTGTGCCTATCATATTAATCTGCCTGTCGTCGGTTGCCAATTTCCCAAGTGCGCCGTTCGGTAGTGGTACACTAGCAGAGATTTTAATATTCATCGGTAACCCATTGACTGCATTGTTGATTGGTTTGTTTTTATCGTTTTTCTTGATTAATTCAGAGCAAAAAACGCAGCAAATCAGTGACAGTATCTCACAAGGCTTGGTAGTAGCAGCCCCTATCCTACTGATCACTGGTGCTGGTGGCGCATTTGGCGCCATGCTAAAAGTCACACCAATCGGTGATTATCTAGGTTCAACGTTATCGGCCTTGGGTTTAGGTATCTTTATGCCATTTATCGTCTCTGCCGCGCTAAAAACAGCACAAGGCTCAACCACGGTCGCATTGGTCACAACCTCTGCAATGGTTGCCCCACTGTTGAACCAAATTGGCTTGGACAGTGAGCTTGGCCGTGTATTCTGCGTGATGGCAATTGGTGCCGGTGCCATGACCATCTCACATGCCAATGACAGCTTCTTTTGGATCGTGAGCCAGTTTAGTCGCATGAGCGTGGCACAAGCGTACAAAGCGCACTCAATGGCCACTGGTATCCAAGGTGTGACTAGCATCGTATTCATCTGGTTGTTAACCCTAGTGTTTATCTAGTTCATGAGATTGGGTACGTATACATACGTTTATTTGATTATTGCTAAGTAAACGTTTTAAAACACGACACTATTGCGATGATCGTGTCTTTAAGATATTCAAAGAGAGCCATATGAAAATTTTGATCGCCCCTGACTCGTTTAAAGAAAGCCTAGAAGCACTGGACGTGTGCCATGCTATTCAATCTGGCTTTAGTCAAGTATTTCCAGATGCTGACTATAAGCTGTTGCCAATGGCCGATGGCGGTGAAGGCACCTCAGCGGTATTGTCTTATGTCTTGGGTGGGCGCTGGAAAGAAGTCAGAGTGCATGATCCATTGATGAGACCGATTACGGCAAAGTATCTATTATTGCCTGACGCGACGGCGGTTATTGAAGTGGCCCAAGCCTGCGGGTTGCATTTATTGACAGCCGATGAGCGTAATCCTATCGTTGCTAGCACTTATGGCGTTGGGGAGCTGATCGAAGATGCGTTAGCAGAAGGTGCTAAGCGTATTGTCATTGGTCTGGGCGGTAGCGCAACCAATGATGCAGGCCTTGGCATGCTAATGGCGTTAGGCATGACATTTCATGATATCAATGACAGTCTGCTCACTCATGGTGGTGGCGCACTTGCCAGCCTACATAAACTCGATAATACTAACCTTCATACAAAGATATCAGACACGGTATTTGAAGTTGCTTGTGATGTGACCAATCCGCTCTGTGGTCTGCTTGGGGCCAGCGCCGTGTTTGGCCCGCAAAAAGGTGCTTGTCCAGAACAAGTCAATACTTTGGATAAAGCGCTCAGTCACTTCGCGACCATATGTGGACAGCATGGCTATGAAGACTGTCAACACGTTGCAGGCGCTGGCGCGGCAGGCGGTCTTGGCTATGCGATGATGACGTTCTTTGACGCTCAGCTAAAGTCAGGCTTTGATACGGTTGCCGAAGTGGCTCACCTGTCACAGCATATCGCAGAGGCTGATCTTGTCATCACAGGTGAAGGCAAGCTCGATGCACAAACCGCCATGGGTAAGGTCGCTGGTGGTATCAGTCAAATTGCTCAGGCCAGCCGTACCCCAGTCATCGCTATCTGCGGCAGTGTTGACGGACTAAAACCTGCTCAGACCAGTCAGTTCAATGTTGTGATGCCAAGTATCCAAAAAGTAGACACGATCGATAACGTATTAGGCTCCGCTTACAACAACATTGAAACGACTGCTGCTAATATCGCTGCAAGTATCAAACTTGGGCAGACTTTGAGATAGTCGCAATCTATCAATGAACCTTCTTCACTAAATGCACAGTTATCAAACCCTTTATTAATCCTTTGTTAGCTGTACATTTATCACTCTCAACATATCTATAGCCATTTTTTTACTTCATTAATGACCGTATGCATTCTATTGGCGGGCGCCTGTTGTCGTCTGACTGCCAGATATAGCGTTTCGCTAACAGCAACTGGTAAATGATGACTATTAATCAGCTCAGGCTTTGGATAAGCAGCAACTGCATGTGCTGGCAAGACAGTAAAACCTATTCCCCTGCTGACGGGCTCTAAAATTAGACCAATCTGATTAGAGAAGCCTTTTTTCTCAAAATCATTGATATGCTGGAATTGCTCATAATTGGCAGTCAGTAGCATGCCTGCATGATGGGCACCATCCGGATGATCGATAAATCCAAGTGCCATAAGCTGCTCCCAGCTCGGCTCTACTGTAGTCGCAGGTGTCACTAGTATCAATGCTTCTTGAGCCATAGGCTTGCAGCTAATCGTTTCATCATCTGAGATATCCGTCATAAAACCAATATCGATCTCGTGATTTGCCAATGCCTGCTCAATATCAGCATTGGGGGCAAAGCGATAATCAATCACTAGCTTTGGGTGCTGTTGTTGTAAGGTCAAAAGCTGCGGGTATAGCTTAAGTCCCACACTACCCGGTGACATCAACCGTACTAGCCCTTCGTAAGGCGGATCTTCACCGATGCGCTGCTCTAAATTTGATAATCGCTGCAATATCTCGCCTGCCTCCCTATAGAGCTGCTCACCTGCATTGGTCAATGAGAACTGCTTTCCTTGTCGAATTAACAAATCTGTGTCCAGCTGCTCTTCTAGCTTACGTATGTGTTGGCTCACACCGGACTGTGTCATATATAGACGTTCAGCCGTGCGAGTAAAGTGCCCAACTTCGGCAAGCGTACAAAAAGTTCGTAGCCATGTGACATTAATCATTACGTTTTATACTTATTTTTATAATATTTGATAATTTTACATAATGACAGTGCGTTTGTATACTGGCCTCACGTTAAACAAGAGTACAGCAAACAGGAGCACAAGCTATGAACAACGTTTATCCAAGAAGCTTTTCGCACATCGGTCTTTCAGTCCCTGACTTAGATGCTGCTGTAAAATTTTATACTGAAGTGATGGGTTGGTACACCATCATGGAGCCTACTGAGATTGTTGAAGATGACAGCCCGATTGGTGAGATGTGTACTGAAGTATTCGGTGCTGGTTGGGGCCGCTTTCGGATCGCTCACCTCTCCACTGGTGACCGTATCGGTGTTGAGATCTTTGAATTTAAAAATCAGGAAAACCCTGAAAATAACTTTGAATATTGGAAAACAGGTATTTTTCACTTCTGCGTCCAAGATCCAAACGTTGAAGAGTTGGCTGAGCGTATGGTTGCCGCAGGTGGTAAAAAGCGTATGGAAAAACCACGCTACTACTACCCTGGCGAAAAGCCATATCGCATGATCTATATGGAAGACCCGTTCGGTAACATCGTCGAGATATATAGCCATAGCTACGAGCTTATCTATAGCGAAGGCGCATACTAAGTTCAGTATAAATACAGCTTAGTATGAATTTAGCTTATATTTAACTGAAAAACCAATAGCGTACTCCTCACCTGAGTGCGCTATTTTTTTATGCGCTTTCTATGTGCTCCATCTATTGTATAGAATATGAGCCATGCTACTATTTAGTCAGCTATATATAAAACTATAAACCAACCCATTATCAAGGATGACAAATGACTCAATTAGGCGCCACACTAGATAGAGATGACCTTCTGTATGTTTTATAAGCAGCTGGATATGAGTGTCGAAGACGCTTATGACTATGCCAGTTGACTATGCCAGTGAGGTCATGACTTGCAATATGATGGCAGACGATGTGGATGAAGGGATTGATGCTTTTATTGAGAAACGCCAAGCGGTATGGAAAGAATGCTAGTTCCTATAATAATCATTGTATTGCTTCGCTGACGTTATACGGCGCGTGCTTGGATTAAAAAGCTAGCATATTCCTTTTCAATAATCGAGTTGGCTTATTGCTACGCATAGAAAAGGCCATGATATCGCTATCATGGCCTTCTTTATTTCTATTTAATACATATACTACAGGTACTGCGAGCCGTTTATTACTCAGCAGCGATAGCGATCATCTCAACCAATAGCTCAGGGCGTGCAAGCGCTGATTCGCCACATGCACGCGCTGGTGGCTGTATGCCTTCAAACCACTGGTCATAGACTTCATTCATAGCAGCAAAGTCCGCCATGTCTTTGATCCAAACGGTGACTGATAGTAGCTTTGATTTATCACTACCCACTTCTTCTAATAGCGTTTGGATTTTTTCCAAGCAAGTCAATGTTTGCGCTTTGATATCGTCTTCTGCATTACCGACCTGACCACACAAATAGATCGTCTGGTTATGGATTACGGTTTTGCTCATGCGCTGATTGCTATGTAGCTTCTTAATCATGTCTATACCTTTCATTTATTAATTTAAGTCTGTGCTAACTATAGTCAATCCACTATAAAAGCGTTACGGCGTTAACCTCGCTTGAAGTATGACATATACATCTGCACTCGGTTGCCTTGTACCGCTCTTAAATTGGATCAACTATATATCAGATGCGCTCTTAGTTAGAAAAACGCTGAGCGCTAAATGGCGCTAAATCGACCAATGCAGGCTTATCGTGAATCATCTCTTCAACCAGACGGCCTGTCATTGGTCCCAAAGTGAAGCCTTGATGGCTGTGACCAAATGCAAACCAGAGGTTGTCATGCTTATCAGCAGGACCGATGACGGGCTTCATGTCAGGCATACAAGGACGCGATCCTGCCCATGCTTCACTCTCAACCGCATCTTCTAATGGCAAAATTTTTCTTGCAAGCTTCAATACCGTTTGTAATTGACCAAAATTCTTTGGCGCATTCATGGTAGTCATCTCAGCGCCCGTAGTGATACGGATACCCTGCTGCATTGGCCCCATGACAAAGCCTTTGTCCATATCAAACATACTATGATGGATTGTATTTTTGTCTGTCACTTTGAAATGCTGATGATAGCCACGCATTGGGAACAGTGGCAGATTGTAACCAAGTGGTTTGATCAAATCATTCGACCAAGGACCTGCAGCGATGACCAATTTATCACTATAATAGGTATCTTTGTCAGTGATGATTTTCCAGACATCCGCCTCTTTGACGATTTCTTTGACGTCATTTTCTTTGATCGTACCTTGCATGTCTTGGAAGTTTTTTGCATAGGCTTTTACCAGAGAGCTTGGGTTTGATACCTGCCATGAGTTCAACCAATGAATAGCACCAACGAAACCGTCAAAATTGGCGCGAGGCTCCATTGCTTTTAGTTGTTCAAGGTTCAGTACATTATGCTCAACCCCTTGATTACGCGCATCAATGGCGGATGCTTGCGCTTCTTTGAAAGTCTCTTCTGAGCGATGCAATTGTAGCCAACCATCACGAGTAATGAGCTCATCAGCACCAGAGGCGCTAATCATGGTTTGGTGCTCGCTAGTGCAATGCTCAATCAATGTCTGCCACTCAGATTCGATTTTTTTGACTGACGCAGGCGTTGAGTATTTCCAGTACTGTAGCAGCGCCTGGTGATAACGCAGAATAGCTGGAATACGATAACGAATATCAGTACCTTGGTTAGGTAATACTCGGATCATCTCTGTCAGCTGACGAGGAAAAGGATGCGTATGAATCGCTTCGCGCTGAATCAAGCCGGCATTACCATATGAGGTCTCTGACCCTGGCAATTTCTTGTCTAAGAGTAATACGTTTGAGTTATTTTTTTGTAGATGCCACGCGATTGACGTGCCAACCATACCTGCACCGATAACGATCACTTCGTAGCGCATAACCTATCCTTTTCTTAGGGTGTTAATACAGAGTATCAAATATAAAGGTCTTACCAAATTAGGTGGTCATAGTAACGCATTGTGCTCAATATTAAACCCTTATTTGAAAAATATTTTTGCTATTAAATACTTTTGGCTATACCTTTATTTGTAGGTCATTTTCAAAAGGAATAGTTGGCGTATGAAGCCATTATTAGACGACCAAAATCCGCAAAATACACACTAAAACCCAGTATGATAGATACCATCAATATCCTCAAAAAATCACCACCATATTGGGTCATCATTTTTCTTGATAGGCGATTTTACCGTCTCTACTGTTACCTCGTCAGCCGATAGCTCCGCAATAAAGCGTGAGGCCATATCAAAGTATCCAGAGTAACTAGAGAAGTAATTCGGCGCGGTCAAATACAGCTGCGTCTTCGCACGACTACAGGCCACATAAAACAGCTTACGCTCTTCTTCTAATGCTTCAAAGTCGTCTAATGAGCGATGATGCGGCGTAATGCCATCGACCAACGAGTTAACGAATACCACTGGCCATTCAAGCCCCTTAGCACTATGAATGGTTGAGATCGTGACTTTATCATTACTTTGTCCATCGTCAGAGCTTTCCATGACCGCGACTGAGTCATTGGGCGGATCGAGCGCAAGATTTTCTAAAAAGCTATCGAGGCTCGTGTGCTCTGTCGCTAAATTCTTTAGCACCCGAAAGTCCTCGCTACGCTCACGCCAGTTGTCTTCTATCAACTTTAACACAGGGATATAAAACTCAAGAATATGCTCAATGGCTGTCTCAACCGTTTCTGCTTGCTGGGCCTTGGTAAGCGTGTGATATAGAGGCTTTAGCTGATCGCTTTTTTTGGCAAACGATGCTGCCAGTAGCGACTCAAACGCATTATTGTCAGCGGTGATGGCTTGAGTTAAGCGCGTCGCCGTGACTGCTCCTACCCCTTTAAACAAAGTTAAAATACGATGCCAAGCAATCGTATCGTTCGGGTTATAGAGAACTTTGACAAAAGCCAACACGTCTTTGATATGGCGTCTTTCAATAAACTTGATACCGCCCACCACGATGAAGGGAATATTGCGCGCCATAAATTCTAGCTGTACATAATTGGACTGAAAAGACGTGCGGCACAATACCGCAAAATCGTTATAATCATACTCAGGCTTGAGCGCGACTATCTTATCAGTGATATAACTCGCTTCTTTTGTCTCATCGCTGAGTCGTCGAAATATTGGCTTGTCGCCTGCTATTGGCGCATCAGAATACAGCTGCTTTTGATAGCCTAGCGTGATTTGCGCTGACAACGCGTTGATATAGTTTAGTACCGAAGGTGTACTGCGATAATTTTGCTCAAGCTTGATAAGTTTGGCATTGGGATAGGTCTCACCAAATAGCAAAATATTTTCGTAATTAGCACCGCGAAAGGCATAGATGCTTTGATTGTCATCACCAACGACCATTAGTGACACCGAATCAGGCTCACATATTAAGTCAATTAGCTGCTTTTGCGGAATATTGGTGTCTTGATATTCATCAACCATGACATAACGATACGTGTTTTGAAGTCGCTGCCTAAAGGTGTCGTTGGTTTTTAGATGACGTACCACTTGACTGATAATGTCGTCAAAATCGTATAAGTGATTGGCGCGCTTATACTCATGAAAATCAATTGCTAATTGCTCGATGATAGGAATATGTACGGCGATATCAGGATAGCTACTTTCTATTAGGTCGCGAATAGGAATGCGTCTGTTTCTAGAGGTTGAAATGATATTTTGCAATGTTTTTTTGCGCGGAAAGGCTTGTGACTTGGTTTGGGTAGGATACTTTTTTTCTTTATGTACCAAGTCGATAGCATCCTCACTATCGCCAGTATCTAAAATCGTAAATCGTGGATTGATACCGAGCAGGCCCGAGTATTGACGCAGCAGCATATTGCAAAATGAGTGAAAGGTGCCACTGGTGATACTGTTTAAGGCCTTGTCTGTTGGCAGCTTATCTTCAGCCAATGCATCATCAGATAGCTCTTGATTTGAAGGACTACTTGCCAGCAAAGACTTAGCGCGATCTTTAATTTCGTTTGCTGCTTTACGGGTAAAAGTCAGCAGCAATATCTCTTTAGGCGATATACCGTTTTCGAGCAAATAACTGGTGCGATAGGTCAAAGTCTTGGTTTTACCCGATCCTGCACCCGCAATCACCAACACTTTACCTTCTATAGTAGTGGCAGCCATGAGCTGATCGGGATTGAGCTCACTGGCATAGTCGACTTTTAATCCTAAATGACTGTCCAATCTTTGCGTAAGCAGCTTTGTGTTTGCTTGAACATTAGCATCAATGAGGTTTGCCTCTAGCTTTTTGATGGCATGCTCAAGTCGAGCAAGTTTTGGCTTCATCTCAAGGAAGTTTTGTGGATACTTATAGCGGCGTGTGTCAAAAATCGAGGTTGTCATTATTGGATATTGCCTTACATTTTGTTTTGGAGCGAGCTGATTGTTTGAAAAAAATTAATCCAGCCAGCAGATTACACTTACTGTTTGTGAGCCTGATGCCACTATTTATCTATGATAACTTACTATAGCAAAAAATACTGAATACCAAATCGAACACCGCTTATCTAAATAAGAAGCAACCCATTGTATTCACTTTTCAGCGTTTAACCTATCTGACATATCCTAGCCTTGGTAGAAACACACCCGCCACCGCTGAGTAAAAACCTAAGCATATACCGTAACAACCTCACCCCTATTCCGGTAAATTTGCTACAATGTGCCCAATTTTGATTTACTATTTGACTAATATTTCAAACAAGCTGAGTTTTAGATGAACTCAGTTTTAGCCTGACTAAGTATCAAGTCTTATATTAGCTCAGTACCAACTATTTTATTAATATATTGAGAGACTGTTATGGGTTTTAATTGCGGCATCGTCGGCCTACCAAACGTGGGTAAATCCACCTTGTTTAATGCGTTGACCAAAGCGGGTATCGCCGCTGAAAACTTTCCGTTTTGTACCAAAGATCCCAACACCGGTATCGTACCAGTACCAGATCCACGCCTAAAGAAATTGGCTGATATCGTTAATCCTGAACGCGTATTGCCAACGACGATGGAGTTTGTAGACATCGCAGGTTTGGTGGCAGGCGCGTCAAAAGGCGAAGGCATGGGCAACCAGTTCTTGGCTAACATCCGCGAAACTGATGCGATTGCTCACGTCGTTCGCTGTTTTGATGATGACAACGTGGTACACGTCGATGGCCGCGTTAGCCCGATTGATGATATCGAAACGATCAATACTGAACTGGCATTGGCAGATTTGGAAGCGGTTGAACGCGCGATACTGAACTTGACCAAAAAAGCCAAAGGCGGCGACAAAGACGCTAGCGCCATGCTTGATGTGTTCAAAAAGATTGAACCATTATTAGCAGAAGGTAAAGCGGCGCGCGCGGCTAATCTAGACGCTGATGAGAAAAAACTCATCCGTAGCTACGGTTTAATTACTCTAAAGCCAACCATGTATATTGCTAACGTTGCTGAAGATGGTTTTGAAAACAATCCCTATCTCGACGCTGTTCGTGATTACGCGACTGGCGAAGAGTCTATCGTTATTGCCCTATGCAACCAAATCGAAGCTGAAATTGCCCAGCTAGATGAAGAAGACAAAAAAGACTTTTTGGCTGAAATGGACATGGAAGAGGCCGGGCTTGATCAAGTGATTCGCGGTGGTTATGACTTACTTGATATGCAGACTTATTTCACCGCTGGTGTTAAAGAAGTACGTGCTTGGACCGTCGCTATTGGCGCTACTGCCCCGCAAGCCGCTGGCGTGATTCACACGGACTTTGAGCGGGGTTTTATTCGTGCTGAAGTCATCGCTTATGATGATTTCATCGAATACAACGGTGAAAAAGGCGCTGCCGCCGCTGGTAAGTCACGCCTAGAAGGCAAAACTTATATCGTTCAAGATGGCGATGTCATGCACTTTAGATTTAACGTGTAGCTTTAGCTAGTCAATACTGCCTAATAGTTAATCAGCCGATGTTGGATATTTTCCAGCATCGGCTTTATTTTATCGACTTATTGTTATAATATAACATATCTTTATTTTACTTATTTGAGGGCTTATATTTTGACTGATTTTTTCTCTTTTTCCAAATTTGCAAGCGCTGCTATAGTAGGCAGTGTTATGACAGTTTCATTGTTAGGCTGCCAGCCAAAAACAGACGGTGAGCCAGCAGCATCTGAAGATGTGACCACCGTAGACAGTCATGCAGAGCATGATGAACATGCCCATGATGGTATGGAACACGATCATGAAGGACATGATCATGAGGGTCACGACCATTCTGAGCACGCTAGCAACAGCACACCATTCTCTTGTGAGCCTACTGCTACTATCGGCGTCTACTATCATACCGATGCCACACCGCAGACCGCGCACCTACTTATTGACGGTATCGAATACGATTTGACAGCTGCCTCTGGTAGCGACGCCCTTACTGACAAAACCATATACACAAGTGATATTGGATTAGATGACACTCATGGCATTATATGGCAAGTGGATGGTGACAACGCAACCTTGCTTAATAAGACACTAAATAATGGTGTGTCTATCGAAGAGGAAGACGTTCTTTTTGATTGCCAGAAGTCTTAGTAGCTGTACCAAGGGCGCTATTTTGTTATGCTAGAGGCTCCCTTGGTTTCGGATGTTCCAATATGCTAAGTACCCCAACCTCTTTGTCATCCTCTACAGCGCAATGGTCTCATCTTCTCAACTCACAGCGTCTTGGCGCTGCCAAAAAATTCAACGCTAATACGAGTACTCGCTCTCAGTTTCACAAAGACTATGACAGACTGGTGTTCTCTCACTCGTTTAGGCAGTTGAATCAAAAAACCCAAGTCCACCCATTGACCAATCAGCTAGGTATCCATACTCGCCTGACTCATTCGCTTGAGGTCTCCTCTATTGGACGATCTTTAGGGATGATGACCGCAGAAAAGCTCCATGATAAGCTAGGCAATGGTCTACTAGCAGGAGTTTCGCCATCTGATATTGGTGTGATCGTACAAGCAGCCTGCCTCGCTCACGATATTGGTAATCCGCCGTTTGGTCATGCTGGAGAGTACGCCATTCGTGATTGGTTTCGGCAGCCTAATCCTCAAGCGATTTTGCAACAGCTCAGCAGCAATGAGCGACTGGACTTACTGGCTTACGAAGGCAATGCACAAGGGTTTCGGTTACTAGTACGCAATGAGCACCACCCCGATAAAGGTGGTATGCGTCTTACCTGCGCAACGCTAGGCGCTTTTATGAAATACCCTTGGCTTGCCACTCACAGCAATGATGCGAATGACAACGCCCATAATGTACAGAAATTCGGCTGCTTTTATAGCGAGGCCTCTCAGTTAGAGGAGCTGGCAGCATGTTTGCATTTGCCGCGCTCAATACATCACGATGGTTTTGCACGTCATCCGTTGGCGTATCTGTTAGAAGCTGCAGATGATATCTGCTATGCGCTGATAGATTTAGAAGATGGTATTAATCTGAATATGCTAACCTATAGTGAGGTTGCCGCGATATTTTACGAGCTGATTGGCGAGCGTCCTGATAGCGTGAGCCTGCCTGCACATATGTCAGTCAGGCAGAGTCTGGCTTCTCTGCGATCACGCGCCATGATGCGCTTGGTCAATACGATCACCGATGCTTTTGTGGCCAATAGTGAAGACTTGCTGACAGGTACGCTCCAAGGCAGCTTGTTTGCGCATTGCGACACCAGTGTGCAAAACGGTATCTTGCAGGCCAAGCAATTGGCCCGCGAGAAAATATTTAATCATCCGAACAAAGTAAGAATGGAGCTAATGGCCAATCAATGCTTGCATCGCCTGATGGATGCCTTTGTACCACTGGCTTGGACGGGCACTCAGACGGGCGAGGCTACGTCATCATCTATGTCGTTTGAACAGCAGAGTCTACTAAGATTACTACAGCCACACTTAGATGAGCATCGCCGCGTATTATCAGACAATATTTATCACAATATATTGAATATTTTAGATTTTATAACAGGCATGAATGACCATGAAGCCTATCGATTGGCGCAAGAATTGCAAGGTCACTGGGGTACGGTGGTTTAAAAGATTAATTAGTGCAGGTTTAGTAAATTAGCACGAATTGTACATTTCAGTCGTATTTGTGCGCTGAAATGAGTATGATAAACCTCTATCGGACAATTTTGAAACATTATGAGCAGTCGCGAACAAAAAAAACTTCAAACTCGGCACGCCTTTTTTAATGCCGTGCTCGATCTATGTATGACAGGGCAATCTTTTAGCTCTATTAGTCTCAGGCAGGTCACGCGTGAGGTTGGCGTTGTGCCGACTGCGTTTTATCGCCATTTTGATGATATGGAGTCGCTCGGTCGCGCCTTGGTCATTGAAGAGTTGGGTGGTACGCTCGCTACACTCAGCGATAGCCTGCAAATTGGTCGCAAGCGTAGCTTTGATCGTCAGATAGCGAAGAGTATTCAGTTGTTCTTATATATGGTCAGCGATCAGCCTTACTACTGGCAGTTTTTGGTCAGCGAGCGCTACGGTGGCTCAGAATCTGTGCGAAAAGCCATCAATGAACTGGTTAAAAAACATGCCCAAAGTTTGGCAGACGATCTAGCATTACAGCCAGCATTTACCCATATCAATGATTATGACCGCCGTCTATTGGCTGAGGCTGGCGTGAACATGTTCTTTTCTTGGATTATCGACTGGTTAGAATTGACCTACACTGAAGATCACGATGACGAAATCGATCTAAATGTCATCGAAGAAAATAAACAGTTGATGCTACATAACTGCACTCGCCAAGCGCAGATGTTGTTTTATGGGGCTTATAACTGGAAATCTAGTGAAGAGACCCGCTTAAGAGATTAATAAAAAGCACACTACCATTCATCAAAAGCTAGGACGAAATGCCCATAGTCGCTGCGTGACCACTTTGACTTCTTTAGGCATTTCGCTAGTGACATCGCTACTGTTACCACTAGTGTCGTTGGGGGCTTGACTATCATTCACTGCGTTTTTTCTAATCAATACGGTAGCAAAGCGCTGTCTTGCCTGACCGACAGTTGCATTATCACTCGCGGTAATAAGCGCTGTGAAGGCTTGACTATCAACTGCCAACAAAGGCGTCAATGCTGCACGCTGCTTTTCATCTAAGCCACTCAAAATTGGCAGTTGCCATAGCTCATCGATAGACGTGAGCGCTTGCTTACTGCGCGTGTCGACTATCCCTTGCATCTGCTGACTGGTTGCGCCATCGATCAGTGCGGTAAGCAATGCAGGGCTTGCCGTATTAATATTGATAGGCAAATAATAAGGAACCGCCGTCAGATAAGGTCGTAGTGTCGCTAACACCTCTGCACTCACCCCTCGAACCTCTTGTAACTGATCAACGCTAACAAAGGGCTGGTTTGGTAGTGCGCTATCTACTAAACTGTTTCGCTGCTGAGAATATACCGCACTTTCATCACCGCCATCTAGATAGACTTCACTGTCCGTATCTTGCCAATCGAGGACGGCAACGGCAATATCTGGTTCTAAATTCAACTGTGTTAAGAGACGCTGAAAAACTTCTAGCGCAGCAGTATCAACCGTGCCACCTTGATATAAGTTATTGATATTAAAACGACCCGCCTCATCACGCAGCTCGATGCTGACACTATGGTTTGCTAATGTGTATGGCGGTATCGGCTGTGCCCAAATATCTTGCTCACTATCGGTATCGTTGAGTTTGCTGTCCGCCCGAATCATCGTCACTGCTAACTGCTGACCAGCATCAATATCTTGCAATAGCTGATTTTGATCAAACAATAATCCGCTACGCCTAATCGCAACTTTTTGGCTAGCAAGCATCGCGCCTGCAACCACAGTGATACTCACCACCAATAGTAAGATAGTGAGTAGCGCCACACCGCGCTGAGAGTTTGCTGTTATTGACATAGAGAGCTTATGTTGCTGAGCAAGTGATGCATATTAAATACTACCTTCTCAATTACTGTTTCCCACACTGCTATTATCTGTATTACTACCGCTGTTACTGTCACTACCATTATTATTGTCGCTGCTATTATCATTATTACTATCGTTGCTATTGGCAGCCTTTGCGCTACTACGGGGTATTGGTTGTGGCGCTAGGGCCCACTGCCAAGTAATAGGCATGTCTTGATAAATAAAGTTGACGGCAATCCCTTTCGGTAGCAAAACAACATCGGGCTTAGCACCCGCTGTATTCGCTGCTTGCCCCAATGCTATATTTGTATTGCTACTATTATTGACATCATCGCTTGGAAATTTGGTGCTCAGCTCTGGCAAATAGGCTTGCCAACGCCCAGCAGTAACGCCTTCTAATAATACACTGTCTAAACTGACGCTATCGCGCCCATCTTCAAGACTGGTATATTGACGACGTATCAGGCGCTCATCTGCAATAATATATTCAATATGCTGGAGACTAGTGCTGCTTTGATAACGTGGATCAGGATCAGCAAAGCGTACAAAGCTGACACGCTCACCCTCTACCCTCATAAAAGGCTCAGGTGCTATTTCATTTTTTTGCTCGCCTGCTTGGTTATTGTTGTCTGTACTGTCGTTTGTACTGTTATTTGCCGCACCAATATTCTGAGTACTAGGCGCTTGATAAGGAATCACTTGTGCCATGTCTTGCTGCAGTTGTAGATAAGCGTATTGTAGTACGGCCAAATTATCAGCATGGAACTGTGCTCGCTCACGCGCGCGGTTGACACTGTCAAATACTTGCCAGCCTGCGACTGCCAACATGGCAAATATTGCCATAGCAACCATCAGCTCAAGCAGCGTAAACCCGCGCTGTAGTTTCATACTCACAAGCCGCCCCCTGCTTGTCCGATACTACTTTCACTACTTAAATCTAAACTGCCCGTATCTTGGTCGGCATTGCTTAGCATGACACTAATATCAGTGACCGACGTGCCTGCCTGTCCGTCTATGATAGGCGCCACTGCGATATTTACTTGTTTTAGTGCAGGTGTGATGGCATCACCGACAGTCATGACTATTTGCCAGTCACGCCCTTGAGCATTAATCGTTTGGGTACGGTTGGCGGTCAACCATGTGTCTTGAATACGTAAATCAGCAGCGGCATTTTGTGCGACAAAATGAGCAAGCGTGCGGGTGCGCAATATATCAACCGATTTCAAGTACGCACTGCTAGCACGGCTCGCCGCGACGGCCACTACTGCCAAAATAGCTAAGGCAACCATTACCTCAATTAAGGTAAAGCCACTCTCGCGCCCAGACTTGAGAGACATAGATTTGAGAGACGTAGGCTGAGCCTTCGTCGCAGAATATCTGGACAACTTATTCACTATAATCCCTGCCCTATCATCATACTACCATCGGGCATTATCGTAATCACCTCACCCACCAGACGCGAATCATGAATCACTTCGATGGTGACAGGCGTCGCTTGGCCCGTACCAAACCATAATACCTGCGGCACGCTTTGATTACTAAACCAAGGCTGTAGCGTTTGCGTCTGTCCTGTACTCGCTGAATTACTAGCATCCAAGCTCTGCACTCTGATACTAACGCCAGCAGGCAGCTCAGGCAAGCTAACCTCTGACTCAACCTCCCAGCTCGGTGTTGGCTGCGTCTCTCCAGTAGAGCCTGACATACTGCTCAAATCAGCAGACAGCTCCATTGCGTTCTTTGGCTGGCTGTCCCTGTTACCTACTGAAATATCAGCCGTTTGATAGGCAATATAAGGATTCGATAAAGTAACAATTACAGGCGTTACCTGCCCCTGCTTATCTGCCTGCAAACGCAAGCCCATCGGCTGCATACGCTCAGCTGATAGTAAACGGACGTAGCTCAGTGAATCAGTGAGGTGTTCATAAAAGGCACGGTTTTTGCGAGAGTCACTACTGCCGACAGACAGACTCATCATGCCAGCAAATATAGATAGAATCACCACCACTACCACGATTTCAACCAGCGTAAAACCACTTTGCTTATGACTGCTTATTGATGAGGTATGTTGTGAGGGACATGCATTACTTGATAAAGAGAGACAACTACAATCAGACGATGTAGCTAAAATACCAAAGCGATTTGGACAAGGTGTTTGACCGACTGGCGTTTGACCAACGATGGCTAAAGGGCAATTGACCGCTGAGCTGGACTGAGTCTTGACAGTGACCGGCATATTGCACCTATAAGCCTGTAATTCAGTTTTGTATATAGGGTGATAACGTTCATTTTTATGAACGCTAAGAAAGATACATTGAAAGATACATTTTGACGTGCTGCCATATCAGGTATGACAACACGTAACACTAAATAATCAATGACATCGAAAATCAGTCGACATTCTAATAATTGGTATTGCGATGCTCTTCTGATTCTGTATCGATTTGCTCGACCAACTCTTGCATATCCTCATCCATCACCTCTTCATCTTCGGCAGGATAATGACTCGGCAATTCTAGCATTTGCTGAACAAAGGCGTAGCGCAAGGTGTCACGTCGACCCAAATAACGCTGATAAAAGCTTGAGTTTAGTAGACCCGCACCGCCTTGACCCATCGCCCAAATAGAAGATAAATAATCGCGAGTACTCAGACTACTATGCTCGTCTTTCAGATAAGCACTGATAATATCAATCAAGCGCTTCATACGCTGGCGACGAATATCATACAACTCGCCAAATAAGCGATTCAGACCAGTGACCGATGCTGCCAGACGCTCTTCGATTTGATTCAATAGCATGGCTTTTTGCGGATTAAATAGCTGCTGAAAAATCATGCGGGCAACGCCTGCCGATGGGCAGTCATCAATACGGTTGATATCAAATAGCTGCTCTTCGTAGCGGATAATAATACGCAGATAAAGCTCATCTTTGCTAGAAAAATGCTTATATAGCGTGCCTTTAGCCAAGTCGAGCTGATCTGCCAAACTGTCCAAAGTAATATCACCATCGCCTGACTCAAGTAGCAATTGCTCTGCCATCGCTAAGATATTTTCTTCTCGTGCCTTAAACTGATGCTGACGACTCATAATCTCTCCTAAAACATGACAAGATTAAGCATACAACCATCATTTACGGCAGTACATCGGCAATGAAAGTATGAGACTGTACCAAGACTGCTCGAGGACCACAAAAGGGAATATGCTTATGTTTGCTAAATAGTCATTGATAATCAGGTGGCTATATTTAGTGTGATACATACCTAAGGGGATTGAACCACAAGACTATCAAATAAATGACTGAGTGGTCATAGCATAACCATTTTAATGATACTGTGCCAGTAAATTTTCAAAGTTTTTTGCCGTCAGTGCACCGACTTCCTCGCTACTACATCCATACATGTCTGCGATACAGTTTGCCACGTAGGGAACATATGCAGGCTCGTTTGGTCTACCGCGTTTGGGGACTGGCGCCAAGTATGGACTGTCAGTTTCAATGAGTATTCTGTCTCTAGGCATTTTTTGAGCTGCATCTTTGATGTCTTGCGCGCTCTTAAAACTCACGATACCTGAGAATGAGATATAAAACCCTAGATCTAGCACGCGCTTCGCTGTCTCCCAATCTTCAGTAAAACAATGAATGATGCCATGCTCCGCACCTTCACTTTTTAGAATATCAATCGTGTCTTCTTTGGCATCACGCATATGGATGACGAGTGGCTTTTTTAGTTGCTGACTGACATGAATATGACGCGCAAGGCTGGCTTGCTGCTCTTTTTTGTTTTCTGTTGACCAGTAATAATCGAGTCCTGTCTCTCCAATTGCCCACACATGATCCGCTTTGGCCGTTTCTATCAAACGCTCTACTGTCGCTGATTGTAATATATCAATGTCTTCACAAGGATGAATACCGACACTCATCCCTAGATTTAGCGTCTCGTCACTATAGGTGCTGACAATATTGACAATCTCATCATATTCAGCAAAATCACACATGATCGCCATCGCGCGAGTGACATTAGCCGTTTTCATGGCGTCAATCGCGCCGGACAACTGGCCATCATATTTGGTTAGATCTAAGCGGTTGAGGTGGCAATGTGTATCTGTAAACATAAATAATCTCGTTGTTGGAACAGTATCAGTAAAAGTTATTGGAATTTAACATTCGTTAGTGTGTTGATTGCTCTAAAGACTTATATTTTCAAGTCGAGAAAATATCGCTATAGTCAAACACAGCAATATTTAGGTGTGGCTATTGTTGATAATCTGGTTTGTAAATACCTCATACTAATGTAGCGGCACCACACGCATCACCTCTTCTATCGTCGTCACCCCTTCACTCACGCGTTTTGCACCAGAGACACGTAAGGGTTGCACCCCTTCGCGGTATGCCTGTTGCTTAAGTACGTCTAAATTGGCATCGGCAGCGACCAATTTTTTTAACTCATTGGATAAAGGCATAATCTCATAGAGTCCGACTCGTCCTTGATAGCCAGTATGTCGACAGTGCTCGCAGCCTTGCGCGGTATAAATCTGTGTGGGTACTGGCGCGCGCCAAGGCTGAACAAGCTCTTGCCATTGGATGGCACTCTCACTATCTACGGTGACGTCCACAGCTTGTTTGCAGTGCGTACATAGCGTTCGTAGCAAGCGCTGCGCCATGACGCCTAATATAGTCGCTGAGGTCAAAAAAGGCTGGATACCTAAATCATGCAGACGAGTGATGGAACTTGGTGCGTCATTGGTATGCAAGGTCGAGAGTACCAAGTGCCCCGTCAGTGAGGCTTGTACTGCCATATTTGCTGTTTCTGCATCCCGAATCTCCCCAACCATAATGATGTCAGGATCCTGACGCATCAGGGAGCGAATACCATCCGCAAAGTACAAATCGACACCTGGGTTGACCTGCATTTGGTTGAAGGCAGGCTCGATCATCTCAATGGGGTCTTCAATCGTACAAACATTCACCTGCTCAGTGGCTAGCTGCTTGAGCGTGCTATAAAGGGTGGTGGTTTTACCTGATCCGGTTGGGCCCGTGACCAAAATAATGCCGTTGGGATTTGCGGTCAGCTCATGCCACGTCTCAAGCTGCTTACCCGACAGACCAAGCTGCGCGAACGAGCGCACGAGCACTTCAGGGTCAAAAACCCGCATGACCAGCTTTTCACCAAAGGCAGTGGGCATGGTAGAGAGACGTAGCTCAGTCTCTAGCCCTTTCGGCGTACGCGTTTTTAGTCGACCATCTTGCGGCTTACGTTTTTCTGCAACGTTCAGACGCCCTAAGATTTTGATACGTGCCGTCACTGCCACGATAATCGCGAGTGGCATCTCGTACACAGTATGCAGCACGCCATCAATACGAAAACGCACTTTTCCCGTCTCACGGCGCGGCTCCAAATGGATATCACTGGCACGCTGCTCAAAAGCATACTGTAAGAGCCAATCAACGACTCTGACGATATGCTGGTCATTGGCATCAGGGTTGGTGTTGTCACCCAATTGCAGCAATGCTTCGACATTAGTAACATCAGCCGCAGCACGTTTGTGAACACTATTTGCCCCTGCTATTGCTTGCGTGACTTGATAGAACTCTTGGCGGTAGCGATTGATTTGCTCAGGATTGATATAAACCGTGCGATAGCTTTTTGACTTGATTAGCTTTTCGATATTTGAGTGCCAATCGGTATAAAAAGGCTGATCTGTCCCGATGACCACTTCATCTAAAGTGACCTCAATGGGCAAAATATACTGTGAGCGTGCATATTCAAAAGACATCAGCTGCGTCACTGCCGGGACGTCAACTTTTAATGGATCAATACGAACGAGTGGCATGTCTGCTTTGGCCGCTAGCCACTGATTTAGCCATGCCAGCGTCAACTTATTATCAGAGTTACTATCGAGGGCATGGCCATTGGGCAAGCCAAACTCACTAATCGTCAGCAATGGATGCTGCGCTTTGTTTCGGCGGCTGGTGATTACCAAATTATAGCCACGTTGATCGATGACTTTATCTGCCAATAATTCATCTAGGCACCAGCGTAAATCAATCACTATCGAATAATTCTGAGCAGCCATATTTTTCTTCTTTTATTGTTTGGGGTACGTTGACAAACATGCTATCGATTCATATCACTTATATTGCCACTACCGCTGTTATTTGCAACTGTCCTGAGTCTATCAGCCAAAAGCTCACATCAACAGACTTATAGCGCATGATAAATGAGGTTTCTTTCTCTCTGCGGCGGTATGCAGGCCTTGGATCTTGCGCAATTAGCGCTTTGATAACATCGATATCAGAGATTAGCAATTGACTTTGTATGTGCTCGACCATCGAAGCAACTGTAGCACTTTTCGGTACACTCTTTATAGAGCTATGGCTTGCATCATTATTACTGACTTCAGCAGGCTCTGCTACGCTTGCTAGCAGCATAAATTGTTCGTAAGCCGCCTCTGTCATCACCACATCTAACAATACTGGCGCAATTGGCGCAAATCCACTTTTTGCATCCAGAAGCACGTCGCTATAAGCTACGTACGGCTTGATATCGATGATGGGCGTGCCATCTATCATATCAGCACCCTTGATGATAAGTAGCACACGGCCTTGTACTATCTCAATACGCTCAAGTTTGACGACGGACAGTCCCAGCTCTGATGGACGATACATACTGCGACTGGCAAATACGCCAATCTTTTGGTTGCCACCCAATCTTGGCGGGCGAACTTGCGCCCGAAAGCCACTATTGGCTTGTTGATTGTCTTTATGGCGATAATTATGATGAAACTGCCAGCTGACCCATATATGGCTAAATGCTTCTAAACCATCAAACGCCGCCGGTGTATCGTAAGGCGCAATCATTTCAATCACGCTGGTCAATGCGACCAAATTTGGCTGCCTCGGCGCGCCAAATTTCTGTGACAGCGGCGCACGATGGTAGCCAATGATTGGGACGTGGTGAGAGTTATCTAAAGACATATTGTCATCAGACATAGAGCAGCTCCAGTAATAAAAAACGGTTCTTTTTAGACAATTCGGCCAAATGATACAAAATTACTCACTAACGATATTCCATTTTATCATGCTGATGGGTAGCAGCTAGACGGATTTTTACTTTAAAGTTTGATATCATGTGCAAGAAATTTTTTGATGAGAGTCTTTTACATTTGGCTTATCTGTAACTCCTCTTATCAATACTGATGATTTAACATGCAAGAAAAATAGTCTACAGCCCTATCGGCTGATAGATAAACCTGATTATTGAATTTTACGGTAGGTACGTTTTAACATTCAGCTTTTTCGATAACTATTAGAATACTGATAGGTTTTTATATTTTTTAATCTATCATTGAAAATTTTGATTTAATACGTATTTAAACCTAATGACACCGATAGCAACCTATTAATTAACGAGGACTTTATGTCAAAACTTCGCACCGAAACGGTCACAGAGGTTCATCATTGGAATGACTCTCTATTTAGTATCAAAACCACTCGTGACGATGGCTTACGCTTTCGTAATGGCGAATTTGCGATGATTGGTCTTGTTGTCGACGGTAGACCACTGTTGCGTGCTTATTCGATTGCCAGCCCTAATTACGAAGACCAGTTGGAGTTCTTTTCTATCAAAGTGCAAGACGGCCCTCTCACCTCACGCTTACAGCACATCAAAGTAGGCGATGAGCTATTGGTCAGCAAAAAACCGACAGGTACATTGGTATTAGACGATCTACTGCCGGGCAAGCATCTATATATGCTGTCAACAGGTACCGGACTTGCCCCTTTCTTGGCATTGGCACGTGACCCTGAAGTATATGAGCGCTTTGATAAAGTCATCCTAGTACATGGTGTCCGTCACGTCCATGATTTGGCGTATCGCGGCATGTTCGAAAATGAGCTGCCGAATGATGAAATCTTTGGTGAATGGTTCCGCGAAAAGTTCATCTACTACCCGACTGTCACTCGTGAAGAGTTTAGAAACCAAGGCCGAGTCACAGACTTGATGAAGTCTGGTAAATTATTCGAAGATATCGGCTTACCACCGATGAATAAAGACGACGATCGTGTCATGATCTGCGGTAGCATGCCGTTTAATGCTGAAGTTTCAGCCATTTTGGATGACTTTGGTCTAACCGTTTCACCGCGTATGGGTGTACAAGCAGACTACGCGGTTGAGCGTGCTTTTGTAGGATAAAATATTTTTTTGAATTAATATTAAATAATTCTTGACGAAGAAAAATAGGCTGCTATAATACGCAGCCTATACAGAGTTAACCCTGTAGCCCAATTCGATAATATTTATTTAATAGACATTATCTTCTAACATGCCAGTGTGATGGAATTGGTAGACATGACGGATTCAAAATCCGTTGCCTTTAAAAGCGTGTCGGTTCGAGTCCGACCACTGGTACCATATAGCAGTACAATCTAACCTCCTTTTTCGGAGGTTTTTTTGTGTCTGTTACTTTTATATCTGTGAATTCTTTGTTTACATCGCTACTTCAGATTCTCTAACAACACTTATCTTAATCGGTACGGCATAGCTCCATGGCATGCCAGCACTGCAATAAAAAGACCCATTACGAAACGACACAATATACGCGGTAAAGTCATTACCACAATGATCCATCATAGCTTGCTCGTCGCTGTCATCGCAAACTGCACACCATATTCGTTTTTCGCCGCGTGCTAGCATTGCCCGTGTTAAATCACTCCCTTTCAATTCGTTATTCATTTTCTGCTCCTTGGTCGTTTTGAACTCTCTAGTAACGATATTTTTTTAAAGAGCTAATCTACCAGTACTCAATGCACAAGTTTGGTATGAGCGCTACAAACAACGTCTTTTTACAGTACTAAAAATATATGAGGCGTTAACTACTCTTGTTACCGTGCCCATTACTGTGAATACTTATAGTTTAAAACTTTAATCTGCCAACTATAATAGATGTCTATCAAATTTACGATGAATGGCAGCTCTATTAAGATAGACGGTTTATTAAAATAAAATAACTTAACAAACCTCTTAATAAAAGATGCTGATAGAAAACAACTGTTCGCTAACATTAGCATAAGGTTTATAAAGCTGTATTGTTTGCTGTACATAATATTACACTATATTTAATTACCGATATATACCAATAGTTAAATATTATTGCGGTCTAGTCAAAAATTTACGGAAAAGCTACTTTGGTCTCTAACAATTGATAATAGAAAAGCCATTAATTCAGGTAAAATATTGAATATGACAGACTCTACTCAATTGAACTCCCGTAAAATCATTCATATCGATATGGATGCTTTTTATGCCAGTGTGGAGCAGCGTGACTTTCCTGAACTACGTGGTAAGCCATTGGTGGTTGGTGGCGATCCTAATGGTCGAGGTGTGGTTGCCGCTGCCAGTTATGAGGTGCGTCAATTCGGTGTACGCTCTGCAATGTCATGCTATGAAGCTCGCAAACGTTGCCCAGAAGTGATATTTGTAAGACCGCGTTTCGAGGTTTATCGAGCGGTCAGCAGTGATATTCGCCGCATTATGCATAGTTTAACGCCCCATGTGGAGCCGCTATCATTAGATGAAGCGTATCTTGATGTCACAGGGTTATCTGTACACAAAGGCTCAGCGACATTGATGGCCAATTGGTTACGTGCGCAGATATTGGAATATACAGGATTGACTGCTTCTGCTGGCGTGTCATTTAATAAAATGCTCGCCAAGATTGCCTCTGACATCAATAAGCCTAATGGTACAGCCATCATTACGCCACAAGATGCGGATCACTTTATTAGCACGCTACCCATTGAGCGGTTTCATGGCATAGGCAAAGCAACTGCAAAGCGCTTACATGCGATGGGTGTGAGTAATGGCGCTGATCTTCGGCGCACACCAGCTGCCGTATTGGTACAAGAATTTGGTAAACGTGGTCAGTTTTATCATGATATTGCTCATGGCCGCGATGCGCGCCCTGTAAAGTCTGAACGCACGCACAAGTCTGTTGGTTCAGAGACCACATTCAAAGATAATCTAAATGATGATGACGCGCTACTCACCCAAATATATGAGCAAAACGCCGATGCCTTTAATCAAATGCACCAAAAGCAGTTAGTCGCTCATACCATTACTCTAAAAATCAAATATTCAGACTTTACTCAAATCACTCGCTCACACACGCTTTCTACGACGTTTGATAGCGCTGAGTCTGCACATTATTGGCTAGACAAGCTATTCTTGGATATTCCACGCCAGCTGCCTATTCGGCTAGTTGGCGTGACTTTTTCTTCGTTAGCACCTGCCGCTCAGTTACTGCCTCAACTAAATCTATTCGAGTAAATTAGTCTACAACTGATAAAAATTTCTTTGTAAGTTGACATAGCCTATAATATTTACTTAGGCTATTTATAGGTTTGAAGCATATCTTATACATGATTACTGCTGAGCAAAGTATCCTCTCACAAAGGTATTTCTGCTACAATTATGCCAAAATCCCTATCCATTTAAAGACTGATTATGACCGACTCTCACATTGACTCTGCTGATACTGACGCGCCAACTGATACCGACAAAAACAACGACGTCTTAGATTATCTGAGCGTTGAAGATTATGGCTATGAGCTGCCAGACAGTCTGATTGCACGCTACCCATTAGCGCAGCGCTCTGCTTCAAAACTTCTATACTTGCCAGCTCGTACTCAAATAAATGACACTCGTGTAGAAGATCGTTTGTTTTCTGAGTTGCCTCACTTATTAGAGGCTGGAGATCTGATTGTCTTTAATGATACCAAGGTGATGAAAGCACGCTTATTTGGTCAAAAGGATACTGGCGGTAAGCTTGAAGTACTGATTGAACGCTTAGTTGGTATCTCGGACTTGGATGAAGTGACACTGCATCTAAAAGACACCAATGATGAAGCAGTTAATCAAGAGCATATTGCCCTTTGCCATATAAAAGCCAGCAAAGCGCTCAAGCTTGGTCAACGCTTACAACTTGCCGATGGTCATATGAGCGCTACGATGATTGGTCGCCAAGACAACTTATTCATTTTGGCGTTTGATGCGCCGATATTGCCGCATCTAGAGCTTTATGGTGAACTGCCTATCCCGCCCTACTTTGAGCGCCATGCTGATGACACTGACAACACTCGTTATCAAACCGTTTTTCATGATCCTACCAAGCTCGCCAGCGTGGCTGCACCAACGGCAAGCTTACACTTCGATGAATCCGTACTGAGCAAGCTTGACGAGAAAGGTATCAACACCGCTTTTGTCACATTGCACGTTGGGGCGGGTACTTTTGCTCCCGTCAAAACAGACAATCTGCTCAATCACACCATGCATAGTGAATACGCGCATTTGCCGCAGACCACGGCAGACCTCATCAATCAAACGCACGCGAATGGTAAAAAGGTTATTGCGATTGGTACCACAGTGACGCGTGTTCTCGAAACGGCTTATCAAAAAACTGCCATTGACGGTCAGGCACTCTCTAGTTGGTCAGGCGATACAGATATATTTATTTATCCTGGGTTCAAATTCGGCGTTATCGATCGGTTATTGACCAATTTCCACTTACCTAAATCGACACTACTAATGCTAGTATCAGCATTCGCAGGTAAGGCATCTATTGAACACGCCTATCAACATGCTATCGAAAAACAGTATCGATTCTTTAGTTATGGCGATGCCATGCTACTAGATAAAAAAGCTCACTGAACACTGTATAAACATTTTATGCATCGGACACAACAGTTGTGAAATAAACTGGTAAACTAAACGGTATTTTGTTATAACAGCAAAGACAACTTATTTATACTAAAGGGCTGCTCATGTCTTGTCATCTATCTCGTCGCTTGACTACTGTACATCGCGCGGTATCGATGGCACTATTTTGTTCTGTAGGCTGCGCCGTGTTAGTGCCGAGCGTACAAGCAGCAACCATTGGTAAGACGGTAGTCACTTCGGCCCAGCATGAGCCTTTAGTAGCGAGCATCGTCGTCAGTAATATTCGCGCAGCTGACTTTTCTGCCAGTTTGGCAAACTCGACCATTTACCAGCAAATGGGGTTGACCCCGACTGACTCTATGACGGTACGCTTTCAGCCCACCTCAGCGACCAGCGGTCAAGTTTTTATTACCACATCACAGCCAGTATCTAAGCCTTTTGCTGATGTCGTTTTAGCGATAAATGATAATGGTCGGCAAAATATGGTACCAAAAACGCTACTGATGCCATTAAAAGATAGTGTACCTATCAATACTGGTAAGAATATCGCCACAGGTGCCAAGAAGCCAAATTTGCCTAGCGTTTCTGCAAGTAATGCCATGCCTCTGACGGTCAGAAAAGGCGCGCCGCCGCCACTGATGTCGGCCCCTGCTATATCCTCGCCCAAGTTATCAAAACCAAGCAAACCAGCGACTGAATTGTTGGCTTCTACATCACCAGCACCTAATATTCAGGCGCCAACAGTGACGGCTACCTCACAGGTCAACAGTCTTACCTATACACCTAGCCGTCTCAATAACGGTCGCTTAAACAGCAATGCTGACATAAAAAATAATACCAGTCATTCAACTGCTATCGGTAACAGCCAAAGCTCGGTGAACACTTCGGATAACAGTGCATTAAGTGTAGCAAGTAGTAATAGCGGTACAATGACACCTGATGATAAAGGCCGTACTGAGGCGCGCGCTCATAACAACGTAGTTGCGGCGGATAAGCCAAGTACTGACAAGCAGCTTGATATCCTAAACATACAAGTGACGCGCCAAATACAACCAAGCAGTAAGGCAGACTCTGACCTCATGGCAAGCTCACCTGTCAAAGCAACAACCACTAAAGCGAGAGATGACTCAAAAAGTGCAATCGACTCAGACAATCGTGTTATCGCCGCAGCTCAAGGCAGCAATATACCTGCTAATATAGCATCACCTGTACCATCCAAAACTATGAATAATCCAAGTACAGCTAGCAATAAAGTAACGAGGAATGCGACCACTCAATATCAGGTGCAACGCAATGATAGTTTGTGGATGATCGCGGAGCAGATAGCGCGCGAGAATAATCTCGATACGCCAACAGTAATGAAACAGATTCAGTCACAGAATCCTGATGCTTTTATCAACAAAGATGCTGATCAGTTAAAAGCAGATGCTAAGCTTCGCCTACCCAGCTACGATGTCATCCCTTCACAGCAACATTTAGAGGGTGCCATTAATGCCCAAAGACAATACAGTCGTAGAGCAAATACGCCTGTGGTAAAAAAGTCAGCGCAAACAGCACCCAAAAAGTCGTCTGAGACAGTACAGGCGGCCAGCGTACCTAAGAAACCGACTACCACTAAAACACAGAAACTGCCACAAGCACAGTTTTCTGTCCTTGCCCCTGGTCATGATGGTAATGCAGATGGCACTCAGGCGAAATCAGCAGCAGATAAAGGCAATGGTCTAAGCACCGATATATTAGCAGCGCTAAAAGCATCAAGACAAGAGACTGCCTCACAAGCTCAGCGCTTGTCAAAAACCAGCAGCGCGCTGGACAACTATACGAAAAAGCTTCAATTACAAAATCAAAAACTGGCTGAGCTACAAGCTCGTCTCAAAAAACTACGCAATCAATAATTGCCTAACGGATCAACGCACGATGCTGTGATCTTAGGAGTAGGAATAACTATGGACAATATGCTATATATCATCGCCGGATTGGTGCTTATCCTGTTAGTCGCTGGTTTTTTATTGCGCAAAAATAAAGCACAAAAACAAAGTGTACAACCACCTGCAAGCTCAGTAAAAAATACCGCTGCACCAGCATCAAAAACGGATTATGGCACTGCTGCCCAAACCAATCAAAATGATAGCAATAAGTTCGATCATATTACGATTGCCCAGCGTTTCATGGATCAACAGCGCTACGACAAAGCCATTGAAACGATCAATCGTGGACTAAACGAAAAGCCTAATGACAGTCAGTTATCTATTAAGCTATTGAGCATATACGCTACGCTAGATCAGCCAGAAAACTTTCATGATGTCTATAACAGCATTAAAACTCATAATGATGCCAAAACCATTACGCTTGCCGATGAATTAAAAGATTTATACATTGGAGAGCAAAGTCCAGTAGCCACGCCAGAAGTAGCAATAGAAGATAATAATGATCGTTTTGATAGTCTAGATTTCGATTTATCTACTACTAATCAAGCCGATGATACAGCTGACATATTTGATCGTCCTGTTATTAAAGATAATAACGATTTAGTAATAGACAAACCTATCGATAGCCCAGTGTTTTCAAGTGAGCCTACTGAAAACGTAGACGATAGCTTTGATCTGACGCTCAGTGACTTAGAAGATGGTTTCAATGAGTCAAATGCTACTGATGAGACTCCTGTTACATCATTGGCCACAGATGATGATAGCCTTTATATTTCTACAAGCGACCATACTGATACCATCGAAAATAATGAGGCCAAGAATAATGAGGTCATAGAAAACAACGACCTTAGTGACTTTGAGTTCGATTTTGACTCACCTGCAGAAAACACTTTAATTGAAAATTCTGACGTATCAGATGTTCAAGACAGTGAAAGCGAAGCATTAGTATTAGAAGACGACTTCATCTTAGATTTTGATGATTTAGCAGCCGATGCAGATAAAGATGCTTCTGTTAATAAAAATGAAGAAAAAGCTTATAGCAATGCTGTTCAAAATATTGAAGATGACTTTACTTTATCTTTAGACGATCTGGACGAATCAGACGACATTGATGCCGTTAACACTTTCGCGATTAATGAGCCATCTACTACTGACGTAAGTAACGATATTGATGGCTTTGTTTTGGAAGATATTGACTTTGAAAACGCTGATTCTGATAGTAGTACTCTCGAAGATGATAGCGTTGCAAACTTAAGTTTTGAAGAACAACTGATCAATGATGACACTGACATTAATGCTTTTGAAGCGTCAGATACCACGCCAGTTACGTCGTTAAGATTTGATGATGACACGCCTATAGCTGATGACTTCGATATCATAGACACTGACTCTTTATTAGAAGCTCCAGCTTCCACAACCGCACCAGTGGAGCTCGAATCTGATAACACCACTGAAGCGGTTGAATCAGCAGAAGATTTTTCATCGCGCTTTGCCGCAGATTTTGACTTTGTAAAATCATTAGATAGCAATCAAGTGACGCTAGATTTAGCCAATCAGTATTTACAATTAGGCGAATATGATAGTGCCAAACGTTTGCTTAATGAAGTGATCGCTCAGGGTAATAGTGAGCAGAAACAACAAGCACAACTATTACTTGAGCGCACAGCATAATCAGTCGTTTAGATGCCTATCAGCAAGTATCTCTTATTATCGGAGGCTTGCTGATTTTTTGCATTTAATTCTGATATAGTCAATCAATATTAAAAGTGGTACAAGGCAGACGAGTGCAAGTACTACAGTAGTAGGCTAAACGAGTCTAACGCTGTAACACTTTAATAGTGGTTCGACTATACTATCTATTACTGACCTCTCAACCTGTCACTAATAAACGCTCTGGCGCTTCTTTTTTCATAATTATTTACTGTATTGATACTATGCCATCTTCTTTTATGACCAAAACTATGTCTGACCCCATTCAATTAATCTATGCTGGTGGTACCTTTGGTAGCTATGGCAAGCCGCTCGCGCCGCTATCGGCAGACATCTTTTTACCTACGCTACAAAAGCTACTGACTGAGCAAGGCAATACGACTGATTCACTCACGACTTCATGGCTAGACAACACGCTGATCAAAGACAGCAGCCAGCTTACGCCAGTTGATTTTGTACATTTTTATCAGCTATTACTGAATGCTTATAATCAAGGTGATAAACGCTTTGTCCTGATTAGTGGCACTGACACGTTGAGTTACTTAGGTGCATTTTTAGCAGAAGCTTTTGCCGGTAGCGATATTTGTATTGTGGTCACTGGAAGTATGCGGCCGTTATTAGATAGTGAAGTGATTCACTCCTACGATATCGATGCTGATAGCGACGCTTGGGGCAACCTTAACGACTCATTAAAACTGGCAGCAGCTGGTGAATCAGGTGTCAAGATTAGCTTTGGCGGCGAATCGTGGCCTGCACAAACGGTGCAAAAAATTCACAGTCATGACCTTATGGCATTTACTGGGCATTCTCGAGCAGCATATCCAGCCAACAGTTATATAAAAAATCTCTCAGATACCCGTAGACAGCATTGGCTGGATGATCAGCAAGACTTACTACCCAATATCAAAGCAAGTGCTGAGCAGGCCAAGATCCATGCTTTATACTGCTTACCTAATGATGTTCAGGTGCTCAATGATCAACTACAAGCGTTATTATCACAGCCGCCTTGTGGCATTATCCTATTAGGATTTGGCGCGGGGAATATTCCCTATTCGGCTGCACTAGCAAAGACGCTTGATTTGGTTCACGAGCATGGACACATGGTGATATCTGCCAGTCAATGTCCGTTTGGCGGTGTGAGCGACAGCTACGCGGCAGGCAGTTGGCAATATGACTACCACGTTATTGCTGGTGGACGCTTAACCATCCCTGCTATTTATGCACGGTTGTTATGGTTGCTACTGCGCTATGACAGTCCAGCAAGACGTCGACAGCGCTGGTTGAATAATGTCAGTCAACCTGGCACAAGCATCAAAAAGCGATAAATGCTCTTTAATTAATTCCAACTTTATAAGCTTAGAAACCAAAATGCCTAAGATTGAAACTATCGAACCTGAACGTTCACCAACCTATACTTTGGCGATTGCGATTGAGTTTTTGGGTACGCACTATCATGGTTGGCAGCGGCAACGAGAAGTGCTGGGTGTACAAGAAGCACTAGAAACTGCTATCGGCAAGGTCGCCAATGAATCCGTCGAAGTCATCGCCGCTGGACGTACTGACGCCAGTGTCCATGCCAGCAATATGATTGCTCATTTTACCACGCATGCGTATCGCCCTACTCATAACTGGTTACGGGGTGTCAATAGCCTACTACCTGACGATATTGCTTTGCGCTGGATTCAGCCAATGCCAGCTGATTTCCATGCGCGTTTTGGTGCGATTGCTCGTCGTTATCGTTATATCACCCTTAATCAAGCGCAGCGTCCTGCGATACTCAATCATCAGGTTACCCATATCTATGAGCCTTTAGACCTAGCAGCGATGCAAAAGGCAGCTGCCGATATCGTTGGTACTCACAATTTTAGCAGCTACCGTGCGGCAGCCTGTCAGTCCAATCAGCCAGTACGTACCGTCAGTCATGCCGACCTTTTCGCTCATGGTCAGTTTATAGTGTTCGATATACAGGCAGATGGATTTTTGCATCACATGGTTCGTAACTTGATGGGTACGCTATACGCGATTGGCAGACATGAGCTAGAACCAGCAGACTTTTTAAATATTTTGAGTAAAGAGGATCGGACAATTGCGCCGCCTACGGCCTCAGGGGATGGCTTGTATTTCATCAATGCCTATTATCCTGAGCATTTCCAGCGTTTATTGCCGCAGGCACCCCTCACACCGATTTGGTTAAACTTACCTGATTAAATTAGCATACATATCACTTACATGCTGTCAAGTCAAAACCAGGTTCTGTATTGCTTTAATCTGCTAACTTACGTATAATATGGGCTTATTTTTAATTGATTGATACAAATTATGGCAAAAGACGATATTATCGAATTTGAAGGCGAAGTCATTGATACCCTTCCTAACACTTTGTTCAAAGTTCGTTTAGAAAACGGACACGAAATCATTGCACACATCTCAGGTAAGATGCGTAAGCACTATATTCGTATCTTGACAGGTGATAAAGTTAAGGTTGAAATGACCCCTTATGACCTATCTAAAGGTCGTATTACTTACCGTGGTAAAAACTAAATACTCGCCAACTCATATGGTTATGAAAGTATTTATAAAAATACAGCCAATAACCAAATAGCTACTTTATCGCTGATAGCTGATATAGACGCTTGAGTGGTTTGACTGATAATAATAATGAAAACGCTAACCTGCTCATTATTGCCTATCACTGTTTTAGCTATTTAGTGTTCGCTGTTTGTTTTACCATAAAAAATACCGCTAAATTTCAGCGGTATTTTTTTGTCTGCGTTTTATGAAACAATTAAACGATGAGTTATTTGAACTCGACAGTGGCATCGTTCTTGATAACACCTAATAGGCTCAGTGCATCCCAGTTAGTGAGGCGAACACAACCTGCTGATGCCTGACGACTGATACGTTCAGGATCGGGTGATCCATGAATGCCATACGATGGTTTGCTAAGGCCAATCCATACCACCCCAACAGGATTGTTAGGACCTGGCGGGATAATAGATTTCTCGTCATCATCACTAGTATAGGTGTAATTTGGCTCGTGAATTTTGACTTTGACCTTATGCGTACCCGTTGGTGACGGTGTTGCTGTGCTACCTACTGTGGTTGGATAACTGGCAACCAGATTATCACTGTCATCGTATGCATATAAGGTTTGCGTGTCTTTATCAGCGACCACTCGCCTCACTGGTGTTGTATTAGGGTTGCCTGGGTTATAGACGATGATGGTTTCCCCGCTTTTAAAACTGGCATTGGGGTTGAGTGATTTAAGATAATCACGACTGATATGAAATTTTTCGCCCAAGGCTTCAAGGACGCTTTCATAATACATACCATCTAGCTTGGCTTTGGCTTCAGCACTAGCAGGAATCTGAGTTGTCTTAACGTTTACATCAGCGTCGGTTAACTGATAACTGACCAATACAGGCTGTGAAGTAAGCGTAGAATTCTTAGTCAATGCTTGCCACGTCTCTTCATTGACCGCTTCAGTTACTGGTAATCCTTGAGCCTTTTGAAAAGCTTGCATGGCTTTACGCGTGTTTTTGCCCCAATAGCCATCCACTGCACCCACACCACTATGATTCCAGTTCAGTAGCGCTTGTAATTTGGTAGCAACATTACGATCAATTTTGGTATCAGCTTTCCATGTTGCTTCATTTACCTTTTTAGCAGTTTCTGATAGATTTTCTGTACTGTATTCAATTTTGGTTAATAATTTATTTAGCGAATTTGCGGCTTTGCTATTACCCTCTATTTGCTGACTGACACCGTTGGTGACTGGACTGATATCGTTACTATCAGTCATCGTGCTGTCCATCGTATCAGCATCCATATTTTGACCACTAGTTTGGTTACTAGTAGATTGATTGCTACTAGTACTCATCTCTGCTTCGGTGCCTGCATTGTTATTATTATCTGTTGTAGTGTCTGTCATACCACTATTAGACGACTTGCTCTCATTAGTCGTTTGTGCGCTATTTTCAGTACTATTAGCATTGCTGCTGCAACCCACTAATAATGCGGACGCTGTACCCATCGCTATAGCAAGGCTGCCAACCTTAAGTAATTGAGACATAAAAAAACTCCCTAAATAGTTACCATATATCAAAAAATATCGAAAAATTTATTATAGAAATATATTGCCATAGCCCTACCACTATTCCCTAACAGCTTTATGTTAATAACTGACTCTTCCTACTGTGCATTTGTTAATAGGGTGAACAAACACACTGATCTGTTTACAATAAGGCATGACTCAATACCATATAAAATAAAAAACCCATAAATTGCTCAGCAACTTATGGGTATAAAATGAACGAGATTAGACTGTGAAAACTACATAAAAAGGGTCTGCACTAGATTAGCTGACTTATACCAGTTTGGCCAATACCGCTTGCCCCATCTCTTGGCAGCCCACTTGCTTGAGTCCAGCTTCACTGCTGTCTAAAATATCAAGCGTACGCAAGCCATCATCAAGCACATCACTGACTGCTTGCTCGATCGCTTGTGCAGCTTCCTCTTGTTTAAAGGTATAACGCAGCATCATAGCGACAGACAAAATAGTCGCCAATGGATTGGCTTTGTCTTGCCCAGCGATATCAGGCGCAGAACCATGACATGGCTCATACATGCCTTTGCCAGACTCATCTAAGCTCGCTGATGGCAACATACCAATAGAACCGGTCAACATTGCCGCTTCATCAGATAAGATGTCACCAAACATATTGCCTGTTACCATGACATCAAACTGCTTAGGATCTTTGATCAACTGCATACAAGCATTGTCAGCATACATGTGCGATAACGCCACATCATTATACTCTGCTTGCTGCATCTGAATCATTGTTTGCTTCCACAGCTCAGTCACTTCTAAGACGTTGGCTTTGTCTACTGAACATACTTTGGCCGCTGTACCTGCGGCTTGGGCGCGGGTTTTTGCTAATTCAAAAGCAACTTTACCGATACGCTGAATCTCACTGGTGCTGTACACCATCGTGTTATAGCCTTGCTGCTCACCATTTTCTAGTGTGCGAATACCACGTGGCTCACCAAAATAAATGCCACCCGTCAGTTCGCGAACAATTAGCAAATCTAAACCAGATATAATTTCAGGCTTGATACTTGACGCATTGGCTAGCTGCGGATAAAGCTTTGCCACACGTAAATTGGCAAACAAACCCAGCTCACCACGGATTTTAAGCAGACCGCGCTCAGGGCGCTTACTACGCTCAATCGTATCCCATTTAGGGCCGCCGACAGCGCCTAATAATACAGCATCTGCTGCACGTGCACGCGCTAACGTTTCATCAGGTAAAGGCTCACCTGTGGAATCAATAGCCACACCACCGATCAATCCAGACTCTAATGTCAAATCAAGTGAAAACTTCTCATTGACGGCCTTAAGCACGTCGATGGCTTGAGTCATGATTTCAGGGCCAATACCATCGCCCGCTAATGTTAAAATCGTTGCCATACTAATCCTTTTGGATATATTTTTATCAATTAATTTTTATTACGCTGTGGTCTTTTTAGATTTAGATGCTGACGTTACTGCTTTGACCATGCCTGTCTCTACAAACTCACCTTGGTGCTCAGACCCTAACTGTTTACAGAATCGGCGCTGCACCTTATTACCTTGTAATAGATCAATACATAAAGGCTCAGGCGACGCTGTGTCCAATAGACTGCCTGATTTTTCGCTGTTCTTCTTTTGATAAGCGCGCAGCTGATAAGTACCTGCGTCCGCAAAATCATGAATCATCGCAAAACGCTCAACGTATCCCATGTTATTCTCTGGATAAAAATTGACATGGACTTCACGTTTTGCAGGCATCACCCGTGCATAATAGTTGGTCAACCCTGGCATACCAGATGCGGCTAATGGCACTATCTTCATAGAGTTTTTACTCATGAGCGGTGTCATCTCTATGCCGATTTGGGGCGTTGCAGTGCCTTTATAATTTGGTAAAGACGCTACAATCTGATGATTAACTGGCTCATGATTGTCAGGAGAAATAACCAGTGTCTTATCTATTTGCACGATTTCACAGTGGTAAGTACCCACGCACGCGATGTTTACTTCGCCAGCAACGGGTTGAATCTTACCTACCCACGCTTTAGCACTTTCTGCCTCATCTATTTTTTGATAGCCCGTCAATAGCTGGCAGCCTGACAAAAATAAGCTTGCAGCAACAATCGTACTTGTCGATAGAGCATAACGTTTTTTATTCATAATGGCGGCTACTATTCATAAGAGAGATAATAAAGTATGGTAAAAACTACCCTTCATTTTAGCCAGTTCACCGCCATAACTCAACGATGCGTTGCGACTGGCCAGCGGTTTTGTGAGCAAGGCATCATAAAATCCTTACCTAAGCGCGTACGTCGTTAAAGATCCACGGCGTTTTTTGCATCATTTTATGCTCGTAGTCTTTGATAGCATCGCTTTGCTGCAAGGTTAAACCGATATCATCTAGCCCATTTAACAAGCAATGTTTGCGAAAAGCATCCACTTCAAAGGCATACTCTTCGCCTGTTGGTGTGATGACTACCTGACGCTCAAGATCTGCCGTCAGCTCATAGCCTTCATTAGCAACAGTCGCCTTCATTAAGGTATCCACAATCGCTTCATCTAGTACAATCGGTAACATGCCATTTTTAAAGCAGTTATTGTAAAAGATATCAGCAAAGCTTGGTGCGATAATCGTACGAAAGCCATACTCAGAAAGCGCCCAAGGTGCATGCTCACGACTAGAGCCACAGCCAAAGTTTCTGCGTGCTAGCAATATAGTAGCGCCTTGATAGCGGGGTTTATTCAATACAAAGTCTGGATTGATAACACGTGTGCTGTGGTCTTGGCCTGGATATCCTTCATCAAGATAGCGCCAATCATCAAATAAATTCACGCCAAAGCCTGTACGTTTAATAGACTTCAAAAACTGTTTTGCGATAATTTGATCGGTATCGACGTTTGCGCGATCAAGTGGGCAAACGATACCGGTTTGGGTGTTATAAGCTTGCATAAAATTTCCTATCAATTATATTTTTGCTGGCTGACGATCTTGATAAGCGTATTAAACAGTAAATAAATTTTTACCGTTTTGACACCATGCTCATATATTTATCGTTGATATAAGCATGATATCAGCTACTTATTATCAGTCTTAAAACGTACGAACGTCTACAAAATGACCTGCCAACGCTGCTGCAGCTGCCATTGCTGGACTGACCAAATGCGTACGACCACCATTACCCTGACGACCTTCAAAATTACGATTAGACGTCGATGCACAATGCTCTTGCGGCTCAAGTTTGTCAGCATTCATGGCAAGACACATTGAGCAACCCGGCTCACGCCATTCAAAACCCGCTTCAGTAAACAAAGCATCTAAACCTTCAGCCTCTGCTTGTAGTTTTACTTGTCCAGAGCCTGCAACAACGATGGCTTCTTTGATATTATCCGCCACTTTACGTCCTTTGATAACTGCCGCAGCGTCCCGCAAATCTTCGATACGCGAATTGGTACATGAGCCAATAAATATACGATCAAGCTGAATGTCCGTGATTTTCTGACCAGCTTCTAAACCCATATAGGTATATGCGCGTAACCAACCCTCTTCTTGGGCTTCATCAATGGCTTGGTCAGGTGTCGGTACCGATTGGGTGATATCAACGACCATCTCAGGCGAGGTACCCCAAGATACTTGCGGTGCTATTTGGCTACCATCGATCTCAACCACGGTATCAAATACTGCGTCATCATCTGAATATAATGTACGCCAGTAGGCTTCAGCTTGTGGCCACTGTGACTCGTTTGGCGCGTACGGGCGACCTTTAACATAGTCTATCGTCGTATCATCAACGGCAACCATACCCACGCGAGCACCAGCCTCAATTGCCATGTTACAGACAGTCATACGACTTTCCATACTCATGTCTTCAAACACTTGACCTGCAAATTCAATCGCATGTCCAGTTCCGCCTGCCGTACCGATCTTCGCAATAATGGCCAGCACGACGTCTTTTGAGGTCACGCCCGCACCAAGTTGACCAGTGACGCGGATTTGCATATTTTTTGATTTCTTTTGGATCAAGCACTGCGTTGCCAATACGTGCTCAACTTCAGAAGTGCCGATACCATGTGCCAAGCAACCAAGTGCGCCATGTGTCGCTGTATGCGAATCACCGCAAACAACGGTCATACCTGGCAACACAAGACCTTGCTCAGGACCAACGACATGCAAAATTCCTTGACGCGCATCGTTGATTGTAAATTCTGCGATATCAAATTTGGTGCAGTTCTCATCCAATGTGACAACCTGTAGACGTGATACCTTGTCTTTAATACCAGGGACACCTGCTGAGCGCTCTTTGGTGACTGTTGGCACATTGTGGTCAGGACTGGCGATATTGGCAGACAAACGCCATGGTGCTCTATTGGCAAGCTCCAACCCTTCAAACGCTTGTGGACTCGTCACTTCATGCAACAGATGGCGATCGATATAAATTAAGCTCGAACCGTCGTCACGCTTGGTGACTTCATGAGCATTCCAAAGTTTGTCATATAAAGTTTGACCGGCCATGATGCTATCCTTTATTAATTACTACTGACTTGATTTTCGCTTGCTCACCTGTTGGTAAGCTAAGGTTCTGTTTGTTCAATTAACGATTAGATTTATCTATAATGTCGTATTTAACTGCATGATAGCTCTTCATGATTTGTGTGAGAGCATCATTTTGCAATAACTTCTACCTAATCAATGCTATTGAAATATATATTCTAGAATTGCTATATTTTGTGTAGTATAAATATTATTCATTAATAATTTTAGATTTGTGGCTATAAGCAGCGCCTAAAACACGCTTGAGACTGCAAATAATCAATTTAAAAGAATAAATATGTGACAATACGCCTTGATATCTTGTGATTATAGCAGGCAAATCCTATAATAATAATTGATGATTTTTAACCAGATGCAAACTTTTATTTTTAATACGTTATCATTGGCTCAGCCCACTTTTATTTATAGCTCATAAAGTAGCTAAGGAAATCCGTTTGAACACCACAAACTTGACGACATTCGTTACCGTTATGCACACTGGCAGTATTTCAGGTGCCGCAGAAAAGCTGTTCATTACTCAGCCTGCCGTCAGTAAGCGCATCAAAAATTTGGAAGATGAGTTTAACATTACTTTATTTGATACTGTAGGCCGCGGGATTGTGCCCACGCAGGCAGCTAGTGAGATGCTGCCACATGCAAAACGTTGGTTGGAAGATTATGAGAACTTCAAGATTAACTTGCAGCATTCCCAGCATATCGTCTCTGGCAAGCTTGTAATTGGCACAAGCCATCATATTGGTTTACATCATCTAGCACCCGTGCTTAAGCATTTTATTCAGACTTATCCTGCTGTTCAGTTAGAAGTTCATTTTGTCGATTCAGAAAAAGCACATAAAGCCGTATTAGATGGTGATTTATCGTTGGCGTTTGTCACGCTACCGCCTGTATACGATAAACGCCTGACCTATCACACGCTTTGGTCAGATCCACTTTATTTTATGACGGGTACTTTGTCACCTTTGGCGACCAAATCTAATGTCACTTTAGAGCAGTTAGCACGCTATCCTGCTATTCTACCGTCTGCCAATACCTTTACCAGTCAGATTACTTTGGCTGAGTTTGCTAAGCATAACCTAAAACCTTATGCCACGATGAGTACCAATCCACTTGAATCTATTCGGATGCTGGTTTCTGTTGGACTGGGTTGGTCAGTCCTTCCGCAAACTATGGTCAGTCAAGATTTGGAACGTATCGATATGGCAGACAATATTGAATTACAACGTTATTTAGGTGTGGTTATCAATCCGAAGCTAACACAATCTAGTAGCGTAACCGCACTACTAGATTTGCTGGCGCCGATTGAGTAAAAACTTCCCAATACAACAATTTAGGTATTTAAGCTATTCGCATTTGTGACTCTCATACGTTATAATATGCTTGACGTTGTTTTAATAACAAAAATTTACCACAAGGACACTGATAGTCATATATTGAATACTTCTAGTAAGATATGATGGTTAACAGTAGGTTTAATGGTTTCGCTGATTGGTTATGTAGGTTGCTAATACTCATATATAAATAGCAGATGCGAGCAATAACAGCAGATAAGTGGAATGCGAGGTTCCCATTGTTCTCTATCTCTATATGAGTGCTAGCCATATAACGACATCAATCATATAAAACTACAAAAGGTACTGAAAAAAGCCATTATGTCTTAATTAATGGCTTTTTTTGTCTTTAAACATTGTTTGAGATATTTTGTTTGAGGTATCGTCTTTTAGGACAGAACTTTTATAGTTAAAAAATAATTAAAGCCAACGATGTTGGTTAAGGATAACTTATATGAACGGAGTTTCTAGTGGCGTGCTTATATCACTTGGCGCCTATTTTTTAGTGATGATTGGAATTGGTGTTTATGCTTATTTTAAGCAAGCCAATGATACCGAGGGTTATCTTTTAGGAGGACGTAATCTAGGTCCAGCAGTTACTGCACTTTCAGCAGGCGCATCGGACATGTCAGGTTGGTTGCTACTCGGACTACCAGGCTATATGTATGCAGATGGTGTGGTGAGTATTTGGATCGCACTTGGTTTGACCCTTGGTGCCTTCTTAAACTATATCATCGTAGCACCGCGTCTTCGTGTTTATACCGAAGTCGCTGATAATGCGATTACTTTACCTGACTATTTTGCCAACCGCTTCGAAGATAAATCGCATATGCTGCGTGTAATCTCCGCTTTGGTTATCATTTTATTCTTTACTGTCTACACAGCGGCAAGTCTCGTAGGCGGTGGTAAGCTTTTTGAAAGCTCACTTAACCTATCTTACACCACAGGACTTTGGGTGACTGCTGGCGTCGTTGTCGGTTACACGCTATTCGGTGGTTTCTTAGCAGTATCGATGACTGACTTTGTTCAGGGTATCATCATGCTGTTTGCGATGGTCATTGTACCTCTCGTTGCCTTTACGGATCTTGGCGGTGTTTCAGCCACGACTGAAGCCGTTAGAAACATTGATCCAAGCCTACTAAATATTACTAGCGGTATGAGTATCATCGGTATCATTTCACTCATGGCATGGGGTTTAGGATATTTTGGTCAGCCGCATATTATTGTGCGTTTTATGGCAATCCGCTCAGTACGAGATGTGCCTACTGCGCGTAATATCGGTATGAGCTGGATGATTGTCAGTCTTATTGGTGCGCTCATGACTGGTTTTGCTGGTCGTGCTTATGTACAAAAGACAGCTATGACGTTAGATGATCCTGAGACTATCTTTTTAGTATTCACTCAGTTCCTATTCCACCCGTTGGTTTCAGGTTTCCTATTAGCAGCGATTTTAGCGGCCATCATGAGTACCATCTCATCGCAGCTATTGGTAGTATCAAGCTCATTAACCAAAGACGTTTATAAACTATTCTTTGACAGAGATGCACCAGAAGCTCGTCAAGTATTGGTTGGACGTATCTCAGTTGTCGTGGTCGCTATTGTTGCTATCTTGTTAGCTTCTGATCCAGACAGCTCAGTATTGAACCTAGTATCAAACGCATGGGCAGGATTTGGTGCAGCGTTTGGGCCGTTGGTTATTTTCAGTCTCACATGGCGCCGCATGAACCGTAATGGTGCTGTTGCTGGTATGGTTGTGGGTGCATTGACGGTTATCTTATGGATCTATGGTCCTTTCCAAATAGATGGTATGGCACTAAATAGCTGGTTATATGCTATTGTTCCAGGCTTTATCTTAAGTACCATCGCTATCTTTGCAGTAAGTATCATGACTGGTGGCCCAAGAGAATCAGTCGCCGCTAAATACAAAGAGATGGAATTGAACCTGAACAAGTAGGTTTATACAGTAACTTTACCTTATCACTATAAAAAAACCTCGCCACTAATGGCGAGGTTTTTTATTGGTAGCTATTAATTATGATGTAAGTAGCTACTATTATAAGTAGGAAGGCTGCTCTAACCTTCTATTATGAGTATCTACTCTTAATAGAATAGCTATGTACTATTGCCAAATGGATCTGTCTAAACATGCCCCTACCTATATGGATAGCTAACTATCATATAGGTAGCGACAATGGATACATTGCTTACCATTCAATCAACTGGAAGGCAGATATCACACGTATAACAACATATGAGTAGTAAGTAGGTTGGGTAATCCCCCCAATAAATAAGAACA
>NZ_LNDJ01000034.1 GCF_001444505.1 Psychrobacter piscatorii | reverse complement strand
TCACTTTCGAAGTTGAGAGTGGGGTATAAATTAATAATTCGTTATATACATACTGTATATAACGAATTTGACCTCATTGTGTATCCTAAGTAATACATCAGATGTAATAAGACAGAATCAACAAACCATTGATTGGCTCAATTGATTTTGGCCAAATTATATTTCTAGTTTGCTTTCGATTGACTGTACTTTACGGCGTGCCAATGCAAGGTTCGCTTTTGATTTATCAAGTACTAAGTAGATAAATAAATCTTCATGATTGGCTGTCGGACGAATGATGTGTAGCTGAGACTCTAGTGTGATCAACATATCTTCGATTTCACCTTTGATGTCGAGTGATTTCATCGTTGCTACTTTTGCCTTTACAACTTGTGAGTTACCGGCAGCAGCCAGCTCAAGATCGACACCGCCACCAATCGTGCCTAACACCATACCTGACATATAATCCACAATGCAGGCACCCATCGCACCATCAAGATCCATTAACTCTTGTAAAGACTCATTGATATTTGACATACTTTTTTCCTATTTTTTTGTGTTGAGATAATTCTCGATTAGAGACACTTGCACAATCGAGCAATATCAAATTATGTTAAGCTGAATTAACTATATAAACATTAGTATAACTTAAATATGCTTACTTACACTTAAGGAATTATGATGATTGAATACGAATAATTAAATGTATTTTTAGGTACAGGAACTATAGCGTAATCGTAAACAAATTTCCGTAGTGACTGTTATTATATTCTATATACGGGGTCAGATCACATTTCTACTCGACCATTCAAGGAGAAATAACGACCACTGGGTAGGAAACATCATACTAATTAATAATGATTATATTTTAGAGCCTAGAAACTACTTTTTTGACGTTAAATGGTAATCACTCCAAAAAATAATAACACTTAAAAGTAGAAACTAACTGC
>NZ_LNDJ01000033.1 GCF_001444505.1 Psychrobacter piscatorii | reverse complement strand
GGTAACCCTCCCAAACTTAAGACACCTAATAAATAGAATTAAGCTGCCTGATTGAGTTTCTGTATCGGTGTAAAACCGCCATTGCCCATGTTTGGGCGCTTATGATTATAATGGTATAACCAGTTTTCTGCTTGTGCGCGTACCTGCTCTAGATTATCAAACAGCTCCTGATTTAACCAATCATATCTCATGGTTCTATTAAAGCGCTCTACATACGCATTTTGCTGTGGATTGCCAGGTTCAATATAGCTTAAGATGATACCTTGCTGCTCAGCCCAGTCTTTGAGCGCATTGCTGATGTATTCAGGGCCATTATCGCATCTTATCTGCACAGGTTTGCCTCGGTACTCAATAAGCTGATTAAGACTGCGTATGACCCTCCCGGCCGGTAGCGAGAAGTCGACTTCAACGGTGAGTGCCTCACGGTTGTAATCATCAATGACATTGAACAGTCTAAAGCCGCGGCCATCAGTTAAGCTGTCGTGCATAAAGTCCATGCTCCAGCTTTGGTTAATCCTATCAGGTACTGCTAATGGTATTGGTTTAGCACGTTTAATGCGACGCTTAGGTTTGATTCTAAGGTTGAGTTCAAGCTCGCAGTAGATGCGATATACCCGCTTATGGTTGTACGGCAGTCCTAGCACATTACGCAAGGTTAAAAAGCACAAGCCAAAGCCCCAGTTCTTGTTCTCATCAGTCAGTTTGATAAGTAAGTCCGCTATTTGCTGGTTCTCATCTGTTACCACCGACTTGTGATAATAACAGGTGACGCTGATGTTAAAGATGCTACAAGCTCTGCGGATACCAATACCACGATCTTCAATATAGTGACAAACCAACGCTTTGCGCCTTTGGGGCGCTACCACTTTTTTGACATAGCATCCTGTAGGATGTCGGATTTAAGACATTCATCAGCGTACATCTTCTTTAAGCGG
>NZ_LNDJ01000032.1 GCF_001444505.1 Psychrobacter piscatorii | reverse complement strand
AAGTATGACAGATACATCTGCACTCGGCTGCCTTGTACCACTCTCAAATTGGATTAACTATATTCGGACATTATGATGAAGTATTCTTCAAATTAACATAGAGACTTAGAAAGCTAACATAAAAATGGGAGCTCTAAGCTCCTATTTTTTGAGTGAAACGCCCCGACTATATCGGAGAGTGGATTGCTTGAGTCAGTCAGCTTTATCTGACTCACTAAGACTATCATGGTATCGTCTCTCAAACTAAAAAGGCGACACATAACCAATTTTACTATGCAAACGTGTTTTGTTGAACCAATCCACCCATTCAAGGGTTGCCAGTTCAACATCGTTAACGCCAGTCCAGTTTTGCTTTAAATAATGAATCACCTCGGTTTTATACAGCCCGTTAACCGTTTCAGCCAACGCATTGTCGTATGAATCACCTTTGGTACCAACAGAGGCAATGACGCCAGAATCCGTCATCCTAGAAGTATAGCGAATGGATAAGTACTGAACGCCGCGATCACTATGATGAATGACATCTTTGGGATGGTTTATATCTGCTATTGCTTGGTCCAATGCCGCCATCACCATATCGGTGTTCATACGATTAGATACCTTCCAACCAACGATAGCACGGGCAAACACATCAATAATAAAAGCGGTATATACCCAGCCACTCAATGTTTTAATATAAGTAAAGTCAGCAACCCACAGCTGGTTAGGACGATGCGCATTAAAGTTACGATTGACTAAGTCATCAGCGCGCTTTTGGTCGTCACGGCTGTTGGTGGTAATCTTGCCTCTGCCACGCCAGATGCCTTGTAGGCCATACTGCTTCATTAATCGCTCTACTATGCAACGAGCCACCTTTAACCCGTCAGCTTTCATCTGCTGCCATACTTTACGAACGCCATATCGGCATTTGCTGTCCTGCCAAATACGCTTAATCTCGCTGAGATAGTAGTCGTCATGCTGACTGCGTAATGAACGTTTTTCAGGGCAGATCTCCAAGTCTTTAGCACGGTGATAGGTTGATGGGGCAATCGGTAATACTCTACAGATC
>NZ_LNDJ01000031.1 GCF_001444505.1 Psychrobacter piscatorii | reverse complement strand
GAACACCTTACGCTTATTCACCGCCGTCCGAATCACGCTGTTTAGCGACTCAATAGCATTGGTGGTATATATGACTTTTCTGATGTCTTTAGGGTAATTAAAGAACACCGTTAAGCCCTCCCAGTTATTGCGCCAAGACTTAACCACGTGCGGGTATTTCTCGCCCCACACCTCATCAAAGTGCTCAAGATTGGCCTCTGCTATCTCAAGCGTATCAGCGCCGTAGATAACCTTTAAATCAGCCGCTACGGCTTTCTTATCAGTCCACGGTACGAACTTCATTGAATAGCGCACCATATGCACGATACACAGCTGAACCTGAGCATTGGGGTAGACGGTGTTGAGGGCATCAGGGAAGCCTTTTAAGCCGTCAACACAGGCAATGAGAATATCTTGTACCCCGCGGTTTTGTAGTTCAGTGAGAATACCCAGTCAGAACTTAGCGCCTTCATGCTCTGAGAGCCACATACCAAGCAGCTCTTTTCTGCCATCAAGTCCCACGCCTAGTGCCAGATAGATAGCCTTGTTGATGATCTGCTTGTCTTGACGTATCTTCACGACGATGCAGTCCAAATAGACGATAGGATAGACACTGCTCAGCGGACGGTTCTGCCAAGCGGTGATGTCCTCTAATATGTTGTCAGTGACTTTTGAAACTAAGCTACTGGAGATATCGACATCGTAGAGCTCTTTAATGCTCTCTACAATCTCGGTGGTGGTTTGACCCTTGGCGTATGAGCGAGGATAAGCAAGTGTGTGGGGCACACTTGCCCGAAGCGCAAGACGGAAGGCTATGCCTGTAGTGACGATATGATTTTATCATCGAGACCTGAGATACGGGTTTGATGCTTACTGACCAGCACAGGCTCAAAGCTGCTATTGCGGTCTCTTGGGGCGGATATCTCAAGATCGCCTGTGTCACTGCGGACGGTCTTTTTAGTATGCCCATTGCGTTTATTTGGCTTATCTGCCTTTTCATGCTTAGGATAGCCGAGATGGTCCTCCATCTCAGCTTCAAGGGCAGTGTCGATAAAGGATTGCATGAGCTGCTTCTGGAGGTCTTTGATGTCATCGAAGCTTTTCAT
>NZ_LNDJ01000030.1 GCF_001444505.1 Psychrobacter piscatorii | reverse complement strand
CCAGATTCTTATCAAAGACTTCATCATCTATTATTCGCCAAACGGCAACTTGCTGATGGTCTTTGGTGGTGACTAGATTTAAAGTTTGTTCAATCATTGCTTGAGGTCTCATATCCTTATGATGTTTATTTGCTTCAAACCCAGTTACTTTACACTTAGCGGTTTAATTAAGCTACTTACTTGAGCTATTTGCTTCAGTTATTAGGCTTGGCTACTTACTCAACTTCAATATTCTAAAGGCGCCCTGAATAACTAAAGCAAATACGATGCTACCAATAATCAAATCAGGCGTACTAGAGTGTAACCAATTAACCAAAATCCCTGCAACAATTACCCCTAAATTGATAATCACATCGTTTGAAGTGAAAATCATACTGGCTTGCATATGGGCTTCTTCTTCTTTGCTTTTCGATTTTTGTAGTAAATAGAGGCAAATCAAGTTTGCAATTAGCGCAAGAATCGATATGACTATCATGGTAGAAAAGTCAGGTAACTGCTCATTGCCAAAGAAACGTCTTAGTACTTCTAAAAAACCAAGAATCGCTAGCGTAATTTGAAAATATCCGGCAATTCTAGCAATCCGTTTTTTCTTAATGACCGTTCCACCGACCGCAAATAAGCTAATTCCGTACACGAAGCTATCTGCTAACATATCTAAGCTGTCGGCGACCAACCCCATCGAACGAGAAATCAGTCCCGTGCTCATTTCAATAATAAAGAAAGCAAAGTTAATGACCAGCACTATCCATAGTAGCTTTCTTTGCTCAGCATCTTTTTTGTGACTAGAGTCAGCATCAATTTTAAAATTATTGTTGGGATCAGAGGGGTCAATGGTTTCGGTCGAGAGTAGGGTGTCTCCTAATTTTAGGTCATGAATAGCAGTCTCTATCCCTTCTATATTGTCATGATGAAACACAGTTAATTGACGGTTAGGAATGTCGAACTCAAGATGTTCAATATTCGAGTGGCCCTCTAATTTCATTCGGATTAGGTTTTCCTCCGAAGGGCAGTCCATCTTCGATATTTTAAAAGTTGTTTTATTCATAGTTACATTTATATCCGGGTGGGTGGTTCAAAAAGTAGGCTGAAAAAAA
>NZ_LNDJ01000029.1 GCF_001444505.1 Psychrobacter piscatorii | reverse complement strand
TAAACCCGTTGCACAAGCCAAGGGGGAAATCGGTCTGGTCGCTGAGATCTATCGTTACTATGCAGACAATGCTGAGCAGCTACTCGCGCCGAATACCATTGACGTTGATTCAGGATCAGCTTCGGTAGAAAAACGTCCTGTTGGCGTTCTACTCGGTATCATGCCGTGGAATTATCCGCATTATCAAGTGGCACGTTTTGTCGCGCCAAACTTTATGGCAGGTAATACTATTATCTTAAAGCACGCGCCTCAATGCCCTAAGACTGCAGAAGTTATCGCTGATATGTTCAAAGAGGTCGGCGTACCTGAAGGTGTTTATAACAATATCTTTGCCACCAACGAGCAGGCAGCGACTATTATTCATGACAAGCGTGTACAAGGTATCTCACTCACTGGCTCTGAGCGCGCTGGACAAGCCGTTGCCAAAGAAGCAGGCGGCGCACTCAAAAAAGTCGTGTTGGAGCTTGGCGGCTCCGATGCCTTTATCGTTGCAGCAGATGCCGACATCAAACAAGCGATAAAAGGCGCGATCTCTGGTCGTTTTGGTAATGCCGGCCAAGCCTGTAACGCCGCCAAACGCCTAATCGTGCTTGAGTCTGTCTATGACAAGTTCGTTGAGGGCTTTACCGATGCTGTACGTGGTATGACATTGGCCGATCCTCTTGATGAAAAAACCTTTATCGGCCCAATGTCTTCAAAGGCTGCCGCGGTCAATCTGCAAGCGCAGTTAGATAGTGCCGTTGAAGCAGGCGCGACGGTCCTAGTAGAAGGTGGACTGGTCAAAGATAAGCCTGGTGCATGGTTCAAACCTGCGGTACTAACAGATGTCACTGAATCAATGGATGTCTACCGTGAAGAGTTGTTTGGTCCTGTCGCCGTCGTCTACAAGGCTCGTGATGTCGATCACGCTATCAAGATTGCTAATGATGTGCCTTTTGGTCTTGGTGCTTCTATCCAAACGCAAGATGCTGCCCTAGCTGCTGATATTGCTGATAAATTAGAAGTGGGCATGGTCACTATCAACGCGCCGTCTGGTACCGAAGCCAATACCCCATTTGGCGGCGTTAAACGTTCAGGATTTGGTCGCGAGCTTGGTACGCTTGGTATCACTGAGTTCTTAAACTATAAGCTTATCCGTGATAAGTCTTAATCGTATAAGCACTTGATTGTATGCACTAAAAAAGCCTAACGTTTGACGTTAGGC
>NZ_LNDJ01000028.1 GCF_001444505.1 Psychrobacter piscatorii | reverse complement strand
GAGATACCATCTTAAAAAAGCTAAATCAAGTGCTAATTAGCTCAACTCTTGCTTGGTAAGGTTGCTGATGTTTAACCACGCCGAAACAAATATGCACAAGCTTACGCATCGCCGCACAGACAGCCTGCATTTTGCACTTACCGTTAGCAAGCAGTCGCTCATACTGCGCCTTAATGTCGGGATTATGCTTAATGGCGACTAGCGCCGGCATATACAATTTAGCTCTTACGGCACTTGAGCCATTCTTTGCTAAGCGAGACTTGCCCTTAAATAGCCCTGATTCACTATGCTTGGGAACTAGGCCTAAAAAGGCTGCCATTTGCGACGCTTGACTAAACTGCTTATTATGCATCAGCGACATCATCTGCTTTGAGACAACAGGGCCGACGCCTTTAATAGTTTGTAGCAGATATTGGTCTTGCTTTAAATTGGGATGACCATCGATATGGTCATCAATATCACCATTGAGCTTAACAATGGCGGCTTGCAAAGAGACTATCATCTGCTCAATAGACGCTTTAACGATAGGAGCGGTGTCTGTGGCCTCCGTTTTTTCCAATCGATTCAGCTCACGTTGTAAGTCTTCTTGTAGCGCGTCTAAGCGCGACAGTAAAGACTTGAGGTGACGCGCCTCTGCTGGCGGCGGTGTCCACAATTTAGGCTTAGCACTATAGGTGTAGCGGGCTAATAACATACTATCTTTCTTATCCGTCTTGTTGCGACTTCCTAAACTAGCAGCATAGCTTTTGACGTAAGCAGGATTGATGATGCTGACGTTAAGACCTTTATCAAATAGGTAGTAGGCGATGTTCTCGTGATAGACTCCTGTGGCCTCGACCGTGATGTGAATATTACTTAAGTCATCAGTAATGTTAGCAATTAGCCAGTTGATAAGAGCAGCATAGTCACTGTGATCATTTTTAAAGACTTTAGTTTTGAATTTTAGTTTGTCAGTGTCTTTGAGACATGCAATATCTAGCTTATTTTTACTAACGTCTATGCCTATATAATGTGTCATCTTATTGTCTTCCCTTGTTTATGCAGTGTCACTCATGGCATCTGATAAGATGTCGAGGCACTTGGATACCATTCAGAATATTAAGATGATAGGATGAGCATTGGGCATAATCTCTTACACAGTGTCTAGGCACTAAGGTTATACTCATACTCTCAATGCTCATGAATAACTGCTTTATTTTATCAACTTTCATCGATAGTATTAAGCGGTTATTCAAGATACAAGGTTATAC
>NZ_LNDJ01000027.1 GCF_001444505.1 Psychrobacter piscatorii | reverse complement strand
AAAAAAAGCCACCCTAGATAGGATGGCTTTTTTATGACTAATTCATAATCTCATTACTGAGACTTAAGTCTTAGTTCAATACGTTAGCAACAACACCAGCGCCTACAGTACGGCCACCTTCACGAATAGCGAAGCGTAGACCTTTGTCCATAGCGATTGGGTGGATAAGCTCTACGCCCATCTCAACGTTATCACCAGGCATGACCATTTCAGTACCGTCTTGTAATTGGATTGCGCCAGTTACGTCAGTGGTACGGAAGTAGAACTGTGGACGATAGCCGTTTAGGAATGGTGTGTGACGACCACCCTCTTCTTTTGACAGTACGTATACTTCGGCGTCAAATTTGGTGTGAGGCGTGATTGAACCTGGCTTCGCTAGTACTTGGCCACGTTGTACGTCTTCACGCTTAGTACCACGTAGTAGTACGCCACAGTTTTCGCCTGCACGACCTTCGTCAAGCAGTTTACGGAACATCTCTACACCAGTACAGGTGGTTTTTTGAGTGTCACGGATACCAACGATTTCGATTTCGTCACCAACTTTTACGATACCAGATTCAACACGGCCGGTTACTACGGTACCACGACCTGAGATTGAGAATACGTCTTCGATTGGCATTAGGAATGCTTTGTCAACGTCACGCTCTGGCTCTGGGATGTAGGTGTCTAGTACGCTTAGTAGTTCTACAACGGCTGGTTGGCCGTATTTTTCTTGTGAGCCTTTTAGGGCTTCAGTAGCAGAACCGTGGATGATTGGGGTGTCATCACCTGGGAAGTCATAGTCGTTCAATAGTTCACGAACTTCCATTTCTACTAGTTCTAGTAGTTCTTCGTCATCTACCATGTCACATTTGTTCATGAATACGATGATGTATGGTACGCCAACCTGACGTGACAACAAGATGTGCTCACGAGTCTGTGGCATTGGGCCGTCAGTTGCTGATACAACTAAGATTGCGCCGTCCATCTGGGCGGCACCGGTGATCATGTTTTTAACATAATCGGCGTGACCTGGGCAATCTACGTGTGCGTAGTGACGTGTGTCTGTGTCATATTCTACGTGTGAGGTGTTGATGGTGATACCACGTGCTTTTTCTTCTGGTGCTGAGTCAATAGACGCGTAGTCTTTTGCTTCGCCACCAGAGGTGATTGCAGCTACGGTTGCGATTGCAGCGGTAAGGGTGGTTTTACCATGGTCAACGTGTCCGATGGTACCGACGTTGACGTGTGGCTTGCTACGTTCAAACTTGGCCTTTGCCATGGGTATTTCCTCTTTTTTT
>NZ_LNDJ01000026.1 GCF_001444505.1 Psychrobacter piscatorii | reverse complement strand
TAGTATTTCCAAAATACAATCAATATGATGGGTTTATCGTACCGCTACGTAACTATCTCATCGAAAAAGGGGTTAAATTCCAATACGATACTTCGGTGACGGATTTAGATATTGAGTTTAATCAAGCTGATGACCATGAATCTGTTAAGGGTTCAGCTAATGAGCCAACCAAAACGGTCAAAGCCATCATTGCAGAAGTAGGTGGTAAGCCTACCCGTATTACTATTACAGAGAATGATTATGTAGTAGCAACCACAGGCACAATGACTGATGATACACGATATGGTGATAACGATTCTGCGCCAAACCTAGATGCTATGTTAGACAATCAAGGGCAATCAAAAGGTTGGACGCTTTGGAACAATCTTGCTCATAAGTCCAGCGTCTTTGGGCATCCTGGAAAATTCAATGGTAATGTGAATGAGTCTGCATGGATGTCAGCCACACTGACTTGTAAGCCTTCTGCATTGGTAGATAAGGTTAAAGAGCTGTCTGTTAATGATCCATACTCAGGTAAAACAGCGACAGGTGGTATCGTCACCTTTACCGATTCTAACTGGGTAATGAGCTTTACTTGTAACCGTCAGCCGCATTTCCCTGATCAACCAAAGGACACCTTAGTACTTTGGGTGTATAGTTTGCTGATGGATAAAGATGGCAATTATATTAAGAAACCAATGCCAGAATGTACAGGTAATGAGATTTTAGCAGAGCTCTGCCACCACCTTGGTATTATCAATGAGTTAGACGGCGTGGTTGACAATACCATTGTTAGATCTACTTATATGCCATATATCACCTCACAGTTTATGGTACGTGCGCAAGGCGACCGCCCTGAAATTGTACCGCAAGGTTGTACTAATCTAGGCTTAGTAGGACAATTTGTCGAAACTAGAAATGATGTGGTATTCACCGTCGAAAGCTCTGTTCGTACGGCTAGAGTCGCGGTATATAGCCTACTGAATATCAAAAAACAGGTGCCTGATATAGATCCATCGCAATATGACATTCGTCACCTATTACGAGCGGCAAATACGCTAAATGATGGCAAAGGATTTATTGGAGAAGGCTTATTACGTAAGCTATTAAAAGATACCTATTATGAGCATATCTTGCCACCTACCCATCTAGATAGTCAGGAAGAAACGAAGCGTAATGACTCTATTTTCTCAGAGTATTGGGAGTCTATTAAAGGTATTTGGCATAAATAAGCTCCTTTAGACTGCAACGCTTGTGGTGGCTTAAACGCTCAGTCACCATAAGATAGTGAAGGTGGTAGATGAAACTCTAGTAGTGATC
>NZ_LNDJ01000025.1 GCF_001444505.1 Psychrobacter piscatorii | reverse complement strand
TATCGGCATAGCTGTTGGGCATCTCAATAATCTCTTTTATCGCCAGTCGTGCATGGTCATGTTGTCTTAGGTACTGTGACTCGTTATGCATCTCTTTTTCAATAACATGCGCAATCAGTCCTGATAAGTACTGAACATGAGGCGTCAGGTCCATAAAGCGCCATGCCGGTTGAATAAGGTGACTGTCTTCAAAATTTAAGTTTGAGCGAATACCATCAGGGTAAGTAATCGCTTGTTTATCAAAGCTGTAATGATCACGGATTTGCTCCATAAGTGGCACGGATACACGGTCTAAAATTTTATCATAGGCATGACGGTCTGAGGGATGCTCAGCGATGGCTTGCGATATAGGTAAGATAATCGGCTCATGAATGATCTGGTCGCGTCTGAGTACATCGTTAATTAGGAAGCGATGTACTCGGCCATTGCCATCCGCTAGCGGATGAATATACACAAAAGCAAAGGAAGCAACCGCACTACGTATCAGTGCCGATTGTCCCTCGGTCTTTTCCATAAATGCCTGTAACCCTTTGAGCTTTTCAGCAATGTCATCAGCAGGTGGCGCAATATAGTGCACAATCTCTTTAAAGCCATTGACCTGAGTATGCGACACAAAAACTGGAGATTGACGGACGCCATACTGCTGGATGACCGTTTTGCTACCAAGTATCTCTTGTTGCAACTCTGCTAGCGACTCAGGATCAAGCGGAATATCGCCCTTGCCGGTACGCCGTGCCATCACATCGGCGAAACGTTCAATACGTTTTAACTCTTTCCCTTCACCTTCTATAGTAAAACTGGCTTTACTCTCTCGTAATGTCATCCATACGGAGGCACGCATCAGTAAGTCTTGCCCAAATTCATCGTTCAGCTTGTCAACCATTGTGGCAATATCGAGTGCAGCGGCTTGCGTAAACAACTCTGTTTTCACCAATTGAGGACAGAAATGACGGGTTCCTGCAAGATTGTCATTGATACGCCAACGAGCATTCTTTATGACATGCGCAGGGCTTGAAGTAACCTGCTTCTTAGCATCTAGAGCATCCACATAGTTACCGCCTAAATTACTCGGTACTGCTAACTGCTGACCCATGAGCCACTCATACAAGAAAGCCATTCTACGGGCATAGCTGCCTGTCGGCTCAGCGTTTACCCATGCTTGTACGTCATCAGCACCTACCTGCTCAAATAGACGAACCAGTAACTCTAAATTCAGTACTTCATGACGCATGTGAAACTGTAAGTGCGCAATGATAGTGTCCAGTGGACGCGCGGTTTCCTGATAAGCGTTATGAATGACGTCACCGTCTTTATAGGTTTGTCTGCGCCCACCGATACTACTGCTGACATATAAAGGGGACACCAGCTCGATGCTGGCATAACGGATAAGCCATGCTGCGCCAATAGGGTCTGAAGTAGGGGTATTCATCATGAGTGGCTCAAGCGATTATAGATAAGCTATTTTGCAGAAAAGCGATTATGAATGCAATATAATGATTATAA
>NZ_LNDJ01000024.1 GCF_001444505.1 Psychrobacter piscatorii | reverse complement strand
CTCAGTTTCAGAGTCTGGATACTTACTTTTAGCCCAGCTCCTAATATTGCTTTCAAGTTTATTCCAAGATAGCATGAACTCTCCCAGCTCAGAGCTAATACTACCTATTACATGCTCTTCAATACTATCCTTTTCAGTTTCTGTGATGTGCAAGTTTGAAAGACTAGCAATAGCTTCCTCAATTACAGGTTTAATTTTATTAATTAATTTTACTAAATTATCATAATCATTGATTGTGAAAGTTTTATTATGAGCGACATCACATCTCAACTCATATAGTTTTTGCCAGTCATTGCTAAGTTCCTTTTCATTAATATCAATACTATTAGAGAAATGTTTGGACCAATTAGACTCAGGTATCAACTGATCTAGACTCTCAATATCTTCAATAGTTAAATTATTTTTAGTTTTGAGAGACTTCAATGTATTGATCAGCTTATTTTTATTTGAAATATACTCTTCACTAAATAAAAAATTCTTTAGTTGAATAAAGTCAGTATTATGAAAATATGTAAAATCCTTCTTTAAATTATTATCTTTTGTTCTAATTGAGCTGGCAACATCATCTGGCACATCAGTTTTATACCAGTTTACTCCAACATTTATCAGCATGAACTTAGTTAGTAATTTCCGCATTAAATTTTCTATTTCATAAATCAAGGGATAGGCTTTAGAGGCATAGTGCATACTTAGTCCATCAAACAAGATTTGTGGAGAATTAGTGATAATAGAAAACCTTTTTCTTATTGCTCTAAGTAATTTAGTTAATTTTTCTATGTCTTCGATGGATTCTGTATTGATGGTAAGATGAAAGCAAACATCTTCAGTATTTGAAATTATATTAAAATCTAGTTGGTATTTAACACTAAAACTATTTTCATAAGTTATACTGCCATTATTTAATACTATGTCAGAGTCGGTTTGCATAAAGTGCTCAAAGGATTTTATGCTAGAGCACAGGCTTTCTTTCTTATCGTTAAATATCAGATACTCCACTGTAATCACTTAATACTTCCTTATAAATTTTTTAATGTGGTTGATAACTTATTATAATCGATATTTAACTTGCTATGAATTTAAAAGACGCTTCCTATGTCCCTAAAATCCACCTTCAAAGGCTTCCTAGGTGAAACCGTCATCAACGTCGCCATGTGGCTAAAGCTTGAAAAAGACGTTTATCATCGGCTAAACAATGTCACTTTGCCATTAGCCAATGGTGGTAGTACGCAAATCGATCACGTCATCGTCTCTGTATACGGCATCTTTGTCATTGAAACCAAAAACTACAAAGGTTGGATATACGGTAGCGAGAAGCAAAAGCAGTGGATACAAGCTTTTCCAAATGGAAGTAAATTCAAATTCCAAAATCCGCTACGTCAAAACTACTTACATATTAAGACGCTCGCAGATTTATTAGGCTTGGAGCTGAGCTACTTCCATTCGATGATTGCTTTTATCGGTGAGTGCGAGTTAAAAACCCGCGATGAGTTGCCCGAGCATGTATTGACCAGTGGTATGGTCTCGTATGTAAAGAAAAAACAAGATAAGCTACTCACTGAAGACGAGGTTTCATCTATCGTTGAGCAAATTAATAGCAATAGATTTAGTAAGTCTTGGCGCACCAATCGGCAGCATAAAGCTTATCTAAAAGATAAGCATAGCAACCCAAGTAAGAATACTGAGAATCCTACACTTGAACCAATAGTTAAAGAAACTGTAAGAAGAACTCCTCTAAAAAGTAGGGAAGCACATGGATGGTCTGGTCAAACTGAGGTTGAATCTACCGCATTACCAATTGATAGTCTAAATACTCAGCAAATAATCAAACCGCATGATATGGCTGATAAGGTTTTTCTTACGCCATTTGAGATTATAGAATCTGAGCCAAAAGTGAATGAACCTGCGATACTTAAAGCGACAGACCATGACGCTAATATCGATCAAGCGCCAACCTGCCCAAGATGCAACGGCGAGATGGTCAAACGTGTGGCAAAAAATGGCGCACGCCAAGGACATTCCTTTTATGGGTGCGCGCAATTTCCTAAATGCCGCGGCGTAGTAAATATTGATTAACTACTAGTCACATTACCCATATATTTCTTCCAAACGCAGACAAGCTACCAATCGACCATCCCATTCGCGCAGTTGTGGCTCGATTTCGCTGCACTGCGAGGTCGCATATGGACAGCGTTTATGTAGAGCGCACCCGCTTGGCGGATTAAGCGGGCTTGGTAGCTCACCTTGTAGGGTTAAATCTTTCTTTTGGCCATTTACTGTGGGTGCAGCTGCCAGTAATGCGATGGTATAAGGATGTTTTGGCGCATTATAAATGGCTTCTTTGGGCCCGTGCTCGACCGCTTGACCTAAATACATGACCATCACATCATCAGCGACATGACGTACGACTGACAAGTTGTGTGAGATAAAGACGTAAGCGGTACGATACTCATCCTGCAAATCCATAAACAGATTTAAGACTTGCGCTTGAATCGACACATCAAGTGCAGAGGTAGGCTCATCAGCGACGACGATTTTAGGATTGAGCATCATCGCGCGGGCAAGGGCAATCCGCTGGCGCTGACCACCCGAAAACATATGTGGGAAACGCCCAGCATGTTCAGGACGTAGACCCACGTTTCTCATCATCTCGTTGATTTTGTCACGCTTTTCTTCTTTAGACAGATTGGTATGAATATCCAACGGCTCTGTCAATTGATAGGCTATAGTATGACGCGGATTCAAGCTACCATAAGGGTTTTGGAAGACCATTTGAATTTCGGTACGTAAGTCTTTGAGCGCCTTTCTGCTATAGCCAGTGGTGGCTTCGTCGTTGATAAAAAGCTCGCCCTGCGTCGGCTGCTCGATGAGTGTCAGCTGGCGGGCAAGGGTGGATTTGCCGCAGCCTGATTCACCAACGACTGCCAATGTCTTGCCAGCCTCAAGCTCAAAAGAGATACCGTTCAGCGCTTTGACGTGCGCTTTTGGTTTGCCCAATCCTTGTGATACCGGATAGTGCTTATGTAGATTGTCTGCTTTTAAAACCACTTTATTACTCATACTTGTGACTCCAAAATAGCAGCGTGAGAGATAGGGGTGCGAGCAGTAGGATCGGCATAAATGCAGCGCACTTTGCCATTTGGTGTGTCCAAAATAGGCGGCGGCACGTCACAAGCAGGCTCTTTATATGGGCAGCGAGGAGATAATAAGCACCCGCTTGGGCGATCATATTGGCTTGGTACGACACCGGGTAAGCTGTTCAATCGATCTTGTCCGATAGCCAGCTCAGGAATGGCTTGTAAGAGCGCCTCTGTGTAAGGATGTGCAGGATATTGAAAAACCTCTGGCACGGTACTGGTTTCAACCACTTGTCCAGCATACATGACCGCGACATCACGCGAGTTTTGTGCAACAAGGCCCAAATCATGAGTAATCAAAACCATCGCCATTTGTTTTTCACGTTGTAGACGACCCAGCAAGTCCATGATCTGCGCTTGTACGGTGACATCAAGTGCGGTCGTTGGCTCGTCTGCGATGAGCAGTTTTGGTTCACACGCAAGCGCCATCGCAATCATAACGCGCTGGCTCATACCGCCTGAGAGTTGATGTGGGTAGACTTTGAGTCGGTTTTTGGCGTCAGGCATTTCGACCAACTCTAGCAGCTCTAATATGCGTGCCTGTACTGCTGCACCGCGCAAACCAAGATGCTTGCGCAGTACTTCGCCCAACTGCATCTCAACGGTAAAGCTTGGATTGAGACAAGACATCGCGTTTTGAAAGATCATAGAGATGTCTTTGCCAATGATGCCGCGTTTTTCTTTGGCAGGCATACTAATCATGTCTTTATTATCAAACATCACCCGCTTGGCGCGGACGGTGGCAGACGGCGGCAGTAGCCCCATCAGCGCCATCATCGTGACTGACTTACCTGAGCCGGATTCACCAACGACAGCGATGACTTCACCTTGTGTGATTTTTAAAGACACATCATCGACAGCACGAAAGGCACGCTTTCCTTGACCAAAAGTGACCGACAGATTTTCGATGTCCAATAACAGTGGCGCGTCTGTTGTTGATGCACCATTCATAGAAGTATGAGTGGTAGGTGTTTTAATTAAAGGTTCAGTCATCTTAGGTCACCTGCTTTAATTTGGGATCGAGCGCGTCACGCAGGCCATCACCCGTCAAGTTAATCGACAATGCAGCCAAGAAAATAGCGACACCTGGCCAAATAGCGAGCCAAACATTACTTTGAATGTACTGACGAGCCGTACCGAGCATCGCGCCCCATTCAGCATCAGGTGGCTGTACCCCAAAGCCTAAGAAACCAATCGCACCCGCTTCTAAAATAGCAGAGGAAAAAATCATCGTTGCTTGTACGATGAGCGGTGCCATGCAGTTGGGTAGAATCGTGATAAATAATAAACGCAGTACGCCAGCACCCATCACCTGCGAGGCGATAAAGTACTCACGTTGCAACTCCACCATCGCGGTGGCGCGAGTCAGACGAATAAAAGGCGGCGTACAGACCAAAGCGATGGTAATAATCGTATTGGTCATAGAGGGCCCTAAGATAGCGGCAATGATGATGGCTAGTAGTAAGCTGGGGTATGACATCAAAATATCATTGACCAACATGACCGCTTTGCCCCAAACTTTGGGCCAAAATGCGGCACTAAGTCCTAGTGAAATACCGACTAGCATCGCAAGGGTCGTCGCGCTCAGACCGATAAATAAAGAGTAACGCGCGCCATACATCACCCGAGACAAGGTATCTCGTCCAGCATCATCCGTGCCTAGCCAAAACATCGCATCACCACCACTTAAAAAGGCTGGCGGCAATTGCTCTTGGCCGGTAAATAATTCATAAGGGTCATGGGGGGCAATTGCGGGCGCGAGTATGGCAACAATAACCATTAGCATGAGAATAATAAAACCCAACACCGCGCCCTTGTTTCGGCAAAAGGTCGATAAAAATAGTTGCCAAGACGATGGCGGTGTGGCAGCCATCAGATTGACATCAGAGGGGAGAACAGAAGGCTTCATGAGCAGTTCCTATAGTGGCTAGCGCAGTGACATTTTTTAGAATTTTGTTCCTAAAAAAGTACTAAGCATTGCTAAAACATCACTTCAGCGCCAATCATCACTATTTATAATATAAGTATTTATCAATGTGACATTGCAACATTGTGACATTAAGAGGTATGTCGAATACGTGGATTGATCAGACCATACAAAATATCAATAAATAAACTGACCAAAATCAAGGCAGTGGCGACCAACAAAATACCGTTTTGCACAATGGGGTAATCACGAGTAAAAAAGCCATCGAGAAGCCAATTACCAACACCCGGCCAGCTAAAGATAGTCTCGGTAATAATCGCGCCTGCAAGCAAGGTTGCCATTTGTAAGCCAACCACAGTGACGACAGTGATTAGCGCGTTACGCATCACGTGTACCATGATCACGCGGCGTGGCGATAAGCCCTTGGCGCGAGCCGTACGCACATAGTCTTCATCCAAAACTTCCAGCATCGCAGAGCGTGTCATCCGCGCGATCATCGCGAGTGGAATGGTCGATAGTGCGATTGATGGCAAGATAAAGTGTTTGACCACATTCCAAAAAGCGCCCGGTTCCCCTGAGGTGAGAGAGCCAAGCAACCATGAGCCGTACAAGGGATGGACATCCAAGAACTGTGCGACAGAGATCACACCAGCAACGGGTAAAAGGCCAAGATAGTGAGCGAATATACCTGTCAGAATAGGGCCTAGTAAGTAGATCGGCATCGAGTATCCTGCCAGCGCCCCTGACATCAGAGTATAGTCAATCCAAGTACCACGGCGTAGCGCGGCAAAGATACCCAAGCTCACACCAATCACACTAGCAATGACAATCGCACATAGCGCCAACTCTAACGTTGGAACGAAGTGCGCAAAAAAGTCTTGTAACACCGGAGAGCGAGTACGAAAGGATTGACCAAAGTCACCCGTCAATATACCCGTCAAGTAATCCCAGTATTGAACGATAAGGGGTTTGTCTAATCCCAGTCTTTCTAGGGCGCGAGCATGTAGCTCTGGATCCACCATACGCTCACCCATCATGATCTCGACTGCATCGCCTGGTACGAGACGGATCAGAGTAAAAGTCGATAGCGTGAGGCCAAGATAGACAGGAATAAGAATGGCGATACGGCGCAGAATATAAAGTAGCATGGGCTGCTCAATAGTTGTGATTCAATGAGTGGAGTAGTAGCAATGAATGAGGTCGTCCGTGACCATGCCCTTAAATGACCAAGCACTTAAATCAAAAGTACTCAAGTGAAAGGTGCTCAAATGAAAAGTATGTGAGTCAAAAAGCAATCAACTCATATAAATACGGCTGGAACAGAGATTCTGAGCCAGCCGAATACAAATCAAATAATAGTGCATGTCGTACCGGACGTAATTAGCTAAGGCTATTCAACTTTCACGCCATCGAAACGTACAGCACCAAGTGGACTGATTTTGAAATCCACAACGTTTGGTGCAGTGAATACGGTGACTACCGAATGCGCCATAGTCGTCCAAGGAAGCTGCTCTTTGAAGATCTGCTGAGCTTGTACATAGTCATCAATGCGTTCATCTTGATTGGTGACCTGACGTCCTTTCATGACCAAATTATCAAAGTCTTTATTACACCAACGTGAGTAGTTATTACCACCGACCGCGTCACAAGACAGTAATGAGCCCAACCAGTTATCTGGATCACCATTATCACCCGTCCAACCTGCCAAGATCACATCAGGCTCGCCTTTCGCCGCGCGTTTTAGGTATTCGCCCCACTCATAAGTAACCAGTTTGGCATTGACGCCAATCTTCGCCCAATCTGCTTGGAGCATTTCAGCCATGAGTTTGGCATTAGGGTTATATGGACGTTGAACAGGCATGTACCATAAGTCGATGTTCATATTGTCCGCGCCAGCTTCTTTAATCAGCGCTTTTGCTTTTTCAACATCATAAGGTGCATCTTTTAAAGAGTCGTCATAACCCCACTGCGTAGGCGGCATTGGGTTGGTTGCCTTGAGACCTTCGCTTTGATAGACAGCATTGATGATCGCGTCTTTATTGATCGCCATATCCAATGCTTGACGTACTTTAAGATCACTTAGCTTCGGCTTTTCAACGTTGTAACCGACATAACCGACGTTAAAACCTGGTTGATCAAGAACGGTGGCTTTACCAGATTTTTTGACCGATTCAATTTCGGCAGGCTTTGGATAAGCGGACACATGACATTCGCCAGCTTGAACTTTTTGCGCGCGAACGGCTGAGTCTTTAGTAATAACAAACACAAGGTTGTCGATGTAGATGTTGTCTTTGTCCCAATAGTCTGGGTTTTTGGTATAACGGATTTGCGCGTCTTTTTGATAGGACGTAAAGACGAAAGGCCCAGTACCAACAGGTTTGTTATTGATATCTGGCTCATTACCAGAGGCCATCAACTGATCTGCATATTCAGCAGAGTTGATATAAGCAAATGGCATCGCTAGGTTTTGTAAAAATGGGGCATTGACTTCGTTAAGCGTGACTTTGACAGTATAGTCGTCGACCTTTTCGATATTTGAGATGATATCAGGTAATCCCATGCCAACTGAATAGGGGAATTCTGCAGGGTAAGCTTTGTTAAATTCAAAGTCTGGGTTGGTGAGACGTTTTAATGTAAAAATCAGATCGTCTGCGTTGAAATCGCGACTTGGTGTGAAATAATCGGTTTTACCGAACTTGACGCCTTTTCGAAGATTAAAGGTATAGGTCTTACCATCTTCGCTAATATCCCAGCTTTCAGCGAGTCCTGGCTGAATTTCAGTCCCATCTCTTTTAAACTGTACCAAACCGTTATAGATAGGATAAGCACTCGCATCAAAATCGGTGCCGGCGGTGTACTGTGCGGGATCGAAACCAGCTGGGCTGCCTTCTGAACAATAAAGTAGGGTTTTAGCGGCTTTTGCATCTGAGCTGGCAGCAGACTCGTCAGTGGTTTTATTGTCGCCACTACAAGCACTCATACCCAAGATAAGCGTGGTCAACAGCGTCAGTTTAAAGAATGATTTTTGCATTATTACGTCCCATGTAATGATAGGTAGTTGCTTATAAATTGCTATGCCTGTCTGAGGAATTAGCAAACTTTCAACTGCTTTTGGTCTATTTATTTTGAAGATATATTATTTACAAAAAGATACATATATAAAGTTTAGAAAGATTTAATTTATATAATGTAGAACATATCGTTATAAATAAGTCGTTTGAATATACTCTCATAAATAGCGATAATGCAAGAAATCTTTGAAATAATTTAATAAAAAAGACGATTTCTATTATTTTAGAGAGCTAATACAACCAAAAAAGGTAACTTTTACGAATTTCGACAGTAAAATTCATAATAAAAAGTTATTAATATACATGTATATTAATAAATTAGTTACTTTTCGGATACAAATATTTTTATTGTTGTGATGATAGACAAGCGTATAAATGACAATGATTTGTAAAAATCAGTGGATTATTGAGCAGCTGCTGACTATTTGGTGCGGTAGCTATTAGATGCTGTGGTTATTAGGTGCTGCTATGATTTGTTTTTATTAAATCAGCCAGTTTTTCCCCAATATCATAGGACAAGCTAAGACTGTCATATGGGGTACATTATTTAAGATTAATGCTACCTAGTTTTGCGTCAAACGTCCTTATATCGTACAGATTTCTGAGCGTACGATAAAGCGTTTGCCTTCAGGGATTTCTAACGAAAAACTCGCACCGCGACCATTGACGACATCAATGGTCAAATCGGTATGCTGCCATAGATTGTATTGTGCGCGTCCCATATAAAATGGACAGCCAACAAGCTCACCAACCAGCACATCCTGACCGCCTACCTTAAACTCTCCTAATGGATAGCACATCGGCGAGCTACCATCACAGCAGCCACCTGACTGATGAAACATCAGCTTTCCATGCTTGGACTTTAGTAGCTCAATCAACGCCTTACACGACTCTGTTGCTGCCAGTTTCATATCGTACTCCTTCTTATGGCCCATCCATGGTTTATATAATTGCTCTCTAGTATCAGTATGCCACAGTCAAATCAAAAAGGTCGCATCATCTTCAGACACATCACAACTGGCATATGACTAAAAAGATACGACCTTCGGCTGATAATTGACAGTTGGAATAACTATGTAATAAGCTTATAACACTGTCATTTTACTATCCGTTATTGATTATAGTCGATGACGATACGACCTTCGATTTTGCCATTACGCATCCGCTCAAAAATATCATTGATGTTCTCTAACGGCTCAGCTTTGACGGTCGCTTTGACTTTGCCAGCCGCTGCCATATCTAGCGACTCTTGTAAGTCAAGACGTGTGCCAACGATAGAGCCACGTATGGTGATACCATTGAGTACAGTATCAAAGATTGACACCGGGAAGTCGCCAGTGGGGAGCCCGTTACATACTAAAGTACCACCGCGACGTAACATGCTTAAGGCTTGATCAAAAGCTTTTGATGATACTGCAGTGACTAACACGCCATGAGCGCCACCGATTTTTTCTTGTAGCAACTCGCCTGGGTCTGTATTCTTGGCATTTACCGTCACTGTTGCCCCCAGCTTTTTCGCGAATTCAAGTTTTTCGTCATCAATATCAACAGCAGCAACATTGAGCCCCATGGCAATGGCATATTGTACAGCCATGTGACCAAGGCCGCCGATACCTGAAATAACAACCCAGTCGCCTGGCTTGGTGTCGGTCATTTTAAGACCTTTATATACCGTGACGCCCGCACATAAAACAGGGGCAATCTCAATGGAGTCGACACTCTCAGGAATAATGCCAACATAGTCGGCATCTGCAAGGACGTATTCTGCAAAGCTACCGTTCACTGAGTAACCAGAGTTTTCTTGCTTTTTACATAAGGTTTCCCAGCCACCCAAGCAATGCGTACAGTGACCACAAGCAGAGTATAGCCATGGCACACCAACGCGGTCACCTGCTTTGAGATGAGTTACGCCGTCACCGACCGCCGTGATCACGCCGACACCTTCATGACCTGGGATAAATGGCGGGCTTGGCTTAACAGGCCAGTCCCCCTCAACCGCATGTAAATCAGTATGACAGACGCCTGAGGCGTGCATTTTGACAACTATTTGCCCAGCACCTGCAGTTGGAATGTCGACTTCTTCGATTTTTAAGTCTTGACCGAACTCATGTAATACAGCGGCTTTCATTTTGTTAGTCATAATAAGCTCTCTTTTATGGGTGATTGATAAATGTTGATATAAAAAGTTGTTGCGATATTGCATTCAAAATATGCAAACACCGTATTTTGAAAGCAAGACTGCTACAAATTTTTCCTGCTGCGCGCCTAAGCGCATTAGAGGATATAAAAATTCGTCTCAGTTTTTTTATTTAGATCGTTGTAGCGAGCGGGCTATGTAACACTTGTGATAACCCGCTCCATGATTAGAAATGATGGTTTAGAAGAAGCCCATTTTTTTAGGGCTGTACGACACCAGCATGTTTTTGGTTTGCTGATAGTGGTCGAGCATCATTAAATGGTTTTCACGTCCGATACCAGATTGTTTGTAACCACCGAACGCCGAATGTGATGGATAAATATGATAGCAGTTGGTCCATACGCGGCCTGCTTGGATACCACGTCCGAAGCGATATGCCTTGTGTACACTACGGGTCCATACGCCCGCGCCTAAACCATACAAGGTGTCATTGGCAATCTGCATGGCTTCGTCATCGTCTTTAAAAGTAGTCACGGCAAGGACAGGTCCAAAGATCTCTTCTTGGAACACGCGCATATCGTTGGTGCCTTCAAAGATCGTTGGCTTGACGTAGTAACCGTCTGTCAAGTCGCCATCGTGCTTAGCTTGCTCTCCGCCGACGAGCACTTTTGCGCCTTCTTTTTTACCGATGTCGAGATAAGATAAAATTTTCTCTAATTGATCTGAGCTGGCTTGCGCGCCAATCATGGTGTCGGTATCGAGTGGGTTGCCCATTTTGATGGCCTCGACACGGGCGATACAGCGTTTGATGAACTCATCATAGATGCTCTCATGAACGAGTGCCCGCGATGGACAGGTGCAGATTTCACCTTGGTTCAGCGCGAACATTACTAGACCTTCGACAGCTTTGTCCAAGAAGTCATCGTCCTCATCCATAACATCGGCAAAGAAGATGTTAGGGCTTTTGCCACCAAGCTCTAACGTCACTGGAATGATGTTTTCGCTCGCGTACTGCATAATGAGGCGGCCAGTCGTGGTCTCACCTGTAAAGGCAACTTTATTGATACGAGGGTTTGACGCAAGTGGTTTACCTGCTTCGACACCAAAGCCATTGACGACGTTTAGCACGCCTTTTGGCAAGATATCAGCGATGCCGATGGTCTCTAACATGAACAGAATAGAAACTGGCGTTTGTTCGGCTGGCTTTAGAACGACACAGTTACCAGCAGCAAGGGCAGGTGCTAGCTTCCATACGGCCATTAGGATAGGAAAGTTCCAAGGAATGATTTGACCGACGACACCAAGTGGCTCATGAAAATGATAAGCCACAGTGTCTTCGTCAATCTGACTGATACCGCCTTCTTGTGCGCGAATGGCGCTGGCAAAATAACGGAAGTGATCAATGGCTAGAGGGATGTCGGCTGCGAGTGTCTCACGAACAGGCTTGCCGTTTTCGTAACATTCGGCAATCGCAATCGCTTCTAGGTTGGCTTCCATGCTGTCAGCAATTTTGAGTAACAAGTTGGCACGTTCAGTAACACTGGTTTTGCCCCATGCGTTTTTGGCAGCATGCGCCGCGTCTAGGGCTTTTTCGATATCGGCTTCTTTTGAGCGGGCGACTTGGCAAATAGTTTTACCATCGATGGGGCTTGTGTTATCAAAATACTCTCCATCGATAGGAGGGGTCCACTCACCATTAATAAAGTTATCGTATTTTTCGCGGAATTGGACCGGACTGTTTTCAGTGTTGGGATAAGCGTATAACATTAACCACTCCTTGTTGTGTATGTTGGTTATTTAAAATATGACTATTTAGAGATAGCCATTTTAGAGATAGCCATTGAAAAATAAATCCTTGGTCTTCCTAACCAATTTATTATTCTATCGTACTGAGCTTTTGTGCAGAACGATAATGACTTTTTATAATGATATAATTTGTATCACAAAACTTTCGGTTATACGATATAGGGCGGTTAAAGTGGTTCGCAAAGCGGATGCAGCTGTTATAATTGTGAGCATCTACTTTGGCTTGCTGTGGTCAATTAATTAACCAGAGCGGCTTTCTTTTTTATACTATTTCTTTTCATAATATTGGTTGGTTTGGGTCTATGCGTCAATCTTCTGCTCTTGATATTCTAAAAACAGGTCAAAACGTCTTTTTGACTGGCTCAGCAGGTTCAGGTAAGACTTATACGCTCAATCAATACATTGATTATCTGCGCGCTCGCCGTGTACCGGTTGCAGTCACAGCCAGTACCGGTATCGCTGCCACCCACATGAACGGCACGACGATTCATAGTTGGTCGGGTATTGGTATCAAAGATGAGCTGAGCGACCGAGATTTGACCAATTTATCTCGTAAGCAGTTTTTGGCAGACAGATTAAAAGACACGGCAGTACTGGTCATCGATGAGATATCGATGCTACATGCCAAGCAGCTTAACTTGGTCAGCCAAGTGCTCAAGCATATTCGCAAAAACGACAAAGCCTTTGGCGGTATTCAGGTAGTAGTCGCAGGAGACTTTTTTCAGTTACCGCCAATAGGTAGTAAAGGCGAGAGCAATCGTGAAAAGTTCGCCTTTATGTCTGAGGCGTGGCTCGATGCCAAATTTCATATTTGCTATCTGTCAGAGCAGCATCGACAGGTTAGCGAAGCGGCAAATGGCGGTTTAGACTTAGATGATATTCTCAACCAAATCCGTCGTCAGGAAGTGACCTTTGAGGCGATTGCCGCTTTAGAGAATACTTACGATCAAAGCGTCGATATCAAGCGTACTCGCCTGTACACGCACAATCTCAATGTCAATAAGATTAATGACAAGGAGCTGGCACTGTTAGACGGTGAGATGATGCGTTTTGAAGCCACAACCACGGGCGATAGTAAGCTGGTTGAAACCTTAAAAAAGACCGTACGTACTCAAGACGAGTTGGTTCTCAAGGTGGGCGCCAAGGTCATGTTTATCAAAAACAATGCCGAGCTTGGGGTGTCCAACGGGACGATGGGTGAGCTGATTGGTTTTGCTGCGGTCAAAATAGAGGATAAGGAAAGTAGTGACGCGTTAATCGAAGACGATAGCAGCGATGACATTGATGAGGAAGCTGCTGGCGAAAAAACGGCAAAAGCTAAGAAGTCCGCTGCTAAAAAAGACAAAGAAAAGCCAAAGTCGAAGAAACCAACGACCCAGAAAATGCCTGTCGTGCGGCTTAATTCAGGACGAGAAGTCATCGCTGAGCCTGAGGAGTGGATCATCGAAGATGAGACGGGTGAGGTGCTGGCAAGTTACTTACAAGTGCCACTGTGTCTGGCATGGGCGATCACCATTCATAAGTCGCAAGGCATGACCCTCGATGCGGCTGAGATTGATTTATCGCGTACCTTTGAGTTGGGACAAGGTTATGTGGCCTTATCACGTCTCAAATCGCTGGCAGGATTGCAGCTACTGGGTATGAATGACATGAGCTTGCAACTTGATCCACTGGCACGCGGCGCAGACAAGCGGTTTTTGGTCCTGTCTGAAGAGGCTGATGCCAACTATGCGATGCTGGATGAAGAAAGTATGCAGCAGGCGCATGAGAAGTTTGTTTTAAAGTCAGGTGGTACGCTCAGTCAATCCGTGATTGACGCCTATGCCGCGCTGCAAAAAAAGCGCCGCGAACAGCAACAAGCGCAAATCGATAAAAAACAGAAATTAGGCAATCAAGTCTCTGACAAATCAGAGAGCACTTTGCTTGCAACCAGAGTGCTATTAGAAGAGAGCTTGACTATTGCGGAAATCTCACAAGCGCGTCAACTATCACAGTCCACCATCATGCGCCACATCGGCGAGCTAAAATCACAAGATCCAAGCCTTGCCTGCGATCATCTGCGTCCAGATGATGAGATCATGACAGCGGTTGGCAACGCTTATGTCGCCATCAAAGTTGCCAATAACCCAAACGACTTCAATGATGATGGCAGTATCAAACTGCGTCCGATATTCGATCATCTCAAGCAAAGCATTGACTACAACACCATTCGTTTGGCATTGATTTTTATCACGCCATAGTTTGTTATGACAAGATAGTTTGTTATGACAAGATAGATTTTATGACAAGATAGATTTTATGACACTGTCGGTTTTTTGAACAAAAAATATTGAACCAACTATTAGAGCGTGTCTAAAGCGACAACGCTCATTCTTTATATCCCTTTATAGCGATATCTTTTATGCCTGATTTTTCTAGCGCCACTTATCAACTGACCTCTGACCCGATAGCGGCGACCTATCGTACCACTGGTGAGCACTCACAGCCATTGAGAGTGGCTATTAATGGTTTTGGTCGTATCGGGCGCAATGTACTGCGCGCCTTGCTAGAGCGCTTTGAAGTATTAGGACGTGCAATCCATGTAGTCGCGATTAATGACTTGGCACCAGCAGATATTTTGTTGCATTTATTAAAATTTGATAGCACGCATGGTCGCTTAAGCCGCTTGGGGGTCAGTGCTGATATTATCGAGAGCGGGGCCGATAATGAGCATAAAACTCAGCTCTGTCTCACCAAAAACACTCTGACCTATTGCATCAATATGCTCTCAGAACCCAATCCACAAAACCTACCTTGGCAGTCGCTAGGGGTCGATGTGGTACTAGAGTGCACGGGTCACTTTCGCTCGTATGAGCAAGCGATGCTGCACATCCATGCAGGCGCACAACAGGTGATCATCGGTGCAGCGCCATTCGATGATGTGGATGCTTGTATCGTTATGGGGGTCAATACAGATGCGCTCATGCTTGATCTACCGATTATCTCCAGCGTTTCTTGTACCACGCAGGCACTGGTGCCACTGATTGACACATTGGATAAAGCGTTCGGCGTCAAGTCCGCTATGATGACAGAGATTCATGCGGTTACCGCCGATCAGACGGTGCTCGATCAAGCGCATCGAGATCCCAGACGGGCGCGTGCTTCTGGCTACAATATTATCCCAACGACCTCGAGTAGTATTGCTGCGACGGAGCGGGTATTGCCAGCGATGGCGGGCAAAATAAATGGACATTCAATACGGGTGCCCACCATCGATGTGGCAGCGATTGATGTGACCTTTGTATTTGATACGCCAGAGGTCAGCGTTGATGCTATCCGTGACGCCCTTCAATCTGCCAGTCAGACGCATTTATGTGACATCATGGCTTATATGGATGAGCCGTTGGTCTCTAGTGATTTTATTCATCAAACTGAGTCGCTTATCATAGATGGTCAGCAGCTCATGCAAGTAGGCGAGCAGTACAAGGTTTTTGCGTGGTACGATAATGAATGGGGTTATGCCAACAGACTGCTCGATATGTGCCTGCATCTGGCCTCAAGCAAGCGATAAACCAGTGATTCAAAGGTATTTGCAAATTAATTGAATTTTTTTAGATTAGGGGCTTGCATTATAAAAGTATATCTATATAATGATGCACCAATGGAGACGTGGCAGAGCGGTTGAATGCACCGGTCTTGAAAACCGGCAAGGGTTCATAGCCCTTCGAGAGTTCGAATCTCTCCGTCTCCGCCAAATGCTAAAAAGCCCCAATCAGTAATGATTGGGGCTTTTTTTATGGTGTATTTTATAAATACTGGACGACAGGCTCTATAAACCTCATAAAAGATCAAATGATGCGCAGTCCCACTATTTAGCTAATGAATTGCCAAACTCAATGCTTTGATCATCTGCCAATATAAGTGTGCCTTCTTTAATCTCGATCGTCATATTCTTCGTGTTTTTAATGGCGCGCATGACATTGATGTCTTCAATACTACTCTCGATGATGATCTTGCCAGATTGTTCTGGCTCGATGGCTGGATCAAATTGTATGAGAGGAACATTGAAGTCTTTGCCTTGTTTCAGGTTGGCGTCTTTCATGGTTAGTGTGCCTTGAAAACTTTGTATTGCAACGTCTCCATGGTTGGATAGCATAAACTGCATTTTGACTTGGTTTAAGCTATCGCTATCACTAGTCTTAATCGGTAGGAGAGCGACAGGATACGTCTGTGCCGTCGCATTTGCTGTTTGACCTTTCACAATAGGACTTTTCTTGCCTGTTGGATTATTAGGATGCAGCCGCTCGTACTCACGCTGTTGTATGAGGGCCTGCTTGATAGTGGTGCGCGGCATGGCGCCCGATTCATACGCATCGCTAAGCTTCATGCGTAGCATATATCGACTGAGTAGCTGCTGATCGTCGGCAGGTAATTGCTCAAAAGTCTGTCCCAGTTTTTTTTGCCATTGATCAGAGTCAGTCGGTATGGTTTTTTGGTCTGGATCCGTTTGCGGCGACGAGCAACCCGGTGCTATCGCTAGCATGGCGACTGCCATAGTCAGACACAACGTTTTATAAAAATGCTGCTGTAACCCCATCATCGTACCTCTCCTTATACATTTTCATCCTCATATTGAAATTGAGGATGCACCCCAATCATTGAGACTATTTTCTTAATATACCGTGTTTGGGAACAGGTTTTGTTTAGTTATCGCTAACCACAGTCGCAAACGTACGATAAGGTCAAAGAGTAAATGCGTGTCGGTATGAGGCAAAAAAAAGTTCAGAGAGCAAGGTTAATCTATAAATTGCAATCTCACCTTTATAATAGCCACAAAAAAGACCAAGCTTGCGTGAGCAGACTTGGTCTTTTTGATAAAAATAGTGACAACGTTTTAGAGTCTCAGTCAATCTCAGCCAGATCGTTATGATTAATACGACTGATGAAGGATATTATTGATCGCTGTCTTGCAATTCAGATAAAGAGTGAGAGATATTGTTGTTATGGGTCACAACGATTGCCTCATCGATGATGCGCTGGCTCACACCGCGCTTACGTAACGTCTCAATAAATACTTCGTCATGAGCGAGCGTATAATCTTGATGGTCACGATCGAGTCCTTGACGAATATAAAGACGGATAAGCCCTTGAATGCGCTTAAAACCCAATTCTGAGCTGGTTGTTTCTAATAGGGCAATCATTTCTTCAGACAACCGAATACTGATCGGGCGCATGATTTTTTGCGGATGATCAGAGAACTTATTTTTTACACGTACAGGTATCATAATAAACCATTATTTTTAGTGAGTAGGGGTAAAACACTCAAACAAAAACGAACCCAATCAAAACTAATCTTACCATACAACAAAAATGCTAAAAAGAACACAGCTGCCATGCGAATATTATGATCAGTCAATATGAAAACGGCAACAATAAAAAAAACCTTCATCAAATAGTGATGAAGGTTTTTAGTATATGGCTCTCCAACCTGGGCTCGAACCAGGGACACACGGATTAACAGTCCGTTGCTCTACCAACTGAGCTATTGGAGAATAAGCTGTCATAACTGCAAGTGTTTCAAGCTTTATAAAACAGTCATTACTTGGCTTGTTCGCGTTATGTGGGGCACATTTTAGCCAAGTCGTTAAAGGCTGTCAACCTTATTCTGAGATAAATTATAAATATTATCGCAATTAGTAGAAATAGGCGTTTATCCCTTATCAGATAGGACGTTTCAGCGCCTCTGCTCGTTTAATAGGGGCGTAAATAGGCCGATTTGCTCACAATGATACGTACACTTATAAAAATAAAAGACGTTACGTAGAAGAATGCGCAAAAAGCGCACGCGAGTATTTAGATCGTAAGACAAAGCAGGTAATAAAAACAGTTCTATCTTGAAATAAAAGCCATTACTACATGCTTTGACACAATAAAGTTGCAAGACAGCCCTTCACATTGGTAACAGAACTCTATAAAATACCGACCATGTGGTTTCTTTGCTATGTTTTATTAGCAGTTGTTTAAATAAAGGCGGTGCGCAAAAGATGAGTCCTACTACGATTGCCTACGGTTACCTAACCATTGCCATTATATGTGAGGTGGTAGGGACGACATTTTTGGTGAAATCAGAGCAGTTTACCCGTTTAGGGCCGACGCTGATGATGGGGGCGCTGTATGCGCTCTCATTTTATTTATTGGCACAGACACTCAAGGTGATACCGCTAGGCATTGCTTATGCGTTATGGGGCGGGTTGGGCATTGTGCTCACATCGCTTGCAGGCTTGGTGCTATTTAAGCAAACCCTTGATACGGCAGCAGTGGTTGGCATTGCCATGATCGTTGGCGGTGTCGTTGTAATGAATTTATTGTCTAATTCTGTGGTGCATTGATATGAGTGTAGAAATAGAAAATCCTTATAAGCGTAAAAAACAGCCAGAAGTGGTTCGCCGTGCTCTGCTCGATCAAGCAGCACGGATCACGCTTGAGCAAGGGCTATCTAAAGTGACGTTTCAGGCAGTCGCTGATGCGGCAGGCGTGACAAAGGGCGGTGTGATGCATCATTTTGCAACAAAAAATGCCCTTGTGCTTGAAGTGTTCGATGATGCAATGGCGAAATTTGAGGCAGAAGTCGAGGCCGCTATGGCAAAAGATCCTGTGAGTCATGGCGCTTTTACCCGTGCTTATATCGATGCCACCATCAGTCTGGGCGAAAAAGCGCAAGAAGAATACGACAACCAAGCCACCTTATATGTATTGATGCTAGGTGATAGTGAGCTACGTGAGCTGTGGGCCAAATGGGCCAACACGCAGTTAGAAAAACATGCCGCCACTGACGATACTGAAACCCTATGTATGGCTCGTCTGGTCGCTGATGGAATTTGGCTCTCCGACTTTTCAGGTATCAACATATCAGATAAAAAATCGCTACATGATCGATTGATAAAAATGACGCAACCTGACTTTGACAATCGTTCGGGTCAATAAATATCTGGATTGCTAACCATCCAACTTTAGAATTTTAACAATGACGATATGATTTGGTAAAAGGGTGTTTTATTGCCGCTTTTATCAATCGTCCCAAGGAGTATTTATGACAGATATCAACAATTTGACAGACATTATCGATTTAGAACAAGTGCAAACTGCCTATATTAATGGTCGCTACTTAGCGGTCGATGACACGCTCGCCACTTTTGAAGATATCAATCCAGCGACAGGTGAAGTGCTGGCAACCATTCAGCAAACCACCAATGAGCAGATTGATGATGCGGTCAAAGCGGCTCATAAAGGTCAAAAAATCTGGGCGGCGATGACCACCGTTGAGCGTGGTCGTATTCTCTCAAAAGCTGTTGAGATATTACGCGCGCGCAACGATGTGCTCGCATTACTTGAGACCAAAGACACGGGCAAAGCCTACTCTGAGACAAAGTATGTCGATATCGTCACGGGTGCTGATGTGGTTGAGTACTATGCAGGACTTGCACCCATGATTGAAGGTCGTCAGATTCCACTGCGTGACACGAGCTTTGTCTATACTCGCCGCGAGCCGCTGGGTGTGGTCGCAGGTATTGGCGCATGGAACTATCCGATTCAGATTGCGATGTGGAAAGCCGCGCCTGCATTGGCTGCTGGTAATGCGATGATCTTTAAACCATCAGAAGTCACGCCGTTGACTGCCTTAAGACTGGCAGAAATCCTGACAGAAGCGGGACTGCCAGATGGTGTGTTCAATGTCGTGCAAGGCAACTACGAAGTAGGCCAAGCACTGACCAATCATCCAGATATCGCCAAGGTATCATTCACTGGTGGTGTGCCGACGGGTAAAAAGGTCATGTCGAGCGCGGCAAGCTCATCGCTAAAAGATGTGACCTTAGAGCTTGGCGGTAAGTCACCATTGATCATATTTGATGATGCTGATATTGATACCGCGGCTGATATCGCTATGATGGCGAATTTTTATAGTACCGGTCAGGTATGTACCAACGGCACGCGCGTATTTGTCCCTAAGTCGCTACAAGCCAAATTCGAACAAGCCATCTTAACGCGTGTTGAGCGTATTAAATTGGGCGATCCGATGGATGAGAACATCAACATGGGTCCATTGGTCAGCTTCCCGCATATGGAGCGCGTACTTGGCTATATCGAACAAGGCAAAAAGGGCGGCGCACGTTTACTAACGGGCGGCGCACGTGTCACGACAGACGAGCTTGCAAACGGTGCCTTTGTTGAGCCGACGGTATTTACAGATTGCAGCGATGATATGACCATCGTCCGTGAGGAAATCTTTGGTCCAGTGATGTCAATACTGACCTATGAGAGCGAAGATGAAGTCATTCGCCGCGCCAACGACACCGATTATGGCTTAGCAGCTGGAGTGGTGACGACTGATTTAAAGCGTGCGCATCGCGTCATTGCTCAGATCGAAGCGGGTATTTGCTGGTTGAACACGTGGGGTGAGTCAGCGGCACAGATGCCAGTGGGTGGCTACAAGCACTCAGGCGTTGGCCGTGAAAATGGTATCGAGGCGCTTGAGCATTATACTCAGACCAAATCTATCCAAGTAGAATTGGGTGCGTTTGAATCGGTCTTTTAACGAGTGGTATTGAGAAAGTGAGCGCAGTTTGGGCCTGATGACGCTGTGCATTTGACCTTGCTGCTACCAAGTGATTTATATTTTTCCATATTATGGAGCATGTTATGACATCAACCACCCCTGAGTACGATTATATTATTGTTGGTGCAGGGTCAGCAGGTAATGTGCTGGCCACGCGTTTGACCGAAGATGCCGATATCAACGTGTTATTACTAGAGGCAGGTCGTCCAGATTATCGATTGGATTTTCGTACCCAAATGCCAGCGGCGCTTGCGATGCCGCTGCAAGGTACGACTTATAACTGGGGCTACAAGACAGATCCTGAACCATATATGAACAACCGTGTCATGGACTGTGGTCGCGGTAAAGGGCTTGGCGGCTCATCGCTTATCAACGGTATGTGCTACATCCGCGGCAATGCGCTCGATTATGATGATTGGGCAAAGATAAAAGGTCTAGAAGATTGGACGTATTTAGATTGCCTACCGTATTTTAAAAAGTCAGAAAACCGCGATGTGGGCGAAAATGACTACCACGGTGCGGGCGGTCCTGTCGAGATGACCACCTCAAAACCAGGGGTGAATCCACTGTTCCAAGCTATGATTGAAGCTGGGGTACAAGCAGGCTATCCGCGTACCGAAGATTTGAACGGCTATCAGCAAGAAGGTTTTGGTCCGATGGATCGTTTTGTGACGCCTAATGGTCGCCGCGCATCTACGGCTCGAGGCTATCTAGATCGCGCCAAGCCGCGTGACAATATCACGATTTTGACAGGGGCGCTCACCGATGTGATCTTATTTGATGGCAAGCGTGCCGTCGGGGTCAAGGTCGAGCACGAGGGCCAGACCAAAAAGTTTTACGCATCTCGTGAAGTGGTAGTGTCGTCTGGTGCGATTGCCTCACCGCAGCTGTTGCAGCGCTCAGGTATCGGCCCTGGTCAGTGGCTAAAAGACGCTGGCGTGACAGAAATACTAGATTTACCGGGTGTGGGCAATAACTTGCAGGATCATTTAGAGCTGTATATGCAGTACGAATGTAAGCTGCCAGTCTCGATTGCGTCTGCCAATAAATGGTGGAATAAACCTGCCATTGGTGCGGAGTGGTTGTTCAATGGTACAGGCCTTGGGGCTTCTAATCAGTTTGAAGGTGGCGGTTTTATCCGTACGGATGAGGCATTCACTCACCCAAATATCCAGTATCATTTCTTACCGCTTGCCGTGCGTTACGATGGCCGTAGTGCCAGTGATTCGCACAGTTTTCAAGCCCATGTCGGTTCATTGCGTTCTCCAAGTCGTGGTCGCGTCAAGCTGACCTCAAAAGACCCCAGTGCGCATCCAAGTATTTTATTTAACTATATGTCACATGAGCAAGATTGGCAGGAGTTCCGCGCGGCGATGCGTATCACGCGCGAGATTATGCATCAACCTGCGCTGGACCCTTATCGCGGTGCTGCCATCTCACCCACCGAAGACTTGGTGACCGATCAGCAGCTAGATGACTATGTGCGCGAGCATGGCGAGACGGCTTACCATCCCTCATGTACCTGTGCGATGGGCGAAGATAATGATTCGGTCGTCAATGGTCAAGGGCTGGTACATGGTATTGATGGCTTGCGAGTCGTCGATGCATCTATTATGCCAAATATCATTAGTGGTAATCTCAACGCCACCACCATCATGCTGGCCGAAAAAATCGTTGATAAAATGAAAGGCGTACAATTGCCGCGCTCTACGGCAGATTATTATGTGGCCAATGGAGCGCCGCTACGCGCTGAGCCAATGCGCGATTATCTCTCAACGGTGTAAGCTAAGCAGCTGGTCAGGTAGGCAGGGCGAGATGCGCTGCTGAATAAATAACGATATAAGATAACTTCAAAGTAATGGCCTTTCACGTAAAGGCCTTTTTTATCAGCGCTGATGTATTGGAGTGATGCAAGTCGTTACGATCAGCGCTGTTTATCATTTTATTCGCTTTTATTCATTGGTACTGCTTTGTGCGTCATGCGGTTAAGTATACGTTATGTGGTCAAAAGTCATAATACTATGCCGGACAAAGCAATATCGGACACTGTTTAATTTACTTATTTGAGGTCTTTTATGTACAGTTCGCCATCAAAAGAGGTGACGAAACCGTTGAGCCTAAACAAAACTGTGTTTTTAGGTTCGGCTATTATTTCTATTTTATTGATCATCTGGACCATTGCTTTTCCAGATTATAGTGAGACCTTACTTGGTGCAAGTATGGCGTGGGTATCAGATAAGTTTGGTTGGTATTACATGCTAGTGGTTGCCGCTTATAGTATTTTTGCTTTGTTTGTCGGTTTTTCTAAATATGGCGATATTAAGCTGGGTCAAGACCACGAAAAAGCGCAGTTTCCGTTTTTAGCGTGGGCAGCCATGCTGTTTTCAGCGGGTATCGGTATTGATCTGCTTTTTTTTGGTGCGTCAGAGCCATTGATGCATTATTTAACGCCGCATACTGGCCTAGAGCCTGCGAGCGCCGAGGCCATGCGTCAAGCGCTTGCTCAGACTTTTTTGCATTGGGGTCTGCATGGCTGGGGTATTTATGCGCTGATTGGTATGGCACTGGCTTACTTTGCTTACCGCAAAAACATGCCACTTGCGCTACGCTCACCGCTCACGCCAATATTTGGTGAACGCCTGATCAAAGGCTGGCTAGGTGATGGGATTGATACTTTCGGTGTTGTCTGTACGTTGATGGGTATTGCGACCAGTTTGGGTATTGGGGTGCTACAAGCCAATGCTGGCTTGACCCATGTCTTTGGTATTGAATCTAGCAAAATGGTTCAGGCGCTGATCATTGTCGGTGTGGTCGTCGCTGCCGCTGTCTCTGCGATGACGGGTGTTGAAAAAGGCGTACGTCGTCTGTCTGAATTCAATATGTTGTCGTCAATATTGCTATTGCTTGCCATCCTCGTGATGGGTAATACGGTCTATTTATTAAACACCTTTACGCAAAATATTGGTCAATATTTCCAAACCATTATCTATAAAACCTTTGATGTTTATGCCTATGACGGTACTGCCGGTGCCGACTGGAAATCAGGTTGGACGATATTTTTCTGGGCATGGTGGGTTGCTTGGGCACCGTTTGTTGGTCTGTTTATCGCGCGTATCAGCCGTGGCCGTACGCTACGTGAATTTGTCTTTGGCGTGATGTTCATTCCATTGGGCTTTATTTTTGCATGGTTCTCTATCTTTGGTAACACTGCGATAGATCTGGTCGCCAATGGCGCAACGGCGCTTGGTGAAACTGCCGTCAATGATGCCGCCATGGGTATGTTTGCGCTATTTGAATATTTCCCCTATAGCGAAGTGCTGTCATTTGCAGGTGTGATCATTGGTCTGGTGTTCTTTGTCACCTCTGCGGACTCGGGCGCGTTGGTACTTGCCAACCTAAGCTCAAAAGGCATGACTAATGACACGGATGCACCGGTTTGGTTGCGTTTGTTTTGGGCGGCGGCAACAGGTCTTATCACACTAGGATTATTGTTTGCGGGCGGTTTTGCCTCATTACAATCGGTTTCGGTCATTGCAGGTTTGCCATTCTCTTTGATTTTAGTGCTCTACATGATGTCCATGTGGAAGTCACTAAAAGAAGAGGGCAATAAGCGCAAAGCCAGCACGATTGGTACTGCCAATGTGCTCGACAGCGGCAAAGGCTGGAGAGCACGTTTGCAGCGTATTGTTAGCTTCCCAGGACACGCACAGGTTGAAAAGTTCTTAAAAACGGTGGTGATGCCAGCGATGACTGAGGTCGAAAAAGAGTTCAAAGCAGGCGGTCTCAAAACCTCTTTAGATGCGCATAATCTTGCCAGTATCGGTGAAGATATCGATGCAGGCATGGGCCAAGACAGTGGTCAGGTCGACGGTCTAAAACTGCGCGTCGGTCATGGTGATGAAGATGACTTTGTTTATGAAGTTAACTTGATCAAAGCTGAACGTCCTAACTTTACATTGAATACATCAAACAAGCAGGCAGAGCATTATTATCGTGCTGAGGTGTTCTTAAGTGAAGGCTCGCAAGAGTATGACTTGGTCGGTTATACCAAAGAGCAGGTATTGGTCGATATCTTAAATCAGTACGAGCGTCATTTGCAGTATCTGCATCTAGAGCGTTAATGGCCTAGACCATCGCGCTATCAATCTATATGTACGATAGCCGATAAGTGACCGTCTTTATAAGAAAGTGTTATAAGCAATGACCCCATAAGTTGACTACCGCTTATGGGGTTTTTTTGTGGCAAATAAGGTAAATGGGAAGTAGAACAAGCTAGAGATAACATATAGCCAATATAAGGTAAAATCCATCAAACAAGCGGACAGCTTTTAACACATAGACAAAGGATATCGTTGTGAGCAGATTAAAATACATAGCGCATTACTCAGAGCAGATTCAAACGCAAGCGGCGCAAATGATAAGCGACGGTCGGATGGGTGAGTATTTGGATAAAAAATATCCCACCCAGCACCAAGTGCAAAGTGATAAGGCGCTTTATCACTATGTCAATGAGATAAAAAACCAATACATGCGCAAGATTGGCCCGCTATCAAGCGTCAGCTATAGCAGTAAGTTAAAAGTACTAAAGCATGCGCTAGGTATCCATACTACCCAGTCTCGCGTGCAAGGCAGCAAGCTTAAATCCCATAACAGTATCACGGTTGCCAGTCTATTCAAAGACGCACCGCCAGAGTTTTTACGGATGATTGTGGTACATGAGCTGGCGCATTTTAAAGAACATGATCATAACAAGGCGTTTTATCAACTGTGTTGTCATATGGAACCTGAGTATCATCAGCTCGAATTAGATATGCGTTTATGGTTGCACTGGCAAGAGCAATGATTGGACAGCAATATAAAGTCAAAACATCTCTTTGCCACCGTCTGAAAACGCTCAACGTTATCGCTAACCGTGCTAAGCTTGCCTGTACTAAAAATTTAACTGCCAAATCATAAATTGAGACAAAATTTTTTGTTATCTCACGAAAAATAGAGAAAAAAATGATCAATACTAAAATATATAAAGCCATTTACACCTTAGCCGAAGAGCTGCTAGAGGCCGATCGTCGCGGCGATCAAGCAAAATTTGATGCGCTTTATGCAGAATTAAACGCCATTTGTACCGACAATGAAAACACCGATAAAGACCATCCCGAGCAGTGGGAGACACTTGCTGATTTCACAGAAGATTTGGATGAGGCTTTGGTGATCTATGATAAGGCATTGGTCAAAGCCACAGCGATCAACTCAAAAGATCACATGGCCTCAATCGCTTTTTCTATGGCGGTGCTACAGCTTGAGACGGGTCAGACTGAAGCGGCTATCCAACATCTACAAAATGCCAAAGTTGCAGCCAACAAAATCGAAGACAAAGAATTTAAGGTTGAGATAGATGAGCTGTTTGCGAAACTGGTGACTGAATGATCGACCTTGTCCAATAGGATAATGGATGAATGACTTACTCAATAAAAATACTCACAAAAACACGTGGCTAGTGCCTGTTGCTTGCCTATTAGCAGGGGGTGCGCTTACTGGTATCTCGACCAACTTGGCAAAATATGCTGTCAATATCGGTCTAACACCACTCGCGTTTTTGTTTTGGTCGATCACTGGCGCGGCCATTATTTTACTAATCGTTGCTCTTATCAAACAAGAGATACCGCCTATTAGTGCCCGTAGTATCGAGTATTATGTCGTCGCCGCCTTTGTTAGCGTGGCGGCTGCTAACTTACTGTTATTTTCGGCCATTCCTCATGTTGGGGCAGGGTTTGTTGCCCTCATTATTTGCTTACCCCCACTGCTAACGTATCTTGGCGCACTGATGCTACGTATGGAGCGTTTTTATCTCATTCGTGCGCTTGGCGTAGTGGCGGCGCTTCTTGGCGCAGGGGTGTTGGCTATTCATAAGCTTTCTGCACCAGAGTCTAGTGTCTTCTGGATCTTAGTCGCACTGTGTGGCCCAGTGCTACTCGCCATTGGCAATATATATCGGACGTTACGCTGGCCTGATAATGCCTCCTCTAGTGCGCTTGCACCCGGTATGTTGGTGGCGGCGGCATTGCTGCTAGGTTTGTTTAGTGCGCTCTCTGATTTTTCTGTCGCGATACCTTTGGATGCTTGGTTGCCGCTAGGATTGATAGCCGTACAAGCGTGGGTGTTTGCTGGTCAGTTTTTCTTATTATTTCTTTTGCAAAAAACAGGTGGGCCTGTATTGCTCAGTTTACTAGGGGCGGTTGGGGCTGTCGTTGGTGTACCGATTGCGATATTTTTGCAGGGAGAGCGTCCACCTGAGGGGTTGTTTTTGGGAGCATCTTTGATAGCTGTTGGTGTGATACTGGTGACATGGGGCGGTGTAAAAATGGCGACCATAATAACAAAAGAAGAATGAGAGACAGCTTAGCAAGTGGGAAAAAGGAGTCAGTACGTCAGTCAGTATTGTATGATATTGCAAGTATTTGATATCTCATCTGAATGACTCTTAGGATCTATATTGATTCAATAATTGGTTACGATTCTCTCAAATCAGTTTTTGTGAATAGGGCAAAAAAGGAGTATAAGTATCGTGGTTATTGTTGTCATGGGTTCAAGCTATGAATGCAGCCGCATATTATCGATTATTGAATAATGTTACGATTCTGATTAGTGTCATCGGGGTAGCTATTGCCTTGTTGGATAGTGGCTTTACGCTGCCCATTTGGCTCCAACAAGTGTTTCATATTTTTTACTTGGTCGTTATTTTGCTCAGCTTTGTGGTGACGGTTGGCCGTTATCTCTACACAAACAAACCGCGAACGCTCAATAAAGTTGCTATTTTTGATGCTTTTACCAGTATCGCGATTGTCATTTTACTTACCGCGCATTTCACTGATTTGGTGCGTTCTGGATTGGACGCCGCCGTTGATGGTTTTGTCGCGATAAAGATCGCCGTGTTTGTCACCTTTATCCGTGAACTCTCTGATCATAATTTCAATCTCAATCGCACCTTTTTGCATCCTGCACAGTTTTTTATTTTAAGTTTCTTAGCCGTTGTGCTGGTTGGTGCTTTGCTCCTAATGATGCCCAATGCGACAACGCAGCCGCTGTCCTTTATTGATGCACTCTTTACCGCGACTAGTGCCGTTTGTGTGACTGGGCTTATTGTGGTGGATACGGCAACCTATTTTACAACGTTTGGCCAAGTCATTATTATGGGACTGATACAAATCGGCGGCCTAGGTATTTTGACGTTCGTGACGTACTTTAGTTACTTCTTTAAGGGTGGCGTCAGTTACGAGACGCAAGCGAGTATTAGCGAGATGTCTTATATGCGCGGCATGGGTAATGTGGTGTCGACACTTAAGTCTATTTTATACGTGACATTCGCCGTTGAGGCGGTGGCGGCGGCACTCATTTATATCAGCATTTATGATATGCCTGATATGAACTGGTCTGAGCAATTGTTTTTTTCGGTCTTTCATGCGATATCCGCTTTTTGTAATGCTGGGTTTTCGACCATTAGTGCTGGCATGTATGACGATTCGCTACGTTTTAATTATCCATTGCAGCTTATCATTGCGATGACCTTTATCTTTGGCGGTATGGGCTTCACCATTGTGGTCAATGTACTGCGCTATCTGCGTCATCGCATTGAGCAGCTGATCTATCGCAATGACCGGCACTATATTTATCAGCCTTGGTTGCTGAATATCAACAGCCGTATTACCTTGATTACGACTGGGGCGTTATTGTTGACTGGTCTGGTTGGGGTGATGGTATTTGAATACAATAATGTACTCGCTGACCATACCAGCTTTTTCGGTAAGCTTATCACAGGGTTTTTTACGGCTGCCACGCCGCGAACCGCAGGGTTCAATGTCATTGATATGGGTGAACTGACTTTTCCAACGGTCATGCTAACGATATTTTTGATGTGGATTGGGGCGTCGCCCAACTCAACGGGTGGTGGTATCAAGACCAGTACCTTTGCGATTGCGCTATTAAATACACTGAGTCTAGCCCGTGGGCAAACAAAGATAGAAGTCTTCAAGCGTCAGATTGCGGAGATTTCAGTCCGCCGCGCGTTCTCTATTATGTGGTTGTCATTATTGGTCATCGGTACGGGTGTGACGCTGATTAGTTATGATCAGCCAGAGCTTGATTTGATCAAAGTGGTATTTGAATGTTTCTCAGCTTATAGCACGGTTGGGCTAAGTTTAAACCTGACAGCAGACTTATCGGATTTTAGTAAAGTCGTGGTTTCGGTCATCATGTTTGTTGGACGGGTCAGTATGCTGACGATATTTATTGCGCTACTCAAAAACATGCGCCAACGCAATTATCGCTATCCGACTGAGGAAATCACGATTAACTAACTTGTGATAAATAGACGGTTTTATGTGCAAAAACAGGGAAACATAGAGTAAAAGACACTAAAAAAGGTCATAAAAGTTATGAAATACATCATCGTAGGGTTGGGGAATTTTGGGGCGTCACTGGGAGCAGCATTGACCCGCCAAGGTCACGAAGTGATTGCCATTGACAGCAGCATGCAACGAGTAGAAGCCTATAAGGAGGTCATTTCTCATACGCTCTGTATGGATGCCACGGATGAGTATACCGTGAGCGGATTACCGATTGTCGATACCGACACCGTCATTGTCGCTATTGGAGAGGATCAAGGCGCCAACGTGATGGCAACGGCGCTGTTTAAAACCCTAAAAGCAAAACGTTTGATCAGCCGTAGCATCAATCCGCTGCATAAAAAAGTTTTGCAGGCCATTGGTGTCGATGACATTATTTACCCTGAAAAAGAAGCAGCCAATCGCTGGGCCAAACGACTGTCACTAAGCCATTTTGTTGATTCGTTTGAGTTAAGCGATAACTTTAGTATGGTAGAAATCAAGATTCCAAATGTGTTGATCGGCAAGACGGTTGAGGAGTTGCGGTTGGAGCAAAAATTCAATATCCGATTGCTTAGTACCTTGCGCTATGAGTATTATGAAGACAGCTTTGGTCGTACCCAGACCAAACCTAGCGTGCAAGGTCTGGCCACGCCTGAACAAATATTGCAAGACCGTGATGTATTGGTCATTTATGGCGCAAACAAACACATCAACCATTTCTTACGTAGCGTGGGTGTGAAAATCAAATAACAGCTTGCAATCGCAGTGACATGAAAAGGGACAGGGGAAGTTTATGAATAAGCGTAGTATATCCGTTCTATTGTTCGCTGTTATCGTGTTGCTGTCAGGCTGTGATCCGTCTGCGCAAGATCCAAACGTCACCTTGTCCGAGAATCAACAAGATCCGATTGAAGCGTTAGAGGTGACCTCCGATGTAGATCGCAGTCAGTTCAGCTATAAAGAAACCTTTTATGTACCGATTTACTCTGATATCTATACCGATAGAGACAATCGCAAAGTACTACTGTCAGCGACGCTGAGTGTGCGCAATACCACGCTGAAAAAATCACTGTATATTAATAAAATTGATTATTATGATACGGATGGGGCACTGGTAAAGTCGTATCTAAGCAAACCCATCGAGCTATCAGCGATGGCCACGCTCAACTACATCGTCGAAAAAGAAGAAGATAAAGGCGGGTCGGGTGCTAACTTCATTATCGAGGTCGAAGGTGTCGATGAAACCGTCAGACCAGTTATCGAAGCGGTCATGATTGGGAATTTTAGTAATAAAGGATTTGCCTTTAGTACAGAAGGTACGCCAGTAATACATTAAAGGAATGTATTCAGTGAAGTAATAAATAACAAGGAAAGTTTAATTTAATTCAATTCAAGGAAGCGTTATGTCTGCAACTAAAGAAGAAATCAGCGCCTTTATGGCGTTAGAGTTTCCACAAACCAAATGTATCGTCGAAGCAGTCAGTGAAAATGGTGCGACTTTATCACACGAGATTGGCATCGATGAGCTACGTCCTGGTGGCACAGTGTCAGGACCTGTCATGATGGCCGTCGCTGACGTCGCCATCTATGTTGCGATACTTGGGAAAATCGGTATCGTGCCATTGACAGTGACGACGAGTCTGACTATCAATTTTTTGCGTAAACCATCAGCAGATGCACGTATTATCGCTGAATGCACCTTACTCAAAGTAGGGCGAGCCTTGATAGTGGGCGAGGTATCTCTGTATTCAGAAGGCTCAGACGATGTCGTGGCTCATGTCGTCGGCACCTATTCTGTACCGCCCAAGCGTATCTAAAACGCTATGTAAGCGCTTGGGTACGTTATAAGATAGCGAGCGTCTTCTACTCGCTCGGGTCTGAACTTGGTGGTAAATCATGGCGTAATTGCGCGACATTAGCAGTCGTAACCGTGTCAGTGAAGTTATTTAAATCGCTATGCACGTACTGTGTGACGGCTGCTATTTGCGCATCATTCATCATGCTATGAAACGATGGCATCCCGCGCAGACCATTTATTAACACACTAATGATATAGTACTTCAATTGCATTTTACCGTTGTTAGCCAGCGGTGGATAGTAGCCAGCGCCGTATGCACCGTCACCTTTTTGCATATGGCAACCTGCACAAGAGTCGTCATAGAGTTTTTTGAGTCCTGCGCGGTTTTCGGTAGAAGGCACATTGATGACATTCCATGCCAGCATTAAGCTACGGATATTCAACGGGAAAGGCAGGTGTGTGGTTTTTTTCAGGGGGTTTGTCTACGATAGGGACGGTCTGAAAATAAGCAAACAAGGCTCTGACATCGTCATCTGTCAGGCCATGATAGGACGGGTAAGGCATCGCAGGATAAATCTGATGATTTGGCGCCCGACCTTTGCGTAAGGCTTTTTTAAAAAAGGCTTTTTTAAAATCGGCCTCAGTATAGTTGCCAATACCATAGCGCGTCGATGGTGTGATATTGGTCGAGTAGATATTGCCAATCGGCGTATCAATCGGCACGCCGCCACTAAGTCTTCACGGTGGCAGGCCATACAGTCGGCGCTGCGCGCCACATAAGCGCCGCGGTTGGCAAGCGCACTATTGACTGGGCTGACATTTGGTAGGGTTATTCTGTTAGGCAAAGTGTCCATTGGCAAACTGACCGTCTCTGCCATCGCAGCGGTAGAGAGTACGCTAAGTCCAAATATCAATGTCAATGCTGGCATAACGGCACAAAGTGGTTTCATAACGTCCTTATAGTGCTGATAAATCATCCCTAATCCCTCATCCCAATATGCCTGCAATTCGCCAGTCGTGCCTAGCAAAATAACGCAACGTGATAACTATCATTCTAAGTGCTTGAGGTTTCAGTACCAAGCAAGCTAGTGGCTGTGTCGGCATGTTTTTTACTGGCGCTTTTGGCTTTTGCCTTTATCGAATCTTTAAAGAATAGCGTCGCAAGCGCACACGCTATCGTCAGTGATAGCAGCATCGAGACCAAAGTATGACTAAAAAAATGATCGCCAAATAGCATCTTATACAGCCCCATGCTCCAGCCTAAGAGCGTGACTATTTTTAGTATTTGATAACGGTGCTTTTTGAGTGTTGGCAAAAAAGCCAATCCATATAAGGAGAATCCTGCGCTGGCGTGAGCCGCTGGGAAGCATCTGGCAGGCGTTGCGGCAACCATGTTTTGCCACAGATTGAGATAAGGCAACTCACCGCCAAAAATTACCAAGTCATTCGGGCAGCTCACATGGGTGACGCCTTTTAATGTGGCAATGGTAGCCGGTACAATCGCTAATACCAGCAGTAGATAGCCGATCTCCCGAATTGGTAAAGGAAGCAGAAATTTATCGAATTTACGGCGATGCTGTGAGGCAAGGTCGGGCAAAGGCTGTCTATATTTTATAATTAACACTGCTATGAGGTAGACCGCCAGTAGGATCAGTAGGGCTTTGGGCAAATCATAAAAGATAAACGCATAAGGCTGCGCGCCTTTTTCTAGTAGCCAGTGTCCATGGCTATAAAAAAGCTCACTGATGCGTATGTCTAACTGACTATGTTCAAACATCAACGTAGCGAGGATGGTCAAACACAGTAATTTTAGCCAGTCCCAAGCCATTGAGTGGTTTTCTAAAGTCATGGATACCTCTGGCAATGTATAGTAAGTAAGAACGTATAATAAATAGGATAGCTTCTAGCGTGATTATTGATCAGTGCCTGTGATAGATGTCTTCATAAAAAGACAGACAACGCCATGAGCCATAAAATTGTTAATAGACATAACGACACGAACTGCGCCGCCGAGCCAACATCTTTTGCGATTTTTGCGATTGGATGCTTGGCGGTTGATGTGTGGTCGACGCAAGCTTCGATACCCGTGTTAATCAGCTCAACAATTAAAGATAAAAAAGACGCGAGCACTAGCATCATTTTTATACCAAGCGTAAAAGGCATCATAATGACAGCGGCAAGCAGGACAACATTGAGCCACACGACTTGTCGAAAAGCCGCCTCAAATTTGTATGCTGCCTTAAATCCGTCCATTGAATAGCCAGCAGCTTTTATAATTCGGTAAAAGCCCGTTTTACCTTTTGCGCTTTCTGCAAAACTATCAGGCGTGAGCGCACTGTGATGTGCTGCCTGCTTGATAGAGCAATGCTTGGCTGACTCGTCTTCAAGATTAATAGGAGTAATTTTATTCATATAGAATTCTTAATGATCTATTAATATCAAGATGCGCTTTCGGTTTTGCGTGACCAAAAAAACAGTCAAGCAAAGTCGATATAGCCTAAGTATAAGACGAGCGAGATTAAGAAAACGTTAAGAGCGTAAGCAGGAATGAGAATAAAGAATGATTCGGACAAATGGCACAAATGGCATTGCCCGCCAGTTCAGTGGGCAACGGTTAAATAGAAATTGTGGTGATAGTAAGCGAAGTACGGTTATTTATAATAAATAATAAAAGTGCTGCCGCCAGACGGATTGGCTTGATGGGTCAGCTGCCAGCCCATATGAGACATGATGCGTTGTACGATACTCAGTCCCAATCCTGAGCCTTCAACCTTGTGATTGATATCATTTTCTGGTGACAAGGCTGTGCCTGTACCCTCGTCTTGATAGTCATGAGTTAGGCGCTCAAAGCGCTCATACAGCAGCGGCATCATCGCCTCAGGAATACCAAGACCAGTATCAGTTACCATGATTTTTTCGTCATCGATAGTGATGGTGACTTCGCCATCATCGGTATACTGAAACGCATTTTTTATCAAATTGCCGAGTGCCATTTTTAATAGCTCAGGACGCACATAGGCGCTATATTCTTGCTCAGCGACTATTTGACACGTGACCGTTTTATAGCGCAGCAAATAGGTCAATCGCTGCACCTCGGCTAAGGCAATGCTATTGATAGAAGTTTGCGGTGCATCTAGCTTTTCAGGGGCGCGCGAAAGTAAGAGCAGGGCGGTGATAATCTCAGAGGTCTCACGGGCGGTAGTGCCAATCCGATTGGTAAACTCGTTCAGATGACTGTCTGCTGGTAATTGCGAGGCCAGCACTTCAAAGGCACCCATGATGATGGTTAAGGGCGTGCGCAGCTCATGGCTGACATCACCAGTAAACAGTTGCTCGCGCTTTAGATACTGCTCAAGTTTATGGTTTTTTTCATCGATAGCTCGCGCCAATACGCCCACCTCAGAGGGCAAGTGCGTGAGTTCCGTTAGGTTGCTATGATCCGTTTCGACGGCTTTTTTTAAATCGAGTAAAGGCTTGATGATTTGTTTGGAGGACAAATGAGAGAATATGGCGGCAATAAGCAAACTCAAAATGACCGCCACTCTTAGTGTATCTGCAAAGATATCTTCTAAATTTTCGAAGATTTCTAGTACAGGGTAGTGGCTCATCACCATCTCAACCCCTTCCAAGTACGTCAAAATGTAAGTCTGATTGCCTTGTTGATAGGCGAAAAAATGAAGGTTGCCGTGGGTTTTGCCAGACTCACCGTCTATAGTGACAGACTTCTCTTGCACCGTTGCTGTTGCTGTTGTTTGCAGGTTGGTAGGGGCACTATCGTAGCGATAGATCTTGATGCCTGGGTCGGCAGTATAGATAGAGCGATCGCCGTACTTTTCTTGGCTGATATCAAGCTGCTGCAACAGCCGACCCTTAACCAACTCTTGTTCTATTCTGCTCTCCGCGTATAGAAAAATACTGACAAAAGCCCCGCATAGCAACAGCGCGAATATAAAGTAGGATAATCGAAACTTATTGGCTATCGAGTCTATATTGAACATAATATGGAGATGCTTAATCAAAGGAGGTAATTGATATAGTGCGTGATAGTAGACTGTATGAGGTACTGCTCTCTCAGTCATACTACCGCGTCTTCTGATTTATTGGGATCGATAATTTGATAACCCACACCAGGCACTGTCACTATCATGGTTTTGTCAAAAGGCTTGTCGACCTGCGCCCGCACGCTATGCATATGAGTACGTAGCGCATCACTGCTCGGTATATCTAGACCCCAAACCTTTTCTTCAAGTTTTGTCTTGCTGACGACTCGCGGTGCGGCACTCATTAGGATATGTAATATCTTAAATCCAGTTGGGGTGAGCTTAATCGACTTTCCTTCGCGCATAATAGTATGCTCACTATTATTTAGCGATAGCGCGCCCACAGCGATACTGTGTACAAAATGTTCGTCCTCGGTGCGACGTATGAGTGCTTTGATACGGCACTCTAGCTCAATCAACGAAAATGGCTTGACCAAATAATCATCAGCACCGCTATCAAAGCCTGCCACTTTATCCAAAATCGTATCGCGAGCAGTGAGCATGAGGACAGGCGTTTTGTCATGCAATTCTTCTCTGAGTTTCTTACACAGCTTGGTGCCGTCCATACCTGGTAGCATCACATCGAGCAATATCACGTCATAATGATTGCTTGAGGCGAGTGTGAGCCCACTGTAGCCATTATGTGCGTTGTCCAGCTCAAAGCCTTTTGGCTCAAAAAACGCATAAATATTGGCCACGATATCGGGGTTGTCTTCAATAACGAGTATCTTATACATGGTGTTGACCTACAAAATAGTAGCTACCTAAAAGATGGAGCAATATAAAAATGGATTTAGTTATTTACTTTAAAAAAGGTTGGCGCGCCTTTGACCGCATCAGTCGTGATGCCAAAAAAGCTCAGCAACGTCGGCGTAATAAAATCATGTGACACCGGCTGACTGCTCATACTAGAGAGACTGTCCGCATCGATGTTATTACTATCCGGTGACCAAATGACTGCGGGCACGTGCTTTTGAGTATCCGGGGCAAACTTATAGGGCAGACCATGCAAGTAAATATTATTTTCACCAAGACTCTCGCCATGATCGCTCATATAAACCATGACTACATCATAATCTTGTTCGTAAGTTTTTAGGGTATCGATCACGTTATCCAAAAAGTAGTCGGTGTACAGAATCGCATTGTCATAGCCATTGATCACAGACTGAGTATCACATTTCGACAGCTCATTGGTCATACAGACAGGTTTGTACGTTTCAAATTCTTTAGGATAGCGCTGGTAATAGGCGGGGCCATGGTTGCCCATTTGGTGTAACAAAATAAGCGTGTCTTTAGGCGTCTCTTTCGGTGAGCTGCCTGACTTAACCAGTTTATCAAAACCATCAAGCATACCAATATCTCGGCATTCAACATCGCAGTTCGGATTGGTATCAGCCGTTTTGTAGTCCTCAAAAGTGACACGATCAGCCACACCTTTAGAGCTAGAGTTGTTGTCTCGCCACACGACATTGACCCCTTGCTTGCTGAGCGTATCGAGTACGTTTTCATTGTACTTGGCGGTATCGATATCATAATTTTCCCGATTTGCATAACTGAACATGCAGGGCACTGAGTAGGCAGTCGAAGTGCCACAAGAGACGGCATCTTTAAAACTATAAAGGTTTGATTGCTTTGAGAGTAGTGGCGTGGTATTGCGTGTATAGCCGTTTAAACCAAAGTGATCAGCGCGAGCCGTTTCGCCAACGACGAACACCATGAGCTTGGGTTTTGCAGTGCTGCTGTTTGTAGTGCTACTGGTAGGAGCGACGCGCTTTGCATCTGTCGCATGTAGGGTGAAACTATCAGGATGGCCCAGCTCATTGACATAGTTTTCGCCAAGTTTGATGGTAGAGTAAATAGGCGTGATTGGGTTGGCATATGAGCGCACCTCTTTATGCTGACGAAAGAAGCTGGCGTACTGGTCACCAAAGGGTAAGAGACACGCCGCGATGACTGCGATAGACAATATCAAGGTGGCTGTCTTTTGTAGAATGCTGCGTTGCCAAGTAAAGCGCTTTAGACGAATTTTGCTAATAATAAATGCCGGTAACACGCCCAGTAACAGCACCTGAATGACCATGCTAGGGGCAAACAATCCCATCGCCTCTGCTTGATCGGTCTCCAGACTATTGATCAGCATGTTGCTGTCAAATATCGTCCCGTAAGCATCGGTAAAATAACCACAGATGGCAGCAGTGATCAGTAGCGCAATCAATATTGGTTTGGCAATCGGACGATAGCAAAGCAGCTGTAATACCAGCCACATCAGTCCAAACAACAAGCCAGTAATAGACAGTATAAAGCCGACGTTTTTGCTAAATGGATAGACATCTAGCACCTGCTCAAAAAAGCCAATATTGGCAGTCGCCACCAAATATAAGGCAACAATGATAATAAGATAACTGAGATTTACCTCATGATCGTAGAGCTTACTCAGATAGCTGTTTTTTTTATTGGCTTTAGGCGCATCGATTTTGGCGGCTTGAGATATGGACATATAAATACTTCTCAACAGAATGGTAGGAAACGTCATTCCTTACCATAACAAGTGCGCTGTTAAGAAGATGTTAAGGTGGCAGTTTTGATGCTGATGCTAATACTAGTTTGCGAGGTATTGAGTGGTTTATAGAAAATTTTACGGCTATTCAAATTATTCAGGATTCATCATTGCCCTTAACTCAGACTGATTCTTTATAGTAATAAAACCATAGTGCATATCTATGAATTCCTGTTTTTGCCAAGACTGAATGATTTTATTGATGGTTTGTCGGGTGGTGCCGAGCATAAAGCCAAGCTCTTCTTGCGATAAGCGTAAGTCTATTTTGATATCGCCATTCACTTGCTTACCATAAGTACCGATGAGTCCAATGAGCATGCTCGCCAGTCGCGCTGATGTATTGAGTGAGGTGGCATCATCAATCCAGTCAAAGGCTCTACGAATACGCGCACAAGTGATGAGCGCGAGGTGCTTGTATAAAATTGGATACTGTTGCGCCGTTTGAATCACCACCTTTCTGGGGATAGAAATCAACGTAACCTTGTTAATCGTCCATGCATCATGAGTACGCGGGTTGTCATCTATGATAGAGATCTCACCAAACCACTCGCCACTAGATAGGTGAGCGAGGGTCATGGCATTGCCGCTAGTGCTCACATTGCAGACTCTAATCGTACCCGATACGACAAAGTGCAGCGCCGCATCATCATTGTCACCAATAGCATGAATCATTTGGCTTTTTTGGTATACCTTTAGCACAGCGTTATACGCTAGTAGCGCTTGCACGTCGGTTGGCAAGTCAGCAAACCAAGGGTCGTTATTTAAATGATGATTGATATTCATAAGTGTCATGTTTTTGACAGATTTGGGTTTGAAGAATGGTGTAGAGTAATTATTCGGACTATTTACAACTGTAAAGGACTATACAATGCAAACAGCGATAAAAACGACCACACAAACTGATTCAACATCGAGTGTACACCATAATATGAGCGAACAAGAATGGCAGATGCGAGTAAATCTTGCTGCTTGTTATCGCTTGGTTGCGTCCTATGGCTGGGATGATCTGGTATTTACCCATATCTCAGCCCGCGTACCAGGGACGGAAGATGAGTTTTTAATCAATCCTTATGGCATGCTATTTGAAGAGATTACCGCCTCCAGCCTAGTCAAAGTCAACAAAGCGGGCGAAAAAGTCTCGCCATCAGCGTTCAATGTCAATCCAGCAGGATTTATCATTCATAGTGCCGTACACGAAGCCCGTGATGATGCGCACTGCGTGATTCATCTGCATACCAGCAATGGCGTAGCGGTCTCGGCGCAAGAGCAAGGCCTACTACCCATCTCTCAACAATCATTATTTCCGTTATCTAACTTGGCATATCACGATTACGAGGGCGTTGCGCTTAACCCAGAAGAAAAGGTTCGTTTGGTTGCTGATTTAGGCAAGGCTAACTTCATGATTTTGCGCAATCACGGTCTGCTCACTTGTGCTGACACCGTCGCTGATGCATTTTTGAATATGTATATTTTACAAAACGCCTGCGAGATTCAAATCAAGGCGCAAAGCGGTGGCAGCGCATTGACACCGATACCAGCACAAATATTGGCCGGTATTCAAGCGGCATCGAAGCAGGTGACCAGAGGAGCGAATGGTGATATCGCATGGCCTGCCTTATTAAGAAAGCTACGCCGTACTGACCCATCGTTTGAGGAGTGATTACATATGGGCAGCGTTAGGTGAGTATTACCATAGCAGACGTGATATATATGCATAAGCAAAAGATACTTTTGCATAAATAAAAGACACTTTGGTGATAATGATGGTTTATCTACCGTTTAGAACCCGCATTCTCTAAAAAAATGAATTCAAAAAACGCAGGGCATCAAACGGTGCGCTGCATTTTTTTGTTTTATAAATACATCAAAACTCCTATCGTTCAACCTCTCTCATTCTCCGTTTTTACAAGCCTTTTTCAATAGTCCAACTTTTATCAACCAGTATCTTCTTTGTCATCATATGTTCACAACCCGGCCGTATTCTTATGCCCATTATAAATATTTGTTGTGTGTCACAGAGATTGATATCCATTAAGCGATTCATTGATAGCAGTTGATGCGTAGATAAAAGGTGTGTGTATGAGCGTTGCTGGCAGGCTTGGTAGTATCTCTACCCGTATGCTGATTATTTTGGCGTTGGCTTTTTTGCTGATTATTCTCATGGTGTACTTGGTCATTGAAACCCAAGGTAAGCCGCGCATTATGGAGATGACATCAGAGACCGTGGTCGAAACAGGTAACGAAGTCATCAACAGTATCATGGTGAGTATCAACCATGTCGATGGGCTGGCAAAAGCAAGCAGTACGATGGCGGGCGGTCTACCTAAAGAGGATGCACTTTACCAAGAAACCTTTGGCAATCTCATGCAACAGATGGATCAAAGAATCGTGGGTGGCGGGGTGTGGTTTGACCCAAATATGTATGCCCAAGGTCAAGAGCGTCAGTCGTTTGTATGGGCGCGCGATGAGTCAGGCAGCATGCAGTCAGTGACGCGCTATGACCAAGTAAGTCAAACGCCCAATGCTTATTATCGAGACTGGTGGTATATTCCAGCGTTGTACGCCAATCATGATCATTGTGTCTGGAGTCGGGCATACATCGATCCCACGAGCAATCAGCCGATGATGACTTGTGCTAAAGCATTGTACAACAGTACTAATCAAGCGTTTGATGGCGTGGTGAGTTTTAACTTATTATTGGACAATCTTGATGCCGCCATGAAGAGGTGGCAAGAGAAAATAGGTGGCTATGTCTTTTTGGTTGACTTGGACAATCGATTTTTGACCTTTCCTGAGCAGTCGCTCGTCACTCAAACCACCGCCAACAATCCACAAGGTGAGATGATGAACGCCAGTCAGTTGGCGACTATCAATCCGAGTTTTGCGCCTATCGCGGACAGTTTGGGTCGCATTAACGATACGCTGATTGAGGACGCCACTGCCAAAGATAAAGGTCGTTTTACGTTAGCGGCTCGTAGTATTTTGAGCACAACCAATCTGGGCAAAATAAGTGAGCAAGAGTCTGAGTTGCTCTCAGCGTTGCTTTTGTTAAATATCGATCAAACTTTCAATTTAGTCGACAGCCATCTGGTCGATACCATCGCTGTGCCCAATGATTTTGTCTTACAGCAGCCCGCCACCGCCTTTGTCTTTCGCATGCCATTTACTTACTGGAAAATGGTGATTGTAAAACCCAATAGTGATCTGCTCAGTGTTGCAAATGCTCTATCGAACCAGCTGATACAAGCCATGCTACTGGGCTTTATCCCTATTTTATTATTAACGGCATGGGTGTTCCGTCAGTATTTTACTCGTCCATTACAACGTATGTCGCTTTTGGTGGCTGAGATGGGCGCTTTGATTGAACAAAAACAATATCAAAAATTGCTCGCACATAAGCTGCCCAGCTCAAGCGTGAGCGAAATTCAAATCATCAGTGAGCAGACCAACCAACTGATTGATCGTGTGGTCGAAAACGAAGGCGCGCTTGCCGAAATCAACGTCCATCTAGAAAAACAAGTTGCTGCCCGTACCCAAGATCTACAGCAAGCGATGGATGAGCTAAAAGCCTCACAAGTACAGTTAGTGCGCTCCGAAAAAATGGCAACCTTGGGTCAAATGGTGGCAGGCGTGGCGCACGAGGTCAACACACCACTGGGCTATGTACGCAGTAATATCGAACTGGTCGGTGATAACTTGACGCGTTTCGATGAGCTGATCAGCCAGACTGACCAGTTATTGCAGGCGCTAAAAGACTCCAATGCTGACCAAGCGCAAGTAGCACAATTGACGTCTCAAACTCTACAATGCTGTGAAGAGATCAAAGAAGATGAAGTCAGTGAGGACTTGGCCGATTTGATCAAAGACAGCTTGTACGGGGTCGATCAGATAGCTGAGTTGGTGGTAAGTTTGCGCGACTTTTCTAGAATTGATGAATCAAAAGTAAAAGACGTCGATATCAATGACTGTATCAATACCTCGCTGGTCATGGCGCGCAATAACCTCAAAACCTTAGATATTACGACCAACCTAGCGACACTGCCGCTGATTCAATGCAATCCCTCGCAAATCAACCAAGTGCTATTAAATTTATTCAACAATGCCGCTCAAGCCATAGCGCCTGATCATAAAGGCGAATTGCATATCACCTCAGCGGTCGATGAGACACAGCAACAAGTCGTGGTTCGAGTCACTGACAATGGGGTCGGCATCAACGAGCACACGTTAGACCGTATTTTTGAGCCGTTTTTCACAACCAAAAAAGCAGGTGATGGGACGGGTTTGGGGCTGGCGATCAGCACACAGATTATGGAGCAGCATGGTGGCAGTATTGCAGCGACCTCCATTGTCGGCGAGGGCACAACTTTCACTATTGTCCTGCCAATACAGTCGAAAACTTATGAGAATAAACCCTCCAAAGCCTTGTTTGAAGGTTGAAATACTTCTCACCATTTACCCAAAGAGAGCATCATGCAAAAACCAAAAATTGCCTTTATCGATGATGAGCCGCGCATATTACGCAGTCTAAAAATGCATTTTCGCCAGTCACACGACGTGTTTGTCACAACAGATGCCACTGAACTCATGAAATATGTCAGCGAGCACGATGTACAAGTGGTCATCAGCGACCAACGCATGCCAGATAAGCAAGGGACGGAAGTCTTGCGTGATGTCAAAGAGGCGTCACCCAATACCATTCGTATCTTGCTAACAGGCTACGCCGATCTCAATGCGGTGATTGACTCGGTCAATGATGGAGAGATTTACCGTTATATCACCAAGCCTTGGCAAAATGATGAGCTCAAAAAGATCGTAAATAAAGCCACAGAGATTGCTCAGCAAACGCAAGATATTACCCAAAATATGAAGCAAGGGGATGAATCTCAGAGTTTTATGAATGCTAGTAGCAAAAGGAATATACTGGTATTAGATGATGATGAGAGTATTTATCAAGAAATAAAAAATCAGTTTAAAAGTACTTATACAGTGAGCTGGGCAAGCAACCTCGAGCAGGCTGCGAAGTTACTACAAAAAAAGAAGTTTGGTGTCACCATCACGGATGCGACGCTCAACGAAGAAAATATTACTCCTATTGTCTACGCTCTAAAAAATATCCAGCCCGATCTGATGGTGCTGATGTTGACTGAATTTAAAGACGCTCACATGGTGATTGATCTCATTAATAAAGGGCAGGTGTATCGCTGTCTGCCACGTCCTACCAACTTCTCTATCATGAGTATCAGTCTGGACCGCGCGTTTGAACATCATGAAAGACTGGTACAGCAGCCGATATTAGCAACTCGTCATCATGTTGAAGAAGTACCAGAAGCTGAGACTTTTAATTTTTCTGAAAGATTGAAGGGTTTCTTTGCCAAGTTTAGAGGCTGGCGCATGATGATGTAAGGGATTCTGATTAAGATGCTATATCAGGTCAGCATATGATTGAGCATTATCTTTAATAAAGAATAAATACCCGTATTTATAAGAATTTGCGTGACATAATTACGGTATCGAGTGATAGGCTTATTAAAACAATACGTTTATGTTTCTTATGATCATTATTAGACCGCTAATCACCATTAGTATCAGCAGCATTATTCTAAACTGACCAATACTGATGCCAGCCAAAAAGTGTTTGCCAATGACGTTGCCAATAACGGCACCCAGTCCTAATACCAGACCATACACACAGATCTTGACTGTGAGTATGCCAAAAAAGGCGTAGCTGACGACTTGTATAATACCGACAAAAAAAGAATTCGCCGTTTTGGTCGCAATAAGATTCTCTTTTTCTAGACCTGCGTTCATATAAAAAGGGTTAAGAATGGGACCTAGGCCACCCACCAACGTGCTCATAAAGGCAATGAAAAAGCCCACAGGTACAAAACCTACTTTTGGCATGTCAAACGTTTTACTTACTTTACCGAACTTGTATTGGAAAATAGTAGAGACTAAAAATGCACCTACCAATAACTGAATCCAGCCTGCATCCAAACGACTAAAGACCAATGCCGCCAACCACGCTCCTACGATAGCGCTTGGCACATAGTATTTGGTCAATGACCAGTCAATATCATGCCAAAATAAATAGAGCCGAGAGGCATTACTCATAAAGGTAGCCACGTTAATCACAGGCGGCGCAACCGCAGTCCCTATCATCGAAGAAGTGACTGGTATCAGCAGCATCGCACCGCCACCACCAGATATCGTAGAGATAATAAAAGCGATCATACCAGCACTGAATAGTCCTACTAAGTGCCACGTTGGAATGGTTTGCAACAAATCTAAAACAAGGGGCACTATAAAATCCTATTTCATGAGTGACATCAAGTAGTGATGTTTTGCTGATGTTGGACAGCTGACAAAAAAGTGAGGGGTGTTAAAGGCTTGTCCCTAATAACTATTGAAAGTAGGGTAAAAGTATCTCTAAAAAAAACGGTGGCCATACCTGAGTATAACCACCGCCGGAGAGACATTTAGAGACGAACTGACAAAAACTTATGCAGCAGTCTTCTTAAAGCGTTTACGATACGTTTTACGAATGATTGGCATAAAGATCATGACCACGACCAGACCCCATAATGATACGGTGATTGGGCTGCTCCACAGGATAGACATCTCACCTTGAGAGATAGAGAGCGCACGACGTAGGTTAGACTCCATAAGCTCACCTAGTACATAACCTAGGATAAGGGCTGATAGAGGGAAGTGCAGTTTACGTAAGAAATAACCAAAGATACCAAGTCCTACCATGAATACCATATCAAACGTTGTACTGTTGATAGAGTAGACACCAACGAAACTGATAGCAGCGATTGATGGGATCAAGATATAGTTTGGTACATTCAATAGTTTAGAGAAGAAACCAACCAACGGGATGTTCATGACAAGCAAGATAACGTTACAGATGAACAATGAGGCAATAAGACCCCAAACGATATCTGGCTGCTCAGTAAATAGCTGTGGACCTGGCGTGATATTGTACAACGTCAACGCGCCCATCATAACCGCTGTCGTACCAGAACCAGGGACACCTAGGGTCAACATTGGTACAAATGAACCACACGCTGATGCGTTATTAGCCGCTTCTGGTGATGCTAGGCCACGAAGGTCACCTTCACCAAATTTACCATCATCACCAGCAATTTTACGTTCACTGGCATAGGTCATTGCACTGGCAATCGTCGCACCTGCACCCGGTAGGATACCAACGAAGAACCCCATTGCACCACTACGCAACATAGCACCGATGGTGAAGAGAAACTCTTTTAGGTTGAATAAGCTACGCTTACCTTGCGCGATTATTTTACCACCCGTACTGGTTCTTTCGAGCAAAATCAAGATTTCACTGACACTAAAGAAACCAATAACGATCGTTGTGAATTGGATACCATCAGATAGATTGACGGAATCAAAAGTATAGCGATAAATACCCGTCACTGCATCGACGCCGACAGTTGCTAGACCCAAGCCAATTAAGGCTGATACTGCGGTCTTAATCGGTTGATCACCGACCAAACCACTCAAGCAGCAAATCGCGAATACCATCAATACGAAGTATTCAGCAGGGCCAAAAGACACCGCCCATTTAGCCAGTAGAGGTGCAAATAGCACCACGCCGATGGTCGCAATCGTCGAGCCAATAAACGAGGCGACCGCAGAGATGGATAAGGCGATGCCAGCTTTGCCTTGTGTCGCAAGCGGATTACCATCCAAGGAGGTCATCACCGCCGCGGCAGATCCTGGGACGTTTAGTAGAATGGCAGAAATACGTCCGCCATATTCACAACCCAAGTATACAGCTGCTAAAAGGATAAGCGCACTTTCTGGTGGCAGACCAAGGGCAAAAGCAAATGGTAGTAGAATTGCCACACCGTTAATTGGGCCAAGGCCTGGCAACATACCCACAATCGTACCAATAAAAGCACCGATGAGTGCAATCAGTAAGTTTTTGGGCAACATTGCTACGCCGAAACCGTGCATTAAAAAATCAAAAGTTTCCATAATAGCTATCCCATTATTCCTGATAATATTCCAAGTGGCAGAATGACGTCCAAAGCCATGTCAAATAGGACATACAGGGCGATACTGATCACAACTGAAAAGATAAGGCTTTTAACAGGATTGCCGGCAAACAGTAGACCAACCGCAAAACACATCAGGGTGGTTGCAACAACAAAACCTAGGGGCTCAAAAATCAAACTATAAATCAATAATGCGCTGACACATAAAACAAGGTTTCTAATAACGATCTTGTTATACCCTAAATTAATAGGTTTGGTGAATCGCGGTGGACGAAAGGCGATCACCAAGGTCAAAAACGCCATCAATGAAAAAATTAAAATAGGATAGGGCCGAGGACCGATAGGATCATAGGCAATGGGAGCGACGTAACCAATAGCTAAGTAGACCAAAAATAAGCTAAACAGTGCCATCAATCCAGAGAACGCACGTTCCATTGTCATAGAAGTACTCCTTGAATTCTAAAATAAAAAGGTTGATAGATGTCTCATCTGTCAACCTTCGATAAATACCATGAAGTTTTAGTATTCAATCATTAAGGGGATATGGTCTGGATGAGACTATTTAGCGGTAGCACCCGTAAGACCGTACTCAGAAGACAACTCACGTAACTCTCCAGTACGCTTATAGACATACTGCTCAAGCTCTTCGCCAGTCATAGAGAAAGGTAGTAGCTCTTGCTGTTCACGCAATTCTGCAAATTTTGGATCAGCAAGCATCTTATCAAAGCTTGCTTTCCACCAGTCATAAGCGGCAGGGCTAACGTCTGGACCCATGTAGTAACCACGAACGACAGGCCAAGTCACATCATAGCCTTGCTCTACTGCAGTAGGGATATCAGCCATAGAGCCGCCCAGTCTTTCATCGGCAAATACGGCCAATACACGTAGTTTGCCAGCAGTAGCTTGTGGCATAATCTCAGCAATACCAGCACTCACAACAGTGACATGGTTGCCCATTACTGCTGTAATGGCCTCACCGCCGCCTTCCATCGCAACATAAGTCATGTCGCTAGGGCTGACGCCAACGGCTTTGGCCAAAATAGCCGTTTGCATCCAGTCCTGACCGCCAACACTACCACCGGCAGCAAAACTGATTGCTTTTGGATTTGATTTAAGTTCAGCGACCAACCCTGCTAGATCCTTGATTGGTGAATCTGCATTAACCGCAATGGCACCATAATCGGTACCAACGGCGGCGAGCCATTTCACGTCTTTTTCGGTGAATTTACCAAATTTACCTTGTGATAAGTTCAGGATCGATCCCGTTGAGAACGCGATAATAGCGTCTTCGTTAGCACGGTCATTGGCGACAATTTTGTTATATGCAACAGCACCTACGCCGCCTGGCATATAAGTGACGCGCATTGGGTCTGTCAATATCCCCGTGTCTCTTAGGCCTGACTGAGCAAGCTTACAGGTCAAATCAAAGCCGCCACCTGGTTTTGCTGGAGCAATACATTCTGGACGTGAAGGACCTGCAAACTCATCTGCACCTGCGCTCGCAGTTTCGTTAGCATTGTTACAAGCTGTCAAGGTAAGTACAGATAGACCAAGCGCTAGATAGGATAGTTTTTTCACACGACACTCCTTGTGTGTATTTTTTCAGTAAAAATCAATAAAATTTTGATTGAAAGGATAGGGTAACTATACAAAAAGTTGGAAGCAGACCAATAATGTTACCAACCTTTACAACAGTAGTCTTTTTGTTCACTTTGCAAAAGTAACAGAATAATTTAGAAATAACAAGAAACATATGTATGTATGTATGAATTTTTTGAAATCAGTAGCGGGATGGACTTTGTAAGAACCCAAGCTTGCTATGTCGGTATTAGATAAATACAGGACCAGCCCTAATCTAAAATAAGGTTTTATAATGACAGTAAAAACAAATGCTTATGAATAACGCATGGTGAGAGTGATTAATAGCAACCGCTATGAAACAAGAAGTCGCTCTTAAAACGAAACAGGGGATGCTTTTATCTGAGGGCAATTTCTTATTATGAGACAGGCAGTAGGGAGGCGGAATCAGTGTTTGCTCAGTTGGTTGATAGGCAAAAATGTCGACGGCCACTGCCAATAGGTGCGATATATTTTGTCTATCAATACGGCTTGTAAAGATTGTCTTATAAGTATAAAACTGAACAAAGTATCATTATTTACATTACATATGTTTTTTTATTGTGCTCAAAATATCATCTGAATAAGCAAAATGGCGATCAAGCCAACGACGATATCTAGAGGTACTGCTTTAAACAGTAGCGTATGCAATAGCTTATTTTTGTCGATATGCACTTGAGCGGCACCCAGTATCAGGCTACCTCCTGAAGAGAAGGGAGAGATGGACGAGCTCTGAGCGCCGATCACGATACAGATAAACAAGAAAAAAGGACTCAAACCAGAAGCCACTGCCAACGCAGGGACCATCGGAAATAGAGTCGGTGCAACGACGCCAAGCGTACTGGCAAATATCGACATAATTGCACTAATAATAAACACCAAAAATGGTATCATCCAAATAGGAACGTTGGTACTGAGCCACTCTGTTAGCTCATAAATAACGCCCACTTCCACACCGAGGCTAATCAACATACCTACGCCGCAAATCATAATAAGCGTATTCCATGGTATCAACGCAATCACGGTTTTTTCATCACCCAGCTTCAAAAATAAGCTCATCAAAGCGAAGAAAATGGCAATAAAACCAATATCAATCCGAGCGTTCAAAAACTCAATGGCGTCTACGTTCGGTATGAGTAGGTTTGAGATGGGCACAACCAATACAATCGTCATCATCATAAAAATCAGCATGATGGATTTCTTTTGTTTGGTGTCAAAAGGCGCTGGAACAACGGTTTGGATGGCGATCTTGCTGGTCTTGGCATTAATAAAGCTATAGCTTCCTAATAAAACAATCGGCATCAAAAAGGTCGCGGCAAATATGCCTAAGCCATATGTAAAGGTATTGTCATTGGCCACACCAGCACCGCTCATAAGCTCTCTGAAAATCACACCGCTCTGTGAAGTGATAAAATTGGCACCTGCCAGCGCCCCGTAATTCACGGATAACGTTGCAATGATGATATTTAAGTTGGTTCTTTTAGATAACAATAAAATCATCGGTGCCATCGTGGCAAGAACCGTGTAATAGCCAGCCCCTAACGCTGCTACTGTAGTGGCAGCAAAAAAAATCGCCAATGGCAAAAACGCTGGAAAATGTCGACACTTGTATATCAAATGTTCACACAGTTTTTCTAAAGCGCCATTGGCTAAAGAGAAGTTATAGAAGAGCGTCACAGCAAAAATCACAAAGAAAATCTTTAGAGGCCACAATTTAATAACCTCGTAAGCGCTTAGCTTCATACCAAAACAGCCAATCAGATACGCGAACACGATCGCAAACAAGCCGATATTGATTTTAGTGGTGTAACCCAACACAATAGAAATTACTATGGCCGCTATAAGATATAGGGTCATATTCGCTCCTCGGTCTTGACTGTATGACATCTAAATATCTACATACATATATATGTTTTAGATTAAAGAGCATTGTGATAATGTTGACAAACAACTTTCTAAGCCAGCAAATCTTATCAGCTTTTTAAGTGTATATAACTCAATAGAATAATAGCAAAAAAGGAGCCGTTAATTAGGTGAGATTGACCAAAAAATCTAGATAGACTTTAATATCGAAATGATGTGTATAGAGTTTGGTAAGGGCTTAAGATAGAGTGTCAGAGATATTTTATTTCTTATGAACATGATTGGGCTTAGAAAGATTGGGCGTATTAATAAAATCTTCCTATTGTGGTGAAAAAAATTATGGATAATTTTAAAAAATTTAACATGCCACGGTATGAGCAAGTGCGGTGGCATATTCAAACGTTACTGACAGAAAATAAGTGGGATGAAAAAACCCCCTTACCGACAGAACAGGAGTTTGCAGACAAGTACCAAGTATCGGTGGGCACCGTTCGCAAAGCGGTCGAAAAACTGGTGGATGACGGCGTTTTGATAAAGCAGCAAGGTCGTGGTACTTTTTTAAAAAGGCCCAACTTTGAGGGCTCGTTATTAAGGTTTTTCAAATACCGCGATAAAGATGCTTCTTATGTCATACCGACTGGCGTGATCAAAAAGGTCATGTTGATAGAGCCTGTTGAGGCAATCAATAAAGAATTAAACATTCACGAAAAAGAAAGTTTGATTTATATAGAACGTGTGCGCATTGTCGAAGACAGAGTGATTTTGAGTGAAAGAATTTGGTTACCCAAAAGCCGTTACGAAGACTTTGTTGGTCTTGAGCCTGAAGATTTTGAGAATCTTCTTTATCCTTTTTATTACAAAAAGTGCGGTCAGTTTGTCTCATCTGCCGTAGAAATGCTGTTTTTTATCTCCAATCATGTAGACCCTTATCTGGACAATACCAAGCAAGAAAACTTAGTGAAAGTATGCCGCGTTGCTAAAAACCTAGAAGGGGACCCTATCGAATATAGAGAATCTTATGGATTGGCAGAAAAATTTAGTTATGAGGTCAATATTATTTAACCATTGGCCATTTCACCATTAGCGAGGGCAGTGGTTAAGTTATGCTCAATAAGCTATAAAAAAGGAGCCGATGATTTGGCTCCTTTTTTCATACTTTTTATCACCTGACTCTATGAACGACCAATTAAAGAAATGGTTGATACATAGAACTGCTTACTTGCTATTAAACGTAATCGTCTGTCCGCCATTACTAGCTGGCGGTGCGATAGTGACTTTGCTCGCAAGTATGTCGCCTTTGGCATTGATTTTGTAGCATTCTTTTGAGCTGCCTTCAGAGGTGCCACCAGCAAGCATGTTGTCTGAGGTTTCGATACAGAACCATGCGGTCTGATTGCTGTCTCGCGTCAGGGACCAGTTTTGGTTATAGGTTCCTATTTTTTTGCGCATGCTGCTATCGCTATAGACATTTTCAGTAATCAATTTGTTTGAGTCGCCCACCGTCGCCATTTTTGGGATAGTGGTTGTTTGGTTTGAGACCGAATATTTGCCTGTGCTGTCTGTAAAACCGTGAAATACCAAAGGGTTCAAGGTGAAGTAATTGATAGCGACTGACTGGTTAGTGATTTGATTGTTCACTTTATTGATCGTGTTGATCTCAGTACCTTGTACCTTTTTATTATTGAAAACCATGTTTCCTTTAGGCGTGACTTGAATATCTGCTGAGGCCGTTTGATTGCCGATAGTGGCAACCAAATTTTCACTACGTTGTTTGGTATAAATGTTGAGCATGGCGGTCTCAACAGGGTACTCGGTCACTATGTTGTTTGGGTTGGTGTTACCCATCGTTCCACCGCTCGCACAAGCGCTTAAGCCCAGTCCTGCGGCAATACATAATCCTAATGTTTTCATGATTTAATCCCTCAGTCTATTTGGATGAATGCTATTAGTAGCTACTGTAAGTAGCAGTTATTATAAGGAATATCTACTATAATCGAATTTTTTAGCAATGACATCTGCTAACCATCCTAGACCTTCTATTATTACATCACTATAACAACCAGTAATTTTCTAGTGCGTTGAAATATAATGGTTGCGGCTCATTATTCTTCTTATAAAAAGGTATTGACCCATCAATGAAAACGATGGGCTATTTTTGTAATTTTTATTTGGGTGATAGAATTAGGCCCTTAACAGTCCATGCTTTTCATAGTGGTTTTTGAATGGTAACTCCTGCTCCACGAAAATCTGATAGACGGTTGTTCATAATAGCTATTCTTAGCATGAACTCAATATCACCAATCCAACGATGAAAAAAAGTGATGAGAAAAATGTAGTGATAGGGCAATCACGTAGAGATAACGGCTTATTTAAATCAAATAAAATGATACATTATGTATCGTCTTAAAATATAACAGAGGGGTAAACAAAGGTCAACTAGTAGACCTTGAGAGTCACGGTACTGGTGTAATGGTCCATTTTTAATGAAGAGATACTAGCCACTTTGAGATAAATTAGACCGTATTCAAATGTCAGGCATAACTTATAAGTGTGGTGATATCAATGATAAGAGAGCTTAAAACCTTCGTCGCCGTTTGCGAGCTAGACAGTTTTGCTGCCGCTGCTCGGCACATCAACTTGACCCAGTCTGCGGTCAGCGCCCAAATAAAAACCTTGGAAGACAATCTAGGGTTATCTTTATTTACCCGCTCTGCTCGTGCCATTACGCTCAATCCGCAAGGCACGCGCGTATTACCGATCGCCAAAGAGATTTTGGCGCTTTATTCCACGATGCAGTTGTCCTCAGATACCGATATTGCCAGCTATTACGGGCAGCTTAGGATTGGCTCGATCAACTCCGTGCAAGTGGGTATCTTGCCAGAGGCACTAAAGGCGATTACGTTACTTGCCCCCTTAATGCAGACAGAAATTGTCCCCGGGCGTGCCGTAGAGTTGTTTGAGAAACTAGAAGTTGGGGAGATAGATGCGGCTATTACCATACAGCCAGCATTTGCCTTGCCAAAAGATATTGTGACGCAGTCCATTATGACCGAACCCTACGTGCTCATTAGCCCTAAAAAATGGCCCTTTCATAGCCTCAGACAAACGCTCGAGCAGCATCCTTTTATTCATTACACCTTACAGTCTTCAGCGGGTGCAAAGATAAACAAGTTCTTTAAACAACAGGACATCAAGGTAAATACGATCATGGAGATTAATGATCTGGATGCTATCGTTCGGATGGTGGAGTCGGGTTTAGGCGTGGCGTTGATTCCGTATGCTGGGCTATGGATTAGAAGTACGCCGCCCGTACAAATTCATTATTTAGGAGATAATAGTTTGGTGCGCGAGGTTGTATTGGCATATCGTTATAGCGATCGTCAACAGCCACAAATCAACGCTCTAAAGCAGGTGTTGGGACTGTAAGTGAGTCAAGAGTCTTATCAACCCTAGCTTTTCTCACTGAGGCTAAGTGTTTGCTTGTACCGCTTATAATTAGCAATCAATCTATTTTTTCAATCAATAAGCTTTCTTATAAAAAATTTCCCATAAAATCCTTCCTATCACATAAATATTTTCCAAAAACCTAACTTAAAAGCGCTCATTCTTTTTCATAGAACAACCTAATCTGTCATATTTTTTATTAAGCAGCAAAATTTTTGGGGCTGAGAGCGAAATATTTGCGTTTTTCTTGGGCTAAATTCTCGGTTACGATGGCGCTCATATTGAGTAGCGTCAAGACAAAACACTCAACAGAGTCATTTTTGTCGGCCTACTTCTTAAATCTCTCTTATGTCTAAGAAGTTATAAAAATATGAAAAATACAGATAACCTGACCGATAATAAAGCCCATACTCGTATTGAAAAAGACTTACTCGGTGAGCAAGCCGTTCCTACAACCGCCCTATACGGAATCCAAACCCAACGCGCCGCGCAAAATTTTGACATTACCGGCGTGTCAATCAGCCATTTTCCTGATTTGATCAAAGCACTGGCAATGGTGAAAGCGGCTGCTGCAAAAGCCAATTATCAACACGGTCTACTCAGTGAAGAGAAGCTCAGCGCCATTACTGACGCGTGTACCGATCTGATACAAGGCGAGCATCATGAGCAGTTTATTGTTGATCTCATCCAAGGCGGGGCGGGCACATCAACCAACATGAATGCCAATGAAGTGATTGCCAATATTGGACTAAAAAAAATGGGGTTTGAGTATGGTCAGTATAGTCATCTCCATCCCAACAATGACGTCAATCGTTCTCAGTCGACCAATGACGTCTATCCTAGTGCGGCGCGTTTAGCGATGGTATTTGCGGCAAAACCACTGCAAGAGGCCATTATCAAGCTACAAAATAGCTTAGCTATCAAAGGCAAAGAATTTAGCGGCATTCTAAAAATGGGTCGTACTCAATTGCAAGACGCAGTACCGATGACGTTGGGGCAAGAGTTTAACGCTTTCGCCAGTGATCTAGGCAGTGAGACGGCGCGAATCGAAGATGCTTGTTTACAGTTATGTGAGTTGAACTTGGGCGGTACGGCGATTGGTACGGGCATCAATGCGCCCAAAGGTTATGCCCGCTTAGCGATTAGTGAGCTTGCGACGATCAGTGGTCTGCCAGTGACGCTCTCTGAAGATTTGATCGCCGCTAGTGCCGATATGGGCGCGTTTATTACGTTTTCGAGTGCGCTCAAACGCCTAGCTATTAAACTGTCTAAATTAAGCAACGATTTACGTCTGCTGTCGAGTGGACCGCGTACGGGCTTGGGCGAGATTAATTTGCCAGCGATGCAACCTGGCTCGTCTATTATGCCGGGTAAAGTCAACCCTGTGATTCCTGAGGCCATGACCCAAGCTGCGTTTCAGGTAATGGGGACGGATATGACGATTACTATGGCAGCAGAAGCAGGGCAACTGCAGCTCAATGCAATGGAGCCGCTGATTGTTTATAACCTACTAAACAATGCGCGCCTGTTAGAGAAGTCGATTCGTATGCTCGATGAGCGCTGTATTCAAGGCATAACCGCCAATAAAGCTCGCTGTGCGCAGCATGTCGAAAACAGTATCGGTATCGTGACAGCACTGGTACCACATATCGGTTATGAAAATGCCAGTCGTATTGCAGGAAATGCGTTGCTGAGTGGGTCAGGCGTGGCGGAGCTAGTCAAACAAGAAAAGCTGCTCAGTGATGAGGAACTTGCAGCGATTTTATCACCTGATACGATGGTCAGTAGTATATAGATTTGTGCACATAACCTGGATTGAACAAAGCAAAAAAGAGCGATATCTATCAACGGATATCGCCCTAATTCTTTTAAAGTGTCGTATCTTCATCGTTTTGATCACTATGACAGCGATGTGATGAAATTAGACAATTATTATCGCTTAGACCCTCGACCTTTTGAGGGACGTCTGCCGTTTGTAGCAGGTTTATCATTGCCTGCAGCGTTTTTGCCACGACTGGCAGGACGCCCATCTCTACCTTTAGAACCTGCTGGTTTTCTGGCATCATCTTTAGCGTACTTATTGCGCCCCTTTGCAGCACCCGCTGATTTTGCAGAGGGTTTTGACTTTGAGTGAGCATCAGTACGCGGTTTTTTTCGTGGTGCATGGCGCGATTTTTTGCCCGAATGATTGTCTTGCGACGAGGATTTTTCTACTGCCTTTAGCAGGGTCGATAGCTCTGTTGGTGTCAGGTCTCGCCAGTCGCCGACAGGAAGCCCCTTAAGGCTTACATTCATAATCCGCGTACGCTCAAGCTTGACGACCTCATAGCCAAAATGCTCACACATACGGCGGATTTGACGGTTCAAACCTTGAATGAGTGTGATGTTAAAGACGTTGGGTGCTATCTTAGTAACGGGACATTTTTTTGTCATCTTGCCCAGCATTGGCACGCCACTCGCCATACCCTCAATAAAGCTATCCGTGATCGGCTTATTTACCGTCACGAGATACTCTTTTTCGTGGTTATTGCCAGCACGCAATACTTTATTGACCAGATCGCCATTATTGGTCAAAAAAATCAATCCTTGAGAGTCTTTGTCCAAACGCCCAATTGGGAAAATACGTACCGAATGTCTCACAAAATCGACAATGTTGTTTTTCTCAGAGCTTTCCGTGGTGCTGACAATACCGACTGGCTTATTTAAGGCAATAAAAATAAAATCATCAGGCTCGCGTGGCTCAATCAGCTGTCCGTTGACTTTTACTACGTCTCCAGCAGCCACTTGATCACCCACGGATGCACGCTTGCCATTAATGTATACATTACCTTGTTCAACAAAGCGGTCAGCATCGCGTCTGGAACAAATCCCACTTTCGCTGATGTATTTATTGAGACGAGTCGAGGAATTGTTATACATAAAGCACCGTTTTACCTGGTAAAAAGTTTTTTTGCTAAGAAAAAAGCCTAAATTGAATGGTTCAGTCGCCTTGCAATTAAAGCGGCGACTTGCGTTTTACAGTTTAACGCTTACGTTCTGTAAAGCACTTTGACCACATGCCAGCCAAATTTGGTTTTTACCAAATGAGGGGTAAAAAGCTCACCGTTGAAGCAGATTTTATCAAAAGGTCCTACCATTTGACCTTTTTCGAACTCACCTAAATGACCGCCTTTTTTACCTGATGGACAGGTTGAGTGTCGTTTGGCCAGCACATCAAATGCTGCGCCTTTTTTGAGCTTGGCCATAATATCTTCTGCCAACTCTTTTTGTTTGACTAAAATGTGCAATGCGCTAGCGGTACGAGCCATCGTATAAACCTTTCATAGAGTATCAGTTATCGGGTCATTATATCATTACTTATCTTATTTTAGCTTAGTTACTAACCTTTGTGATTCAAAGGTTATCTAAGATTATCTAAGCCAATTTCTTATATTCGAACCCTGTGTTTTTTTTGATGCCTCTCCTTTACTTAAAAAGGTTAAAGCTGATGCCAATCCTCAATCGCCTTGTGTCCAATTTCCAGTCCCACATCATAGCTATAACGGATTTTGGCTTTATTTTTGGACAATCGACTCGCCATGTTTTTTAAGTCGGGTGGACAAATCTCTAAAATTTTCTGTGATGATGGCGTCTGTAAAAATTGTACCGAGTCGTTATAGCGTTGGGTTCGCGTCAACAAGCTTTGGGCAAAACCATGTCGTTGCTTAGTATAATATTTAGCCAACAGCTGATCGCCTTTACTGCTTGCTTTCGCATAGTTTTGCGGGCGAGTACGTATGACCATGAGCTTATCAATACTCTCTTGCCCAGCCGCCCACTGTACGGGCAAAGCATCTGCCACACCACCATCAAAATAAGGCTCACCAAATATCTCGACCGCTTGGCGGGTCAGCACTGGGATAGAGCTTGATGCCCTTAATCCATCCAAAATATTGTCTTTAGCCGCTTTAATGTAGGTTGCCTCTCCTGAAATAGCATGTGTTAACACCATGTAAAACTCAGCATGATTGGCAAATAACTGTGCCTGATCCAGTGGATATTCTTGCTCCACCATATCCCACATCCACTTTAGATCCAGTAAGTCACCGCCTCTAAGGAAACGGCCATAATGAATAAATTCAGATCGAAGGGAATGATCCAAGTAAATATGTAGGGTGCGGCCTTGTTGTGCGGCCAAATAATTAGCAACGTTAGTTGAACCTGAAGAGACGCCCACACACAGATCAAAAGGATTGAATTGTTGTTGTAAAAAGGCGTCTAAGACACCACTGCTAAATGCGCCACGCATGCCGCCGCCTTCAACCACCAGTGCTTGTCGATGTTGTTTAACCATTGAAAACCTCGAATGACGCTCGCAAAGTATACCTACAAGTACACAAAACGAGGGGATAAAAAATGTTTATAAATATAGTCGATACTAGGGAATTATATTTTTAAGCCGTTCTAAACCTATTTCTTGGATATAGACTGTAGTGGTCAACTAATTTTAGACACCTGATAAGAGGTTTTGATTAAAGTAGCGTCTCTCTGTCTCTAATGGTGTTAGCGAGTTGTTGAAGCTGTGCGGTCTCACAGCTTGATAATAGCCCCAAATATAGTCAGTGATAGCACTTGATGCTTCAGCAATATCTTCGTAGCCGCCCTTTAGCATCCACTCCGTCTTGAAGCTTCTAAAGAAGCGTTCAGTGGGGGCATTGTCCCAGCAATTGCCTTTTCGGCTCATACTTTGAACCATGCATGACAACTTGCGACTGACTCAGCGAACTGCTTGCTGGTGTAATGCGTGCCTTGATCAGAGTGAAACAGCACTCCATTAGGCTTGAGTCTCGTCTGATACGCCATCTGTAGCGCTTTGGCGATCAAAGTGCTATTGGGAGAGTCTGAGACACTAAAGCCCACCACGCGCCGTGCAAACAGGTCTAGAACGACAGCCAAGTAACACCAACCGCCTTTGATACGGACATAGGTTACATCACCTGTCCAGACTTGATTAGGCGCTTCTGGGCTAAAGTTGCGATCTAAGATATTGTCATGGGTTTTGTGTTCTTGATCAGCTTGCTTGTATTTATGCGTCTTGAGCTGACAGCTAATTAGTCCCATGCCTTTCATAAACTTAGACGCTAAATAACGCGTCAGCGTTATTTCGTGCTTATTGGCTAAAATGGCAACCACAGTGCGAGCGCCAGCCGACTGCTTAGAATCATTGAATATCTGGCGTATTAAGGCTTTTAACTTAACGAGTTTATATCTATAGGCTTAGATCGTATACCATATAGTTAGATTACTATAAAATCGATACAATAAGATTCAACGTTATTTTTCGCAGCCTCTGGAGACGCAGTTACAGCAAGCAAGAAAAATAGCGTTGAATCAAATGAATTTATTGTCCTGTATTGTTTTTATTTAGACTTGACTATAGTAGTAACTGCTTCTGACTACACCAAATAAGTCACATAGCTTGCGTGTGCTCAGTTGTCTGTCTTGCTCTGCTAGTGTCTTAATTAGCGATAGACGTTCAGGCTGTCCGATGCCAGCAGAGCGGAAGCCTTTTTTAATATGTCTTTCTCCATCTTAAGCTGTCTGACTTCTCTCTCAAGCTCTTGAATGCGATGCTGATCATCGGTTAGTGCTAGGCCTTCGGTTGGGGCAATACCTTGTTTCTCTTTTTTATACTTGCGTACCCAGTTGTCTAAGGTGGAAGTACCAATGCCTAGCGACTGGGCAACCTCAGCAACTTTGCGTTTGTGCTCAACGACTAAGCTAATGGCTTCTAACTTGAATTCTCGGGTGTATTTTTGGCGTTTGGTAGTCATACTAATTATCCTCTTTCGGGTAGTATAACCTTGTATCTTGAATAACC
>NZ_LNDJ01000023.1 GCF_001444505.1 Psychrobacter piscatorii | reverse complement strand
TGCATTTTCAACTTCAAGTTCTTTAAGACGGCTGATAAGTGTGGCGTCCATACCACCATATTTAGATCGCCAGTTGTAGAAGGTGCTTTGGCTGATGTTATGCTCACGGCAGAGCTCAGTGATAGGAACGCCTTGTTCGGCTTGTTTTAGGATGTTGACGATTTGGTTGTCGCTAAAGCGTGTCTTTTTCATAGGATTCTCCTGCTGATGTATTCTAGCAGTTACTCTCTATTTATGAGTGTTCTTATTTATTGGGGGGATTACCTGACAAGTTGCCTCATTTGATTAACATCAATGATAACTGGAAGGGTAAAGACTTTCTTAAGAGACTAGGATTTAAGTTTAAATCGCTAGACGAAATAAATTTTGAGCAGTAAACCACAGTTAACCTGATACCATAAAAACACTGATTTCTGAACGAGATACTAAGCGTAGAGAACTTTTAGCCTATGACGCAGTACGCCCAAAGTGCCATAAGTACACGATGCTCTATCGGCAGCATGCTCATTGGCCTTCATTAGCTGTTTAACCAATGCGGCGATCAAGTGACGCTCAGAGTCGATAGGAAATGTGAGGCAAAACTTCTCCCACTCCTGCGGCTGGGTGGTCTGCACAAAGTCCAGCACGTCTTGCTCATAGAGCGCGGTCTCAGCCGTATAGCCGCTGGCAGGACCTACTTGCCGGCCTTTCGCTTGCATCTGATTAACAATATCGGCTTGGAAGACAGATTCTTAGGTAGTATCGGTCATATTGAGTCCGTTTTGTTCTAATGATTTTCACAGCTATCGTATATTTTAAAATTGCACAAATCTAAGATATTCCCAATGTTAAGAAGTAAGAAATTTCAAAAACTCATATGTATAACTAATTATGATTCCAGTAAAAACCGCTCCAAAAAATGAAAGAATCCACAAATTTACTTTGTTATCTTGTAGGACTTCTTCCATGTATTTTTCAGTTTTTGTTGTGAGAGTAACGAAAGATACTGGAGGCTTAACAGACTCCTTCATAGTAAAAATGACAATAAGGAATATTATGATTGTTGCTACAAAGATGCCAAATCCAAAAAAGGTAAAATTATCAAAAATTGTAGGTTGAGTTGTGTTGAAAAACTTCTCTGAAATAAAATCTAGTTTTTTGTGAACCCCTATTAAACTTGTAGATTCTTCGCTAGATATCTCAAGATATTTTGAGTACTCAGCGTCTTTGTCATCCTGAGACCTAAAAGTAAAGATACTTAGAATTGGTGCTAAAATAATAATTGGAATAAATAGAACCTCAAGCCTTATCATCGAAAGAATCCATCTAAGTACTTTTTTATATTTTGGTTCTTTAATCCATATATCATCTAGTGAGTTACTAATCATAGTTAACATGTCATCAGCCCAAGTACGTTCTGTATGATTAATTTCAATCGCTACAATCCCAGATATTGCTTCTTTTTTACTCAGAGCTATGTCAAACAGATCTCTTGCGTGGCTATTATTATCAGAAGATGTAGCAAGATGTATAATTATTTCTTGTTTCTCAGGTATATCTTTATTAGGAAAATTTATAATTATCCCAAAATTTAAGTTCACATCTGTATGAACCGCCCCGAGTATATCGGAGA
>NZ_LNDJ01000022.1 GCF_001444505.1 Psychrobacter piscatorii | reverse complement strand
TCACTTGTTTCTATTTAATACCTATTTTTTTATTTAGCACTTAAAGCTTACTTAACCGTCTTAGTAGTGGTGGAGCCAAACGGAGTCGAACCGTTGACCTCCTGCGTGCAAGGCAGGCGCTCTACCAACTGAGCTATGGCCCCATTATAAAATGGTGGGTCTAAGTGGACTCGAACCACTGACCCCCGCGTTATCAACACGGTGCTCTAACCAGCTGAGCTACAGACCCTGATACGTCCTAAAACGTAAGCTTAAACTAAAGAACAACTTGTTGTGAATTCTTGCTGACCGAATGCCGTCTATAAGGAGGTGATCCAGCCGCAGGTTCCCCTACGGCTACCTTGTTACGACTTCACCCCAGTCATCAACCACACCGTGGTGAACGCTCCCCTTACGGTTAAGCTATCCACTTCTGGTGCAATCAACTCCCATGGTGTGACGGGCGGTGTGTACAAGGCCCGGGAACGTATTCACCGCGGCATTCTGATCCGCGATTACTAGCGATTCCTACTTCATGGAGTCGAGTTGCAGACTCCAATCTGGACTACGATAGGCTTTTTGAGATTCGCATCACATCGCTGTGTAGCTGCCCTCTGTACCTACCATTGTAGCACGTGTGTAGCCCTGGTCGTAAGGGCCATGATGACTTGACGTCGTCCCCGCCTTCCTCCAGTTTGTCACTGGCAGTATCCTTAGAGTTCCCGGCTTAACCCGCTGGTAACTAAGGACAAGGGTTGCGCTCGTTGCGGGACTTAACCCAACATCTCACGACACGAGCTGACGACAGCCATGCAGCACCTGTATTCTAATTCCCGAAGGCACTCCCGCATCTCTGCAGGATTCTAGATATGTCAAGACCAGGTAAGGTTCTTCGCGTTGCATCGAATTAAACCACATGCTCCACCGCTTGTGCGGGCCCCCGTCAATTCATTTGAGTTTTAACCTTGCGGCCGTACTCCCCAGGCGGTCTACTTATTGCGTTAGCTGCGTCACTAAGTCCTCAAGGGACCCAACGACTAGTAGACATCGTTTACGGCGTGGACTACCAGGGTATCTAATCCTGTTTGCTACCCACGCTTTCGAGCCTCAGTGTCAGTATGATGCCAGGAAGCTGCCTTCGCCATCGGTATTCCTTCAGATCTCTACGCATTTCACCGCTACACCTGAAATTCTACTTCCCTCTCACCTACTCTAGCCTAACAGTTTCAGATGCAGTTCCCAGGTTAAGCCCGGGGATTTCACATCTGACTTATCAAGCCACCTACGCTCGCTTTACGCCCAGTAATTCCGATTAACGCTTGCACCCTCTGTATTACCGCGGCTGCTGGCACAGAGTTAGCCGGTGCTTATTCTGCAGCTAATGTCATCGCTAACGGGTATTAACCGTTAGGTCTTCTTCACTGCTTAAAGTGCTTTACAACCAAAAGGCCTTCTTCACACACGCGGCATGGCTGGATCAGGGTTTCCCCCATTGTCCAATATTCCCCACTGCTGCCTCCCGTAGGAGTCCGGGCCGTGTCTCAGTCCCGGTGTGGCTGATCATCCTCTCAGACCAGCTACAGATCGTCGCCATGGTAGGCCTTTACCCCACCATCTAGCTAATCCGACTTAGGCTCATCTAATAGCGAGAGCAACAAGTTGCCCCCTTTCTCCCGTAGGACGTATGCGGTATTAATTCGAGTTTCCCCGAGCTATCCCCCACTACTAGGTAGATTCCTAAGTATTACTCACCCGTCCGCCGCTCGACGCCTGATAGCAAGCTATCATCGTTCCGCTCGACTGCA
>NZ_LNDJ01000021.1 GCF_001444505.1 Psychrobacter piscatorii | reverse complement strand
GAACTAGTTATCTAGGACAGCCCCTATTTTATTATTGAATATCATGAGCGGATAGCGTAAAAATGGGAAGAAAAAAGCAAATGGTTGATCAGGCTTAGTAGGTAAAAGACTTGTCAGTCATTTTGCAAATATGTTATATATAGTCGCAGTATTGATCGTATCAGCCGTTGCTATATTTTTTATCAAGATTAGCCTAATTAGGGCAATTCATCCATCATAAAAAAGCTATATATCCACTGCACATATTTTTATCAGGTAGTATGGATAGTACTGAATAGCAATTTATTCCTTTTTCTACTGCACTTTTATATTGCACTACGCAACACGAGTTGATGATTCATGGCAGAAGCACAGCTAAGTCTCAATCTGGACATTAAGCATGATGCAAGTCTCAGCGACTTTGCCGGTCCCGGTTGGATGTCTATTATTGATGCAGTGCGGCAATTACATGTCGGCCTGATCGGTCAGTTATACCTGTTTGGTAGCCCTGCGACGGGTAAGTCTCACTTGCTCTCCGCTATTTGTGAGTCGTATATAGAAATGGATAAGACGGCTATCTGCTTGTCACTCAATGAGCTGATTCATACGGACGTACACGTATTATCTTCTTTAGAAAACTTTGATCTGATTGCTATCGATGATTTAGAAGTGCTTGAGCAAAGTAGTCAGTGGCAAGAAGCGCTGTTTCATCTAATCAACCGTAGCCGCGAAGGTCAGCGCCAGCTTTTATTTGCGGCCAATAAACCAGCAGGTGACCTACCGTTTCAACTCAGAGATTTATTGACGCGTTTGGCACAAGCACCAGCTTTTAAAGTGCCTACTGGTCATGATTTAGCAGACCGTCAAGCACTGCTTCAGTCCATTTTGCGTCGGCGCGGCTGGCAGTTTGATGATCGAATTATTAATCATTTATTGACTGAAGGGCCACATCGTATCGGTGCAATGATGGAAGTGCTCAATTATATACAGCCAATGTTTTCTAACCTTGGCCGCAGTAATATATCAAAAGCGGTGATCAGTGACGCGCTGCGTACCATTGATGAGCAAACGCTTGCAGCAGAGCTGGCTGATATAGCCCAAGAGACGCAAGTAGACAATGAGACGACGGATCAAGACCAACATACGATGCCTCTTGATTTCTAGTCGTAAAACTTTTAATTGTAAGACTTTTAGCAGCAAAAATACAAATAACAGTAAGAATACGAACTTTTTATCCAACCTGCTTTCACTATTAATGGAATAACCTATGAAATCGAATGCTTCTTTGCTAAAAAAATTAACTATTGGACTGTTGTTTGTGGGTGCGACCTCAGTCTCTATGATGTCACAAGCCGCTGTGACGCTATTGGTTGATGACCATATCAAAGTGACTGCCATCAATGGACAAGAAGTTCAGCAAAGTCTATTTCAACCACTAACTAAAGAGTTTACGCTCCAGCCAGGTCAACACGCTATCACTGCTAAGTATGACCGCTTATATAACTTGCAGCGTGATGAGCATGATTACCTGCGTTCAGGTAACGTCAGCGTGACGGCGGAATTGGCAGATAACCAAACGTATCGTTTGACGATGCCGAACCAGCCAGAAGATTACGAAGCCGCTAAAGATTATGCTAAGCAGCCAACACTCGCTATTCAGCAGAACAATACAGTTATCGCAAGTCAACAGGGTATGGCTGGTAATCAAGGTGGACTGCTTTCAGGACTTGGTAAGGCGCTAGGTGGTGTGTTTGGTGGGGCGGGCGATGCAGAATTACAAAACCAACGTGCGATAGCAGCATTAGATCAACCAGCAGCAATGCCAAACAATACTAATGTTGGTACGACCAATATCAAGCAAACCACGAGTGTGAATACCTCTACCAATACCTTAGATTCATTTATGCAGATTTGGCTACAAGCAACACCTGCTGAGCGTGAAAAGATGCGTCAATGGATTCAACAGTAAATCAATCTGTTACAGATCGCTGAGCATAAAAAAGCACCCAGCTGGGTGC
>NZ_LNDJ01000020.1 GCF_001444505.1 Psychrobacter piscatorii | reverse complement strand
TCGTTTTTATACTGAATTCACTATAGCCATGCTAATCATTCTATCAATTGCTATGCTATTTGTTAGCTAGGCTTTACTATAACGATAACCTCTGCTGATATTAAAGTCTTCTCTTGTAATCAATGTTACGATTTTGCTGTAAGTGATGACATATCACCTAATGATTCAAGCCTATCAGGGTATCTCGTTACCTTGAGCTACTTTTATTACGATACAAGCTTTCTTATACTACTCAACTTATATCGCGCATTCTGGCAGCTCTGATTGTCAGAGGCGATTTTTTTGACTTCATAATGAGATACCCAATGGGATTGACATGCTAACGCTCACCCCAACTCAAAATAAATACCTACCCTATGTGTTAGCAGTGGCGCTATTCATGCAAATTCTGGATGCCACTATCCTGAACACCGCACTGCCGCAGATGGCCTTGGCATTAGATGAGTCACCGTTAAAAATGCAGTGGGCCGTTATCAGCTATGCATTGACCTTGGCAATTTTTATTCCAATTAGTGGGTTTTTGGCAGACAAATACGGTACGCGCCGCGTTTTCCTATCAGCCATTGTGGTATTTTGCGTGGGATCACTACTGTGCGCGATGGCCTCTACTTTAAATTTTTTGGTCGCATCACGGGTGATACAAGGCATTGGCGGCGCTATGATGACCCCAGTTGGGCGTTTGATTTTGGTAAAGTCCTACCCGCGTAATCAGTTATTGACGGTAATGAATTTTGCAGTGATTCCTGCCTTGGTCGCGCCGCTGGTTGGACCCTTGCTTGGCGGGTATTTGGTCCAATATGCCAGTTGGCATTGGATATTTTTGATCAATATTCCGATGGGTGTGGTGGGGTTTGTCATTGGCAAAAAACTCATACCTGCGCTGTTTGGGGATAAGCAGTCTTTAGACTGGGTCGGTTTTGGGCTGTTTGCATTGGGTGCGTGCGCCTTAACCTTGGCAGTTGAGATGGGTTCAAAAGTGGGTCACGGTTACAATGCGCTATTGCTAGCTGCCGCATCGATTGGTTTTTTACTGGCCTATGTATGGCATGCCAAACGCCATGTTGCGCCGCTATTTTCTTTGACACTCTTTAATGTGCCCACTTTTCGTATTGGTATTACTGGCAATCTATCCACGCGTATTGGCATCAGTGCCGTGCCTTTTTTATTACCATTACTATTACAAGTCGTGTTTGAATACACACCCTCGCAGGCAGGCTGGTTATTAGCACCCATTGCAGTTGGTGCACTTGGGATAAAACCCTTTGTCAGCAAAATTATTCAGCGTTACAGCTATCGCGTGGTATTGGTATACAACACCCTTATTTTGGGTTTACTGATTATTGTGCTAGGACAGTTCTCAGATGCGGCGCAGTGGCCATGGATGATTCCGGTGCTGATTGTGATTGGTGTTTGTAACTCAATCCAGTTCAGTGCCATGAATACCATCACTATCGGCGATCTACAAGGGGCACAGACCAGTAGTGGCAACAGCTTAATGGCCGTCAATCAGCAAATGGCGATTGGATTGGGTATTGCCTTTGGTGCCGCACTGCTCAACTTGTTACGTGAGCGGTTTCAAGTAGATACCTTACCTGCTTTTCAGGTTACTTATTGGATACTGGGCGGCTTTACTATTCTCTCAGGGCTGGGTTTTTTACGGTTAAAACCAGAAGATGGGCGTGGTTTGTACTAACTACCTCGGTAAATACTTAAAAGCTGATTGCCGCATATAAGCCTTTAGTGGTTTCTAAACGTAAAAAGCCAGCGTGTATTTTGGTTAAAAACCAATCACACGCTGGCAAGTTTGTTTCATTGCTGATTGAGACGAATGCTAATTAAGACAAATTATTTATGGCTCGTCATCATCACTGATTTGTGATTGAATATAGCGTTCTGCACCCATACTTTCTATCAAATCTTCTTGCGTCTCTAGCCAATCCTGGTATTCTTCATTACCATCTTTTAGCGTAACCAGTAGGTGACGAGACACATAGTCAGACTTTGTCTCGCATAGGGTAATCGCATCCGTAATGATACTGAATTTTTGTTTTTCTAAACGCAAGTTGCAATCAATAACTTCTGGCACATCCTCGCCGACCAATATCTTACCCAATTCCTGTAAGTTAGGTAAACCACCTAACAGCAAGATACGCGCAATCAAATCATCTGACCATTTCATCTCAGCGATAGACTGCTTATAAAGTGAGTCGTTAAGCGCTTCTAAGCCCCAATGACGGACGATACGTGCGTGCAAGAAATACTGGTTAATCGCAATTAATGATTGACCAAGTACCTTGTTTAATGCACGAATGACCTCTTTATCCCCTTTCATAATCTCTCTCCCTTTCTTATTTATATTAAATACCCCACTCTCAACTTGAAATAAGC
>NZ_LNDJ01000019.1 GCF_001444505.1 Psychrobacter piscatorii | reverse complement strand
GCTTTTGTAATGGCTATCTTTTTAACGATTTATTTAATCAAAGCGCCACGTACAGCCAAGCTATTGTCTATGGGGTTGGCCTTAGTGCTTGGCGGTGCGATTGGCAACTTAATCGATCGTTTAAGAATTGGCAAAGTGGTTGACTTTATCCATGTGCATTATGCTGATGTCTGGAATTATCCTATTTTCAATGTTGCAGATATAGGTGTCTGTGTCGGTGTAGCGTTGATTATAATTGATATGATATTTTTGGAAAGTAAGCGTAATGAATAAACAAGTGAATATTGATCAGTACAAATAAAAAGAACTAGCGTCATAGCTGCTCTATACGGAAAGATACTTTTTATACTCAAGTGTGTTTATAAAAATGCGAACTGGAAGGTGATATATGATTAATACAAATACTCTCTCATTCTATATCCCAAAACCCAATGCATAATTGTATGCGAGTGAACGCAGGATGATTTTGAAGTGGCTAGACGAAGGCGTGACGTGCTAAGTGGTAGATGACAAAAACCAGTACTTCAAAGCTCTGGACAGGGCCATTATTATAAAGACATTGAATACCGCCTAAATTATTTATTGAAATAACAAAAGGATAATATAGTGTCACATGCTCAGCTAACTATCAAACAAATACATAATCTTAGAAAAAAACAAAGTGCCGCATTAAAAAGCCTTACCATTATAGGCTACCTAGAAGGCACCTCTTTCTTATTATTGCTCTGTATCGCCATGCCACTAAAATATATGCTGGACATTCCAGAAGGTGTGAAATACATCGGTATGGCACACGGTATATTGTTTATTACCTATATCATAATACTTATAGGCTCAGCTATCAAAATGAAAATGCCTCTTTGGGCAATACCTGCGGGCGTACTCGGCTCACTCTTACCTTTTGGCCCGTTTATATTCGATCATTTACTAAAAAAGAATTTACAGGAAAGTGTAAGTAAAGAAGCCTAGAACAAGCCCTGCTGCAAATGCTACAAACGTACCTTATTACTCAAGATTATTTTTCCTAACTAAATCACAAGCCGCCATCACTCATCATGGCGACAAATGAATAACATTGAGCAGAAATTAATCACAATAAAATTTTAATTCAGACCCAGTATGAATAATCTAACACTCTAGTCACTTTTCGAACTTATCTTACATACTATCGACAAACCCGTATTGTTTAAAAGCTAAACAGGTTTTGTCATCCGCGATGGATTTCCTATTATCCTAGGGTATACCCCAGGGGCACTATCAAAACAGGTCTCTTAATCAATTAATAGTCTACTTATAATAGACTGCAATAATGGAACTACTTATAACAGACTATTTTAGGTGTTTATGTTTATCAGAGCATAGAGCGCCAATCAAAGATCAAGATGCCAAGCGTGCCAAAAGTGAGCTCATATAGCTTGCTGCTGATCATGGTCACAAAATTGCCGCCTTCTATGTTGAAAACGAGTCAGACGCAACTTTAATACGTCCACAGTTAATGTAACTGATAAATGATGCCCATGAAGGCGATATAATTTGGTTGAGCAGATTGACCGCTTAGCACGTTTAAACCAAGCTGATTGGGATACTCTCAAAAGAATGCTATTAGAAAAGAAGCTGGCGGTAGTATCAGAAGAGCTACCGACCTCTTATATAACGCCTCAATCTGATAGCAGCATTGAATTTATGAGCAGCGTATTACAGGCCATCAATTCGATGATGCTTTATATGCTCGCTGCTATTGCTAGAAAGGACTATGAAGATCGACGTAACCGTCAGATGTAAGGTATTTCTCGTACTAAGGTAGAAAGTAAATATTCAGGACGTAGGAAAGATACCGAGAAGCGTAAGATTATCGCTAGCCTTCTGAAATCTGGGCGTAGTTATTCTGAAATACAAGCTACAGCTAAGTGCTCGCGTCATTTGATAGCTGTATAGCTAAATAAATACTCAAATACTCAAATACTCAAATACTCAAATACTCAAATACTCAAATACTCAAATACTCAAATACTCAAATACTCAAATACTCAAAATTATTTTGAGGATCTGTAATAACCTTGTCAAATAAAAATTGTCTGTTATCAAAGTTCCTCTAATATATTCTGTTTAAGTAAGAAAAATATTGATTACGTTTCAGGTGACAGTATTTTAGCCGAATCTTTTATAAACGAATCATTATCGTAACGATGACACAAATACTAGCTTGAGCTTGATTATTAAGGCAGACTTTCCTGCGTATAGCAGAGTTTGTTCTAACTATTCAAACCATTTGCTTCATCTTTAAATGTCTCTACAACCACAGAGAAAATATCGTCCCAAACCTCATCATTTGCCAAAAACGGATAATCTTTCAATAGCTTATTACTTTTAGCACCCTTATTCTGCAGCATGCTACGAATGATTCTATCGGCATAGCTGTTG
>NZ_LNDJ01000018.1 GCF_001444505.1 Psychrobacter piscatorii | reverse complement strand
TGAAGCTGTTTGCTGGTATCATTAATTCCGAGCTTAACCTATGACTTTTGCAAGAGGTCTAATAGAGACTATTTTTTGTTGGGTTTCTTATTTACCCACATATATAAATTACGTTCGCCAAACAACCTTTATCAAAAATACTGAGCACCCTTATGACGACAACTGAGCATAAAAATACAGCCGTGAATAATATGGAACCACTATTTGCTAAAGATTATAACGTCTACATCAACCATACGGATGCAGGCGGCATCGTTTATCATGCCAACCATCTGGTGTTTTTTGAAAACTGCCGCCGTGATTGGTTTACCAAACTGGGCTTAAACGGATACTTTTTGCAAACTGATGATGGCGACATACAGCATTTTGTCGTGAGTCAGGCGGATTTACAATACAAGAGAGCCATTCTCTTAGATGAAGTCATCTCTGTACGTATCGATAAAGTAGAGCTAAAGCCTGCTAGCATCATATTTTATCAAAGCATTCATCGCAGCACATCAGACAAAACTAGTAGCCAGATATTAAGTAGCACCAAAATCGTCATTGCTTGTGTACAAAACCTCGTTAAGCCAGAACCAATGGCTAATAACGAAACAAATAACGCTCAACCTGACAACGCAGTAAATACCACACCCATGCGACCTATCCGTGTACCAAAAGAATTACGAGATGCCATTGAACAAGCCATTAGTGAGCAAACGAACGAGCGACTGTAGAACGCTATGCGCATTGATCCTGATAGACCCTTGCTTGAATTTAATAATCTCTGGGTGCATGGCAGGCCGGTAGTCGGTAGCGATAATCCTAAGCATAGTAGTGGTGAACAGACAAAAATCTTTGTACCGCATAAACTCTATCAAAGGTGGTTAAATAAGCGACAAAAAAATGCGCTATCTGATGGACTATCGCCTCATAGCCGCATATTGATAAACGGTGCGAGTGGCAAGCTACTATCAGGACAAATCACCGTGTTGACAGGGGCTTCTGGTAGTGGCAAATCTGTCCTTTTGCGGGTGCTGGCAGGATTGTTGCCGATGAGCACTGGTGATATTCATTTGCGTAGTGATGCCACGCCACATCAGCGAGATGAAAGCATTCACGCCACATCGCCAATTACTTGGCGCAAGCAAGTGGCGCTGCTTGCTCAACAGCCACAGCTGTTAGAGGGCAATGTCCTTGATAATTTAAAGATGCCTTATGCTTTAGACGCGCATCAGACCCAAAGTTTTGATATAAACTGGCATTTGACCCAACTTGCGTCTTTGAATAAAAATGCAGACTTTTTGCAACAAGAGGCCAACCACTTATCGGGTGGTGAGCGTCAGCTGGTCAATACCTTACGCCTACTACAACTCAATCCGCGAGTACTATTACTAGATGAGCCAACCGCCGCGCTAGATATCGACACCTCAGCGCAGTTGGTCAGCTTGCTGATGAGATGGTTGCAGGCCAACAGGCAGCGCTCGTTATTATGGGTAACTCACGATACCAAAGAGATTATGTCATTGGCCAGTAGACATTGGCATATGCAAGCAGGTGTACTAACCGAAGCGCTCTAGGGCACGATATGATGCTCAAAAACTTGCTCGAAACCTTCATTACATCGTGCTCATGACATTACTGCCTTCCTTTATAATGAGCCCCATCAACGGTATGAATCATATGCAAGTATTTTTAACTTACAGTGATATTGCGCTTGCCAGCGGTCTGATTATCATCGTATTACTCATATCATGGCAGCTGCGTTTGAAGCTGACGAGCACACTCTTAATGGCCGCTGTTCGTACAATCGTGCAGCTGAGCTTTATCGGTCTGATACTGGCATGGATTTTTGCCCGTGAGCAGTGGTATGAGGTCCTGCTGATTTTGACCATCATGACTCTGATTGCAGGGAGTGCTGCCAAAAATCGTGTCAAACGCAGCTATAAAGGGTTGCTAACCGATACGCTAATAGCCGTCGGCACCTCAGCGACACTGGTCACTGCAATAGCGATGATCGTTATCCTAAGAGTGCAGCCTTGGTATACGCCGCAATTTATTATTCCTATACTGGGCCTGATACTAGGCAACTCTTTGACTGCCATCTCCTTAACGAGCAATCAGCTGATTGAAACTTTTCATGAGCAGCAAGGGCGTATCGAGATGATGCTGAGTCTTTCAGCTCGACCATTTGAGGCCGTCCATGAGCAGATTCGTGCCGCAATCACAAATGGCATGACCCCAACGCTCAACTCCATGTTGGTCGTCGGTATTGTCAGCTTGCCCGGTATGATGACGGGGCAAATACTGGCTGGCGCCGACCCCACTCAAGCGGTACGCTATCAGATAGTGACGATGTTTTTGATATGTGTAAGTAGTACGCTTGGCTGTACGATTAGCGCCTTACTGATTTATCGACGCTTTTTTAATAAAAATCAGCAATTTACTTTACCTCGTTAGTTTCTCCTTTGATCTTATCTCTCAGGTTGACGATCAAGCGTTATCATTCTAAAAAACCAGACCGTTGTTTATCCATAGTCAATCAATATTAAAAGTGGTAC
>NZ_LNDJ01000017.1 GCF_001444505.1 Psychrobacter piscatorii | reverse complement strand
GGTAGTTTTTTCAATGGGTTGGAGTTGGTTATTTTTGATGCACTAGAGATGAGTAGATATGTGCTCTTGATTATGTTTTATCCTAGCAAAAATATTTAGTTCCAGTAGATAGATGCGTTTTACTATCTTTGAGCTTTACCTTCGATTAGTGCAACCATTTCTCTATTTTTACTTTACAACTTACCCATTCTTTCAAAAAACGCCTTATATGCAGCGACTTTCTTATCCAACGATAGCGGATAAGCGCGCGAGGTAGAAGGCAGCCTATATAAAGTTAAGTCATTAACCATATTGGTTTGGTTGCTGTCTTGCCACTGATAAGGGTAATCCATACTTTGATTGGTTTTTGGATGTTTTGATTTGGCAATTGGCTCATCTAATAACCCAAGTAGCACTTCGGTTGCTTTGCCTCCTGTTGTGAATAAAGTCTCAACCTTTGGCACTTGCGGCAAAATAACATCTAGATCAACTGGCGTGACGACTGTTAGGTTTTTATCCGAGGCGTTGCCTGTTTCACGTATGGCTTGCTTGACCGTTGGGCAAGAAGCGATGCCACGTTCAAACATAAAATCTCGAATGCGCTCAGGATCAAATCGCTTCTCATCCCCTATTCTGAAATAGTCAGCATCATCAAAAAATACCCGGCCATAGATACGCCACATATCATTATAAAAATTGGGATAGTGAAAGCTCATTGCCCATTTATCGCTAGTCGGCGGAAACGTACCCATCATCATGATAGTCGCATTTGGTGGTAAAACAGGCGCAAAAGGATGATTTTCAATTTCTCCTGATGAGCTCTCGGTTGCTACTATCTCGTTATTAGCCTTGTTATTAGCGTCTTTTTGGGTGCTTGATGGTTTTATAGTCATGATATTCTTCATCAGAAAAGCGGTTTTTTTGTTATCATAGCAAGCCTAAACACTACTGCACTTATGATAATTTTATACAGTCAAACTTAGTCGATTCAAATAGTACGACAATATATAGTCGCTTAGCCTGAGCGGGTTAGGCTTGGCTGCCAATTGTGAGTGTCTAACTGAGCACTTTTGGTGACATTCCACTCTTATACAAGTAGCACGTTTATTTGATTTGCATGGTCATTGAGGTTTTTATTTTACTATCAATGAGACCAAACAGAGTTAAAGTGGGGTAAGTGTTTGTATCTTTTTATATTAATAGCAACCGCAATGACTGCGCACGCATCAGACAAAAAACCAAGAGAGTACTTATGAGTGATTTAAACAACGATTTAAACATTACGGTCATTGATCATCCATTGGTCCGTCATAAACTCAGCCTCATGCGCGAAAAAGACTGCAGTACTTATAAATTTCGTACATTGACTAAAGAGCTTGCACGCTTGATGGCTTATGAAGCAAGCCGTGATTTTGAAATTGAGACCTTCCCAATGCAGGGCTGGTGCGGCGAAATCACGGGTGAGCAAATCATTGGTAAGACTGCGACTATCGTGCCGATTTTGCGTGCAGGTATTGGCATGCTTGATGGGGTGCTCGATCTAATTCCTACTGCTAAGATTTCTGTGGTCGGTTTGCAGCGTGATGAAGAAACGCTGCAGCCAGTACCATTCTTTGAAAAATTTGTGAGCCACATGGACAAGCGTCCTGCGCTAATCATTGATCCAATGCTAGCTACGGGTGGCTCAATGGTTGCGACCATCGAGATGCTAAAGAAAAATGGCTGTACTAATATCAAAGCATTGGTATTGGTGGCGGCCCCTGAAGGCGTACGCTTGGTAAACGAAGCACATCCTGACGTGACTATCTATACCGCTGCGTTAGACAGCCATTTGGATGAGCACGGCTACATCATCCCAGGTCTAGGCGATGCGGGCGATAAGATTTTTGGTAAGCAATTATCAAATAGATAAATCTCATTAGGGTAAATAAAGCCGTCATCAAAATTATGGCAACAGCAGACATCATCAATAATAAGGATAGATCATGAACGTATTGATTACAGGAGCGAGCGCGGGTTTTGGTAAAGCGTTGGCAGAGCGTTTGGTGGCTAATGGTCATCGCGTGATTGGTTGCGCTAGACGTATCGATAAGCTGAATGCTTTAGCAGAGATTTTAGGTGAGAACTTTTTACCTGTGATTATGGATGTGAGCGATACGGATTCTATTCCGCAAATCATTGCTGATTTGCCTGATGACTTTAAACACATTGATGTCTTGGTTAATAATGCAGGATTGGCGCTGGGTACAGAGCCTGCTCACAAAGCCAGTCTCGATGATTGGATGCGCATGGTCGATACCAATGTTAAAGGTCTAATGTCATTGACTCATGCAGTCTTGCCAGTCATGGTCGAGCGCGATAGCGGATATATCATCAATGTCGGCTCGATCGCCGGTAGCTGGCCATACTTTGGTGGCAATGTGTACGGCGCAACTAAAGCGTTTGTCAAACAGTTCAGCTTAAATTTACGTGCTGACCTTGTCGGTACGCAGGTACGCGTGACCAATATCGAACCGGGCGTAGTCGCGGGTACTGAGTTTTCAAACGTGCGCTACCATGGTGATGACGATAAAGCAGCTAAAGTCTACGATGGCTTTAAGACCATGACAGGTGAAGATATCGGCGATATATTACTGTGGTTGATTGAGTCGCCTGCGCATATCAATGTCAATCGTTTGGAAGTGATGCCAGTCGCGCAAACCTATAACGGTCTAACGGTGGCTAAAAAAGACCGTTAAAAGCGCATCTATTCAATAATCAACGTAACTCGTAAGACCGAAGCAATATAGATGACTCTATATTACCCCACTCTCAACTTGAAATAAGCA
>NZ_LNDJ01000016.1 GCF_001444505.1 Psychrobacter piscatorii | reverse complement strand
TGTTTGCCGCAGGTGACGTGGCTGATCATGTCTATCGTCAAGCCATTACCTCTGCTGGTACTGGCTGTATGGCAGCGCTGGATGCTGAGAAATATTTGGATGCTATCGGTGAGGCAACGGCGAAAGACCATACCTATGCGTCAACGCTGACTGCTGATCAAGAAGACTAAATGAATAACTTTGCGCAGCACGGCGATCATGATCAATACATCACGCCTGAGACTTTACAAAGTCTTGGGCGTTATGACTTTCCTGATCCTATCTCTATCGATCCTGATGGCATTGGTATTGTCGCGATGGGTGGCGATCTTGCACCCGATACATTAATATCTGCTTATGCACAAGGACTGTTTCCATGGTTCAATGAAGATGAGCCTATCGCTTGGTGGTGTCCTGAGCCGCGTTGTGTGATCGTCCCATTTGATTATCAACCGAGTAAGTCACTGCGCAAGCAAGCAAGTCGCACGCGTTGGCAACTAACACTCAATCAAGCTTTTGATGACGTCATACATGCCTGTAGCCTGCCGCGTAGCGATGGTCTTAATAATGACCTGCCCGAAGGCGAACACACTTGGATTCATGAAGAGATGATTGAGGCTTATACCAAACTGCATGCGCAGGGCTTTGCCCATAGCATTGAGGTGTGGAACGAAAAAGGTCAGCTCATTGGTGGACTGTACGGGCTAAAAATAAATGGCATCTACTTTGGCGAATCCATGTTTCATCGTGCCTCTAATGCGTCAAAACTCGCGTTTTGGGGGCTGATGCGATTATGTGAGCAAAGTCATGTTGCACTTGTCGACTGCCAGTTACCTAATGATCATCTCATGAGCTTGGGTGCCACTACTCTACCGCGTCCTGACTTTCTTGCTCAATTAGACCGCTTAATAAGCAGTCGCTCCATCAATTGGCACAATAATTTTCATAAACCATTGGCCGTATCCCTTCTCGATACAGCAAATCCTTGGCAGCATCAATCATCAAATCTACAAAAGCTAAAGAGTTAAGAGAATTTTATGGCGCTTGATACCTCATTTCTGCTAATCGGAGAGCTGGCAGCAAAAGCCAATACAACCAAAGACACCGTGCGTCACTATGAACAGTTGGGCCTATTAAGGTCACGTAAGCGTCAAGCAGGCTCACGTTTATATACTGAGTTTCATCCCGAGTGCGTCGAACGTATTGAGCTAATCAAAAGCGCGCAAGCCATTGGTTTCACCCTTACTGAAATCAAAAACAGCTTAAATGATTATTACGATGGTCAATTGGATATTGATTTGCAGCTCATGCTGACTCAGCAAAAGCTAGAACAAGTCAGGAAACAGCAAGCCAATATAAGCGTGATGGTAGAGTTATTGAGCGAGCGTATAGATGTTCTTGCACGGATGAAAGCAGACAGCAATTATCAATTAGACACTAATATCTGTAAAAAGAAAATACCATCAAGTTAAACACGATAACGTTGGTTGAGATAAATAATTTATCTTTAAAGAAACCACGCTTATCACTTGAGAATTTACTCTCTTCACTCACCATAGACATGTTGCATAATGAGTGCATCAACTGCGGACTGATTCGGTGACTTATAATAACCTTTGCGTCTATGAATGGCTGCAAATGCTTGCTTTTCATATAACGCTATCGCAGCATGATTGTCTGCTCGTACTTCTAACAACAAATTTTCCACCTGATTACTCTGCAATACTTCATGCAACTTATCAATAATTTGTGAAGCAATGCCTTGTCGTTGATAATCAGGATGCGTGCCAATACGCAAAATCTCTGCTTGCTCAAAAATCACTTGATAGAGGCAGTAGCCAATGACTTTATTATTATCGGCTTTATCTTCTTGTTTATAAACTATGAGCATATGTATACTATCTTGCGCGAGCATCTCAGCCAACGTCTGCTCAGTCCATGCGTCGTGCGGCTGTACGAGCGCTTCGATATTTGCAATGGCTTGAAGCGCTTGTTGCCGCTCTGATGTATTGATTGCTAATTTCTTTATAATAAACACCGCTTCTCCCTTTATTTTTCTTATGCAATAAATGCTATCTTATCGTCATTTTTATAATTACTCAGAAATGACATTATTTATGTCATAAATACCCGCTTTCGCGCCTCATATTTAACACTATCTTAGGTATTTCTTTTAATATTGCCAAAATTTTTGTAGAAAACATAAAAAAAACTGCTTAGCCCTTATACTTAAGGATTAAGCAGTTCAACAGTATTTGAGCTTCAGCATTCAAGTATTTATCGACGCCTGATGATACCAGTCAAACGTCAACACACTTAAGAATTGTGATTAAGCATTACTTTTCAGATATTCTAACATGGTATCTGCATCTGATACTTCAAATGGATCTGTTGGACAGTTGTCATCAAAACCCGCTTCTTTAAACACTTTTTTGATTTCTTTATTATCGACATACATCGAATATCGCCATGAACGCATACCAAAGCCAAGATTGCTCTTATCAACCAGCATGCCCATTTTACGAGTGAACTCACCATTGCCATCAGGAAGCAAGAAAACGTTTTCACGGTTTTGCTTCAGGCCCCATTGGTACATGACAAAGGCATCATTGACAGAAATGCAAACGATTTCGTCTACGCCTAATGCTTTAAATTCATCGTAAAGCGCTTCATAACGAGGTAGATGGCTGATCGAACACGTTGGCGTAAAGGCACCTGGTAGAGAGAAAACCACCACTTTTTTATTGGCAAATAACTCATCTGTGGTTAAGTCATACCATTTAAATGGGTTGTCTCCGCCGATAGATTCATCACGAACACGAGTTTTAAAAGTCACATCAGGTACATGGGTAATCATTATTTACTCCGATTTAAGTTATTGTGTTTTTATTTTTAAAATCCTGCCATTATATAATAAGGGTTATAGCTATCTATAAGCAAATCTTTAATCTACTATATATGAAGCAGCCCTTGTAATTTATAGCTTTGGAATTTATTTTTTCAAATGAGAGAAAAACCCTAGTATTTAACCCCTTCTCCTCATTCACACCCCATAAAAAAAGCCACCCTAGATAGGATGGC
>NZ_LNDJ01000015.1 GCF_001444505.1 Psychrobacter piscatorii | reverse complement strand
TGTTCTTATTTATTGGGGGGATTACCCCTGCTTTCGTACTGCGAAAGCGTTCGTATCAACATACTTGGCCACATGCCATGGTGCGAACACCTCTCGGTTGGCGAGACCATCGATATATCTACACTGCAGGTCGGGGGTGTGGCTATGTCGTGGACTCTATACTCGACCAGAGAAAATCACATGAATCCTATCGCACTTCTACTACTTGCTTTTTCTATGTCTACGGATGCCTTTTCTGTGGCAATCAGTAAAGGAGCAATTCTTAAAAACCCTCGTTTTACCGAAGCCTTCAGAATGGGTATTATTTTTGGCACCATTGAAGCGATCACGCCGATTATTGGTTGGTTAATTGGTCACTCTGCCACATCCTTTATAGATGCGTCTTTTATTGAGGCATGGGATCATTGGGTCGCGTTTGTCATACTTTTTGCGCTCGGTCTGCACATGCTATATGAGGGACTGAAGCCAAGTGATGAAACGATAGAAGTGCTATCAAGACATTCTTTTTTTAAACTTGCTTTGACTGCATTTGGTACGAGCATCGATGCCATGGCTGTCGGTGTGAGCCTAGCATTTGTCAAGGTCAATATTTTGCTGGCGGCAGGTCTAATTGGTCTAGCGACTACGACAATGGTCACGCTAGGGGTGATGTTAGGAAAGGTGTTGGGCTCCATAATCGGTCACAGAGCTGAGGTATTTGGTGGTGTGATGCTAATTGCCATCGGTACATGGATTTTATTTAGTCATCTTTAGTCACTCGATAGATATGAGCTACTTGATAAATAAAAGTCCATCTATATCAATAGCTGGGCTTTTTTATGTCTATAATCAGCACATAACACCATAACTCTTGCTAAATGACCGGAACATCTCAGCACTACAAAAATTGCTAATCATCAATAGAATAACCATGATGAAGATAAAAATTCCAATGCCCCACATAGGCAAAGTGAGCATCCAATTCGTCAAATTTTGGTTACCACAATGGCTACAGCTCCAATCAGAACGTTTGAGACTAGTATCACATTTCGGACATCTTTTATGATTAATAAACAATTTAGCCTCCCTTACAAATATATACTTTTATAGAAGTATATATCCGCTACATCAATTGGGCAATTGTTTATCAAGACAATTGTATGTTGTCAGCGATTGGATGCGAATCAGGATGGAATGCATAATGATGAACATCTCTAAAAAATACATATTTAAATTGAATTTGTTACATATTGTTAAATAGCAGTCGATGCTATGTATAATGCAGCCCTAATACAGTTTTCATTCATATGCCCTTAAGAAGAATATTTTATCATGTCAAATAAGCGTCCCTTATATATTCCCGTTGCTGGCCCCGCTCTTTTAGAGACCCCTTTACTCAATAAAGGCAGTGCCTTCTCAGCAGAAGAGCGCAATAGCTTTAATTTAACTGGGTTACTACCGCATAATATTGAGACGATTGAAGAGCAATCATTGCGTGCTTATCATCAGCTGCGCTCATTCACGAGTGATATGGACAAGCATATCTATTTGCGTAATATTCAAGACACCAATGAAACCTTGTTTTATCATTTGGTTGAGCAGCACATTGAAGAAATCATGCCGCTCATATATACCCCGACAGTTGGTCAAGCGTGTGAAAAATTCTCGCAAATCTATCGCCGTAAACGGGGGCTATTTGTCTCATATGCTGAACGCCATCAAATTGATGATATATTGCAAAATGCCACCAAACAAAACGTCAAAGTGATCGTTGTCACTGACGGCGAACGTATATTGGGCCTTGGAGACCAAGGGATTGGCGGTATGGGCATTCCAATCGGTAAGTTGTCTTTGTATACGGCGTGCGGTGGTATTAGCCCAGCCTATTGCTTACCAATCTTGTTAGATGTCGGCACCAATAATCAACAGCTCCTTGACGATCCTATGTATATGGGCTGGAGAAACCCACGTATCTCTGGTGATGAGTATAATGAATTTGTGGATTTATTCATTCAAGCCGTTAAACGCCGTTGGCCAGAAGCGTTATTGCAGTTCGAAGATTTTGCACAGGAAAATGCCACCCCATTATTGAATAAATATCGTGACCAGCTATGCTGTTTCAATGATGATATCCAAGGGACAGCTGCGGTATCGGTCGGTACCTTGATTGCTGCTTGCTTGAATAAAGGTCAAAAATTAAGCGAGCAAAAAATCGCGTTTTTGGGCGCAGGCTCGGCAGGTTGTGGTATCGCCGAACATATTGTTCGCCAAATGCAGCGTGAAGGGTTGACTGAAGCGCAAGCACGTAGCCAAGTATTTATGGTGGATCGTTATGGTCTGTTGACCGACAGCATGACCGAGCTACAAAAATTCCAAGTACCATTGGTACAAAAAGAATCAGACATTGCGCATTGGGACAAGAGCAACAAGCTCGGTTTGGCACAAGTCGTTCAGCAAGGCGGTGTGACGGTATTGTTCGGTGTCAGTGGCCAAAAAGGTCTGTTTACCCAAGAGGTCATCGAAGCGTTATGCGCCAATACGGAACATCCAATTGTATTACCGCTGTCAAACCCAACAACTCGTGTTGAGGCAACACCGCAAGAAGTGATGAACTGGAGTCGTGGCAAAGCCATCATTGCAACAGGCAGTCCTTTTCCTCCTACGACCTTCAATGGCCAGACCTTTGAGGTGTCTCAGTGTAATAACAGCTATATATTCCCAGGCATCGGTCTTGGCGTTTTGGCGGCTCAGGCGACAAGTATTAGTGATAATATGCTAATGGCGGCAAGCCAAGCCCTTGCAGATATCTCTATGGAGTACCAAAAAGCACCGGGTGCTATACTACCGCCAATTAAAGTGATCAGAGAGATTAGTGAAAAAATAGCCTATGCCGTAGCAGTGCAAGCGGTTGAAGATAAGCTGGCACTACCTGATACCGCGGAAAACTTACAACGCCGAATAGAGGCAAACTTTTGGTTACCTGAATACCGTCACTATCGCCGTACTTCTTTTTAATATAAAAAAGATATAAAAAAAGCCTAATGCCACGATGAAAAGTGGTGTTAGGCTTTTTTGTTTGAGCAAACAGATAAGGCTTATACTCGCAGAGATGTAAGAAAATTGGAAGGATATCGATAGTATAATGGCAGCTTAGTTCTACTTATTTGGT
>NZ_LNDJ01000014.1 GCF_001444505.1 Psychrobacter piscatorii | reverse complement strand
CATGGTCGAATGTTCAACACGCCCTAAAATCGATAAAATAAAAAGGTAGCGCTACTGGTGATATTTTTTGCAGCCTCTGTCACGCGATGCGAACAGCATGCAAGAAAAATATCCACCAGTAGCATTTGACAATACTTACATACATTTTATGACGAGCCAAAATACATTTCACATCGTTTCAGGATAAACCATGTCAGCACTTGTGCAAAACGACAATTATACTATCGGTCAGTTAGCGCCCAGCATTGTGCTGTATGAGCCAAGCTTTGAGGGCTGGCTCAGTGCAGTGTTTTATGTCTATGCCAATCGATTGCAAGACAATGCCTCACTCAAACTTACCGCCCAAGACTGTTATATACCTTCCTTGATTGCTCAAGCAACTGGTGTTGCAACCAATGAAGACCATGCAGAGCGCGTACTGGTAAAGCTCAATAGCTTGCTTGGTCGCTCAGGTATGCGCAATATTTTGTGGGGGTTTTTGTCAGAAAAGGACGATATCGGCACCACTTTGTTTCGTGTGGTTAAGTATGCCATTGACTACCCTAGCCGTCACATTATGCAAGATCTTGGTCACTTGGATGTGTTAGAGCTGGTACAGACGGTCAAATCCGTCGGCCGTGAAAAGCATCGCATGGAGGCCTTTGTACGTTTTGAGCACACGAACGATGATATTTATTTTGCACGGGTCGAGCCTGATTTTAATGTCTTGCCACTAATCGGAGAGCATTTTCGCCAACGTTATCAAGATCAGCACTGGGCGATTTATGATCTGACACGCGGCTACGGCATTTATTATGATAAAAGTAATAGCACGCCTACTCGTCCTGCACCCCTGCAAACCATCACCGACCTCGATGATGCGGTACTACGCAATCCTGCCAGCATTCATAGCCCTGATGAGCAGCGTTATCAAAAGTTTTGGCAAGGCTACTTTACCAACGTCAATATCAAGGAGCGCAAAAATCCCAAGCTACACAGGCAATATCTACCGCAGCGATATTGGAAATACTTCAGTGAAAAACAAGTATTGCCCAACGCTGAGCATCTACAAAAACGCCGCTAAATACATTTGAGTAGTTTTGAGCCAAGAGAATTATGCTCATATCTGCTGGAAAGCCACATATCTGACGCCATCTTTTATCTTGATGGTTGAGTTTTATGCGCTTTTAACTGACAATAGCAGCTTGATCCTCCTAACCTGTGACCTATGTTATTATGAAAGTGATGCGCCTACTGTCGTCTTTGAAGCATGATGAATCCGAGCGCGGTATTTTTCATCTTGGGCGCGCACTGGTCAAAAACGGGCATACCTCGATCATTGTTTCTAGCGCTGATGAGAGCAATGACTTGGTCAGACGGCTCAAGCGTGATGGCAATCACTATCATCAAGTCCACATGAACAAAAAATCGTGGCTGTCATTGCTGCAAGTCTCAGCACTGCGGCATTTGATTGAGAAGTATGAGCCTGATGTCATTCATGTACATTCGCGCACCCCTGCATGGATATTACATTTAGCATTGCGCCGTGCGCGCGTGAAACGTTTCCCAAAGCTGGTCTCAACCATGTATGGGTTTTATCCCATCAATAAATACTCTCAAGCCCTACTCAATGTCGATACAATTATCACTGTATCTGATAGTGTCACCCAATACCTAAAAAAAGGCCTACGCCGTGAAGAGGTCGATCCGAAAGTCATCACGCGTATCTACCGCGGCATCGATACTCGGCGCTATCCTTATCGGCACAATCCATCGGTCTATTGGTTGCGTCATACCTTTGCGGAATATCCTGAGCTTGAGCACAAGAAGTGGCTCGTATTTCCAACGGTCATTGGCAATGAGTATGGTCAAGAGTGGCTGATTGATATCTTGGGCAATCTACAAGAGCAATTTCCCAATATTCATGTCATCATTATGGACGATGATTATAAAGATGGTGATGTCGCTCATGAAGACTTTCGTCAACGTACTCACAGTCTGGGGTTGGCTGAGCGCATTACTTATGTGGGTAGCAAGCGTAATGACATGCGTGAATGGCTCTCAGCGGCCAATATCGTTATGGCACTTGCCAATGAGCCAGAATCGATCGGCATTAATGCCCTGCAAGCGATTCATTTGGGCACACCTGTCATTGGCTGGGATAAAGCCGCCTTTAGCGAAATCTTACAACCGCTCTATCCGCAAGGTTTGGTAAAAGAACACAATGCCAACTCGTTATGTAAAGCGGTGCGCAATCAATTAGAAAGTGTGACGCGACCTGAGATGACCAACAAATTCACCATGCGTGAGATGATCGAAAAGACAATCGCGGTATACCAAGGATTGTACGTTACTGCGCTGGCAGAAGAACAGGCTGAGGCCGATGCGCTCGCCGTACGAAGAATCAAAAGAAGCCTTAAAAAAACCTATAAACCTGCCTTTGGTGCGGCGGTCAAACATGTCGAACCCATCCCCAAACGCCCAAAAGTCAAATTGATCAAAGAAAAAGCAAGTAAAGCGGAATCGCCAGAAATAGAAGATGAAATAAAAGTAGAAGAAACAACAAAAGTAGATATCAAATCAGAAGCACCTGACGCTGATCAAAAGTCATAAGCTGACTGCCTACCTCTATCTGTGCAGGAGCTAATCTCAGTCATGATGAGATATATTAAGCAAAAAAATGCCATTTCCAGCAATGGAAGTGGCATTTTCAATCTGTATTAAGATGAGTATTCAGTTTAAAGTTACAGAACACGAGCCTAATAAGTCATTGGTGTATGTGCACTTTGAAAAAATCTTTCCGCAGCATCAAGTAGTGGGAGTACGCACAAAAGAGATTGTCTATGGCGGCGGTAATATTCATTGTATTACCCAGCAACAACCTGTAACCAAAGCGTCACTCTAAAACACGCCGCTTGGCATAGAATGAACCATAATAAATCGCACTTATTAGCAACTGAAAGTATAAGCATAAACCCAAAAATGGATTTTAAACCCAAAAACACGCTAAAAATAAGGAAAAAATATGAGCGATTATCAAATCAACAATCCAGCCACTGGCGAACTAGAAGCCACTTACCCTACCGCCACTGAACAAGACATCCAGCAAGTCATCGAGCAGGCTGACAACGCCTATCAAGACTGGCGTCAAGTCTCATTGAGTGAGCGCAGTGCACTACTGCATAAAATTGCCGATAGCTATCTGGAACGTCAAGACGAGCT